>JAYTTN010000857.1:0-1006 GCA_043745295.1 Fimbriiglobus sp. | reverse complement strand
CGTCTGGCTCAAGATTCTGCTCGAAGGGCTGGGCGCGTTCGGCGTCCGCGTGACCGTCCCGGACGTGCTGGCCGAGGACACACTGGCCCGGTGGGGCGTCGCGCTCGCACTCGGTTTCGCGGTCTTCGGCGCGGGCCTGGGGGCGGCGTACCTCGGCGGCGGGGTGCCGGCCGACCCGGCGGACTGGATGCCCCGGGCGGCGGGGTCGGCGCTGCTGAACGCCTTCATGGTCGCGGTCGTGATCATCGTCGTCGCGGTGCCGGAGGGGCTGGCGATGAGCGTGACGCTGAGCCTGGCGTACAGCATGCGCAAGATGACGGCCCAGAACACCCTCGTCCGCAAGCTGCACGCCTGCGAGACCATCGGCGCGGCGACGGTGATCTGCTCGGACAAGACGGGGACGCTGACGCAGAACCGCATGACCGTGGTCGAGGCGAACGTCCCCGGGGTCGCGGCCGTGGCCGAGGCGATGGCCGTCAACAGCACGGCGCACCTGAGCCGCGAGGGCGGGGACCTCAGGGTTCTCGGCAACCCGACCGAAGGGGCGATGCTCGTCTGGCTCGCCGGTCAAGGAGTCGATTACCTGGCCGCCCGGTCGAAGTTCGCGGTGGCGGCGCAACTGCCCTTCAGCACCGAGCGCAAGGTCATGGCGACGGCCGGCCGGGACGCCGCCGGCCGCACGGTGCTGCACGTCAAGGGTGCCCCCGAGGTCGTGCTGGCGGCCTGCGACCGCGTCCTGCGCGGCCCCGAAACGACGACGCTCGCCCCGGCCGAGCGCGACGAGATCGCCGCGAAGTTGACCGGCTGTCAGGCCCGCGGGATGCGTACCATCGGGCTGGGTTTCCGCGAAGGGGTCGGTGCCGACGCCGACCTGGCGGACGAACTCCACGGCCTCGTCTGGCTCGGTTTCACGGCCCTCGCCGACCCGGTGCGGCCCGAAGTGCCGGAGGCCATCGCCGCCTGCCGGCGGGCGGGGATTCGCGTCAAGATCGTCACGGGGGACACG
>JAYTTN010000856.1:0-2962 GCA_043745295.1 Fimbriiglobus sp. | reverse complement strand
CGAGGTTTCCGCCCACCCACGGCCCTTGCGGGCCGGGTTCGCCAAGAAACTTTGCCGCACCCGGTCGGTAGCGGTCAGGGCCGGGTGACTTCGATCATTCGTCGGCGGCCGCCTACATGGCACCGAAGGCGGGCAGCCCTTTTCTCGCCACTACGCATCCCGTTTCCCGTCACCGACATCGGCTCCCGTCGCGCAGGGCAGATTTCTTAAGAACGGATGAATCCGCCCCCGCCTCCGACCTCGTAACTCGTTCGCGGGCCGTCATCGGAGTTCGAGCCGCGAGAACGCACCCGGATTTTTTCCGTCCTTTTTTCGGCAGTTGGGCGTTCCGTTTGCTTCCCGCTCCGAGCCTCCCGGACGCTGCCGTTCGCAGGTTCAGTTCAGGCACGGTCGCCGCGTCATTGTCCTCTTACCCCCCGTGAGACCGCATGACCCCCCTCGCGCTCTTCCGCCGCCGCGCCCCGCGTCCGGCCCCCCCCGCAGCCCGTAGCCGCCTCCGCGTCGAGGCCCTCGAAGGCCGCGATGTGCCCGCCACACTCCTCGGCCTGACGGCGGCGAACACCCTCGTCGCGTTCGACAGCGCCAGCCCCAGCACCCTCATCGGCAGTCCCGTCACCGTGACCGGTTTGGCGGCCGGGGAGACGCTGATCGGCATCGACTACCGGCCGGCGAACGGCCTCTTGTACGGCGTCGGCAGCACCAGCCGGGTGTACACCCTCGACGCCGTCACCGGGGTCGCCACGGCGGTCGGGCCGGCGTTCACCCCCGCCCTTAGCGGGAGCGTGTTCGGCGTCAACTTCAACCCGGTGGCCGACCGCCTGCGGGTGATCAGCGACGCCGGGCAAAGCCTGCGGATCGTGCCCGCCACCGGCGTCGCCACGGCCGACACGGCGCTGACGTTCGACCCGAACGACGCCACCAACCAGGGGTACTACGGCACCTCCGGCGGCCCAATCACCCCGGCCCCGCAGGCGGTGGCGGCCGCGTACACCCTGAACTTCGACGCCACGCTCGGCACCAACGTCACCACCCTGTACGCCATCGACCCGGCCCAGGACATCCTGTTCCGCATCGGCGGGCCGGACGGCAGCCCCAGCCCGAACACCGGCCTGTCGGTCGTCGTCGATCAGATCCGCAACGCGGCCACCTTCGCCCCCATCGTCTTCGGCGCGAACGCCGCCTTCGACATCGAAGCGGGGACGGACGCGGCGTTCGCGGTGAACGGCAACAGCCTGTACTCCCTGAACATCACGACCGCCGCCGCCACGCCGCTCGGCACGGTCGGCGGGTCGCCGCTCCGCGGCCTCGCCGTCGTGCCGCCGGCGGCCGGGGCCGGCGTCCTGCAACTGTCCACCTCGGCGGCCGCGTTCGGCACCGACCGCAAGCCCATCGCCGTGACGGTCACCCGCACCGGCGGGGCGTCGGCGGCGGTGACGGTGAATTACACCACGGCGAACGGGACGGCCGTGGCCGGGGTGGACTACCTGCCGAACTCGGGCACCCTGTCGTTCGCCGCCGGGGTGACCAGCCAGACCATCTTCCTGCTCGTCCCGGCCGGCGCGGCCAGCCCCGGCCCGGCCAAGACGTTCACCCTGACGCTCAGCGCGCCGGGCGGCGGCGCGACCCTGGGTGCGACGACGGCGGCGACCGTCACCATCCCGCAAGTGGTGGCCGTGACGCCGGGCGTCACCCCGCCCGCCGGCACGACGCCGGTCGTGCCGACACGGTTCTACGCGGCCGGGTCCAGCGGCGGCCGGGTGGCGGTGTACGACGCCAACGGCGGCGGATCGATCCTGTCGTTCGCGGCGTTCGGCGGAGGGTTCGGCGGGGCGGCCGTGGTCGCCGTCGGCGACCTGAACGGCGACGGCTTCGAGGACTTGGCCGTCGGGGCCGGCAGCGGCGGCGGGCCGCGGGTGACGGTGTACGACGGCAAGGCGCTGAGCGGCGGCAACCTGAAGGTGCTGGCCGACTTCTTCGCCTTCGGCCAGGGGTTCACGGGCGGGGTCAGCCTGGCCGCCGGCGACGTGGACGGGGACGGGTTCGACGACCTGATCGTCGGGGCCGGGGCGGGCGGCGGGCCGCGCGTGCTGGTGTTCGACGGCGGCGAACTGACGCGCGGCAGCCAAGTGATTCTGCGCAGCTTCTTCGCCTTCCAGCCCGACTTCTTCGGCGGGGTGAACGTGGCCGCCGGCGAGTTGACCGGCGACGGGTTGGCCGACATCGTCGTCGGGGCCTCCGCTGGCGGCGGGCCGCGGGTGGTGGTGTTCGACGGCCGCAACCTCGCCCTGCTGGCCAGCTTCTTCGCTTACGGTCAGGGGTTCACCGGCGGCGTGAGCGTGGCCGTCGGCGACCTGAACGGGGACGGCCGGGCGGACGTGCTGACCGGGGCGGGGAGCGGCGGCGGGCCGCGCGTGACGGCCTACGAGGGCCGCGCCATCGCCACCGGCAACCAGCGGGTGCTGGCCGACTACTTCGCCTTCCAGTCCGACTTCCTGGGCGGGGTGAACGTGGCCGCCCGCGACGTGAACAACGACGGCTACGCCGACCCGATCACCGGGGCCGGCCCGACGGGCGGCTCGCGGCTCCGGGTGGTGGACGGCCGCGCGCTGCTGAGCGGCCGGCCGACCTCGCTGTCCGACCAGTTCGCGTTCGGCGGCGCGTCCCGCGGCGGACTCAACGTCGGCTGAACGCGCGCGGCGGGGCCGCTCGGCCCCGCATCCTTTCTTCCCTCCTTCTTCCTTCTTCCTCGAGGTACGAGACCATGACCGAGACCACGCAAATCGGCGGCGCGTCGAACCGGCGGCGGTTCCTGACGGGCGGCCTGGCGACGGCGGCCGCCGTGACCGGGGTGGGGCTGATGGCCGGCCCGGCGCGGGCGGCCGACGACGGCCCGCCGGACCTGTACCCGAACTGGAACCGGGCGCAGTTCCAGGCCATCCGCGCGCACGAGTCCGCCCACGTC
>JAYTTN010000855.1:0-2972 GCA_043745295.1 Fimbriiglobus sp. | reverse complement strand
GCTTCCGCCCCTGGCTACGGCCGACGGCCCCTCCGGGGCGAAGAACACCAAACGCGCCACAACCGCCGGCGGCGTTGCGCGACCTTTTTCATCCACTGGATACTTCCCATGCCCTCCCTCCCCCGCCGCACCTTCCTCAAAGGCCTGGGCGTCACGATGGCGCTGCCGTGGCTGGAGTCGCTCCCCGCCTTCGGCGGCGACAAGCCGGCGTCCGAACCGCCGGTGCGGTTCGCCGTGCTGTTCTCCGGCAACGGCTTCCACAGCAAGGAGTGGTGGGCCAAGGGCGAAGGCAAGCGAATGACGCTCGGCAAGGTGCTGGAGCCGCTGCTGCCCGTCCGCGAGAAGCTGCTGTTCCTGAAGGGGCTGTACAATCAAGAGGCGCTCATCGGCGGCATCCACAGTTGCCAAACCGGCAACCTCTTGACGGGTGCCCACCTCGCGCCGGACGGCGAGATCAAGTCTGACATCAGTTGCGATCAGGTGGTGGCCAACGCCCTGAAGGGCCGGACGAAGGTGCCGAGCCTGGTGCTGGGGTGCGAGCCGTCCATCGCGGCCATCCACAAGAACTACTCGATGATCTACAGTTCGCACATCTCGTGGAGTTCCGCCACCACGCCGACGCCGCTGGAGGTGTACCCGGCGCTGGCGTTCGACCGGCTGTTCCGCGACGAGGTGGGCAAGGCCGACAAGAGCGTGCTGGACGCGGTGCTGGACGACGCGAAGGGGCTGAAGCGCACCGTCGGCACGGCGGACCAGCGGAGGCTAGACGAGTACCTGTCGAGCGTCCGCGAGGTGGAATCCCGCATCGAGGCGGCGGGCAAGGCCGGGCGGCTCCAGGGGTGGCGGCCGACGCTGGACAAGCCGGACATGAAGCGACCGGCCGACGGCATCCCGCAGGACATCGACCAGCACATGCGGCTGATGTGCGACATCCTCGTGCTGGCGTTCCGCACCGACACCACCCGCGTCGCCACGCTGAAGCTGAACAACGACCACTCGTCCTTGCGGTTCCCAAACCTGTCGTCGGTGCAGAACAAGACCGGCGGCATCGACTACATGATCCACCACCTGCTGTCGCACACCGACGCGGGCGACTGGCTGACGGTGAATCGGTTCTTCCTGCAACAGGTGGGCTACATCGCCACGCAGCTCGACGCGGTGAAGGAGGGCGACCGCACGCTGCTGGACAACAGCATGATCCTGTACGCCTCCAGCATGATGACCGGCAACCACAACAACGACCAACTGCCGGTGGTGATGGTCGGCCGCGGCGGCGGGACGATCAAGACCGGCCGCATCCTGGATTACACCGGCAAGCCGAACCGCAAGATGTGCAGCCTGTACCTGAGCCTGATGGCGAAGGCCGGCGTGAAACTCGACAAATTCGGCGACTCGAAGGAACCGCTCGGCGAGATTTGAAGGAATTCGAGAAGAGGGAACACGGATGACACGGATCCGAGCCGGGATAAAGAGGATCGGAAAGAACACATTCTTGGTATGATCCCGACTTGGATCCTGCCTTGAATCCGTGTCATCCGTGTTCCTCTTCTAGAACGGTTTGACCGGAATCGTATCTGACAGCCGGGTGTCACTGGCGGTGCGGGTGGCGGAGAATATCAAGACTCCACTCGCCCGACGTTCACCGAAGGACCACCCATGCGACTCGCCCTGCTCGGCTTGCTCCTCCTCGTCGCCTCGCTCGGCGGGGTCTGGTCCGGCGGGCAACCCCAGCCGCCCGTGGCAAAGTCTCCCGGTGTGGAGACGGCTCCGCCGCCACGGCTTCAAGTCGCGCCGGTGCCGCACAAGGTCGTCCGCGTCTCGCCGCCGGACGCCAAACAGCCGGGCGAGACGTGCGTGGCGATCAACCCGGTCTACCCGGATCACGTCGTCGTCAGTTCCTTCCAGGGGCGGCAACTGGGCAATTACACGTCGAACAACTTCACGTACAACTCGGCCGACGGCGGGAAGACCTGGAAGATGCTAGCGGCCCCGAACCCGGATCGCCGCAACCAGGGGGACGACGTGGTCGCGTTCGGCCCGGACGGGACCGTCTACCACTGCTACCTGTCCGCCCTCGGCTACCGCGAGCCGACCCCGCTGCGGGCCGCCAGCGGGGTGTTCGTCCGCCGGTCGCTCGACGGACTGGCGTGGGAGCCGCCGGTCGCCGTCGTCGATCACGTCAACACGGTCGAGCCGATGGAGGACAAGCCGTGGATCGCCGTGGACGGCGTCGCCGGCTCGCCGCACCGCGGCAACGTGTACGTCGCCTGGACGCGGTTCGACAAGTACGGCAGCGCGGACCCGGAACACCGCAGCCGCATCTTCTTCGCGCGGTCGAAGGACGGCGGGAAGACGTTCAACCCGCCGGTGCGGGTGTCGGACAAGTCGGGCGGCGCGCTGGACGACAAGAACACCGTCGAGGGGGCGGTGCCGGCCGTCGGGCCGAAGGGCGAGGTGTACGTCGCCTGGGCCGGGGCGGACGGCATCCTGATCGACAAGTCCGAAGACGGCGGGTTCTCGTTCGGCAAGGACGTGAAGGTGGCCGACCAGCCGGGCGGGTGGAACTTCTCGTCCGTCGGCCTGCCCCAGCACAACGGGCTACCAGTTACCGGGTGCGACGTGAGCCGGGGCAAGGACCGCGGGTCGGTGTATGTGTGCTGGGCGGACAAGCGGAACGGCGACGCGGACGTGTTCGTCGCCGCCAGCCGGGACGGGGGCAAGACGTGGGGCGAGCCGGTGCGGGTGAACACCGACCCGCCGAAGAACGGCCGGGACCAGTTGTTCGCCTGGATGGCCGTCGATCCGCTCGACGGGTCGGTGAACGCGGTCTTCTACGACCGCCGGGAGGCCAGCAGTCCGACGGACACCCGCATGGGGGTGACCGTCGCCCGGAGCGTGGACGGGGGGCGGACGTTCGGCAACTTCCCCGTCAACCTGGAGCCGTTTGCGGCGACTCCCGCGTACTCCGGCGA
>JAYTTN010000854.1:0-2972 GCA_043745295.1 Fimbriiglobus sp. | reverse complement strand
TCGATTCCACGCCGAGAGACGCCGGCGTCACGTCGCTGCTGGGTCGCCGGCCGAAGCTACCGACGGCAGCGGAATTGGCCGGACTGGCGAAGGCGTGAGGGCCACAAATGCAGGACGAGCCGCAATTGCCCGACGACATCGGCTCAACAGTGAGCGACATCTTGCCGTTCATGGTCCAGTGTCAGGCGTCTTACGGCGGTAACGAGATCGACGAGTTTCGTGTTGCCCGCTACGGGTGTGGGTCGGAAGCATTCTTCTTCAGTTACAACGAAGGCGGAGCCGCCCACCGACTCTGCCCCGAGTGCAATGCGGAACACCTCATCTGTGATAGCGAGGGTTACTGCGATTCCGGAAAGGCGATTTATTGGGACTGCCGTGAGTGCCGCCACCCCCGGTGTGATCTTGGGGTTGGGTTCGCGCTTAGCCGCGACCGCGAGTTCATCCGCTGGCTCTACATCGGGCAACGGTGCGTTCGGTGCGGGCTTCTCGACTTCTGCGGCTCGTGGAAGATCATGTACGGGCCTGCGCTTCAGCTAATGGACCAAGTGTGAGCCTCTGGCGTCCGCCGCGCGGGTGTACCAATTGATTTTGGCACGGGTAGTTTGGCATGGGAGTTCGGGCGGCGGTGTTGGCCCACGCCTCGTGCCAGTCGGGCGAGTCCACCCGCGCCACCAATTCCACCAGCGGCCGACGTGCTCCGGACGCCACCGCGCGCCCGTCTTCTTCGGACGACGGTTCACCACCTGCTCGATCGCCCCCTCCACCTGGCCGCTGCCGATGCTCCGACCCGCCGCCAGCCGCTCCGCGTAACCAGGTGCGTCGGGTGCGGGGCGACATACGCCGCCAGCGCCCGAAGCGGTTCCCCATCGCTCCCCGCCGGCAACACCAAAAAGGCCTCCCCGATCCACCGCTCCAGGCCCGCCTTGCCGCCCGTCAGCAACGCCGACCGACCCCCCGCGTACAGCCCGTCCGCTTGCTCCCCGGCCGTCACTGCGGCCGCGATGCGTTCCGCCGAGCGGTAGAAATCCAGCACCCCGGCCGCCTGCGGGAACGCCTCCTCGGCCAACTTCCAGATCCCCGCGCCCCGTCCGGAGTTGCCGCCGATGGAACCGATGCCCGAACTCGACCGCGACGCCTACGTCGCCGCCGCCCTCCGCCTGAAGTTGGAGGCCGTCCTCGACCGGGTCGCCGACGCCATCAACGCCGCCCACGGGCACGTCATCGGCGGCAGCGAACGAGGCCGGAATCCAGATGCGGACCGACGCGGGTGTACTTCGGCTGCGACGGGGTGATGGCCCCGACGGTGACCGCCGCCGAGAAGGCGAAACGACGCTTGAAAACCAAGGGGAAACGACGGCGTCGCGGCGGCGGAAGGGGTCGGGCATGCGGTGGGACGCGGACAACGCGGAGGCGGTGACGGCCCTGGAGGCGGTGCGGGAGAGCGACCCGTGGACCACCTACTGGCGCACCCTCGTCCCCGCCGCGAGTGAGGTCCGCCCGAAAGTTTTGCCAGACCCGTTGTACTCCAAAGCCCAGGGTCGCGCCGCGCACCCTGGGTGCCCGAAAGTTTTGCCAGACCCGTTTGCCGCGAGGCATCGCCGAGCATTTCCCACGCTCGGCGTTGCCTCGCGGCAAACTAGCCCCGTCACTTCCCCGGCTTCGGCAGCAGCTTGTCGAACTCGACCCGCACTTCCTTCGTGTCGGCCGCCTTCAGCACCGCCGCGTTCGCCTTCGCCAGCAAGTCCTTCTCCACCTGCGGGGCCACCTTCTTCACCACCTCGAAGGCGGCCTTGCCCAGCACCTCGGCCGGCTTGCCGCTCACGCCCAGCGCGTACTCGCACACCAGTTCCGAGTACCCCACTTTGGCCTCGGTCGTCCGCACCCGGATGGCGACCGTCGGCAGCACCGCCCCCGGCGCGAACGTGGTGCTGCTGGTCAACTCGCTCGCCAGCTCCAGCACCGCCCGGCAGCGGACGTGCGTCTCCCCGGCGTACACCCGCTTGCCCATCGCCCACATCTGATTCTCGTACACCGCCCGCACGTCCAGGCCGATGGCGGCGTTGAAGGTCGTCTTGTCGGCGGCCGTTCGCACGTCCCGGATGTGCAGCGCCAGCGACTTCGCCGGGTCGATGGCCGTCAGCGTCACCTTCTGCCAGTGGCCGTCGTTCCGCACCGCCTTCATCGGCACCGGCTTCAGCAGGAACCGCTCCCGCTCCCACTTGATGCCGATCACGACTTCCCGCTGCTCGCCCCAGCTCATCGGGGCGACGGCCAGCGGGTCCGGCAGGGCGTTCAGCAGCATCGGACGGAGCGTGGCCGAGAGAACTTTCGGGTCGAACGCCGGCTCGGCGGCCGCTACCGACATCGCGGCGGCGAAGAGTGCGAGTAAACTGGGGCGAAGACCGGGCATGGGCGATCTCGGCGGGGACGAGTGTCTCGCGGACATCATACCGCCGAGGGGAAGGCGACGGGGGAGGAAAGCCAAAGGGTTCCGACACCGCCAGCGGTTCGGCCCTCACCCGGACGGCTGCGCCGTCCACCCTCTCCCTGATTCCCTGCCCGGACGGGCAGGCGGGAGAGGGTTGCAAATGCAAAGTCTTTCTCCCCTCTCCCCAGTTTCCGCGCAGCGCGGAACGTCCGAGGGAGAGGGGTTGGGGGCTGTCAGGGGTAGGTCTCGGGATCAACTCGGGTCGAAGACCGCACCCCCCGGCCCCCTCCCCGTTCCGGAGAGGGGGTGTTCAACGGGACAGCGCGGGCGCAGATCCGCCGACGGATTCCGGGCACCCGACGGGGAGAGGTGGAAAACGGGTCTGGCAAAACTTTCGGGCACTCAGGGTGCGCGGCGCGACCCGGGGCTTTGGAGTACAACCCCGTCGGGGTTGACGAGTGGTCTGTTACGCCGAAGGCGTTACAGTCCGAAGCCCAGGGTCGCGCCGCGCACCCTGGGAACACACGCCGATTCGCACCGCCAG
>JAYTTN010000853.1:0-11032 GCA_043745295.1 Fimbriiglobus sp. | reverse complement strand
CCGCCGGTTCTTGCTGTCACCGGCGGGCTGACGCCGCGCCGTTCGCCGGTGCTGACGGGGTTGGATCGACTCGCCGCCGACAAGTTCGCGTCCCTCAAGGGCCGCAACGTCGCGCTCGTGACGAACCACACCGGCCGCACCGCCGGGGGCGAGTCCGTCATCGACTTGTTGCACGAGGCCGACGGCGTGAAGTTGGTCGCGCTGTTCAGCCCGGAACACGGCATCCGCGGCGAACTCGACGAAAAGGTCGGCGACGGCAAGGACGAGAAGACCGGCCTGCCGGTATACAGCTTGTATGGTGAGCGACGCAAGCCGACCGCCGAGCAATTGAAGGGCGTGGATACCATCGTGTACGACATTCAGGACATCGGCTGTCGGTTCTACACCTACATCTCCACGCTCGGCCTCGTCATGGAAGCGGCTGAGGAGAACAAGCTGAAGGTGATCGTGCTGGACCGGCCGAACCCCATCGGCGGCGAACTCGTGGAAGGCCCGGTGCGGGATGCCGGGAAAAGCAACTTCGTCGGCTATCACGACATCCCGGTACGCCACGGCCTGACCGCCGGCGAGTTGGCGAAGCTGTTCCATGTCGAGAAGAAATACGCGCACGAACTGACAGTCGTGACGTGCGAGAACTGGCGGCGGGCCGACACCTTCGACCGCACCGGCTTGCCATGGCGGAACCCGTCGCCGAACATGCGGCACCTGACGGCGGCGATGCTCTACCCCGGTATCGGGCTGTTGGAAACCACAAACATCAGCGTCGGGCGCGGCACCGAACGGCCGTTCGAGTGGATCGGCGCGCCGTGGATCGACGGCCGCAAACTGGCGGCGGAGTTGAACAAGGTGGGACTGGCCGGCGTGCGGTTCGTGCCCACCTCGCGCGCGCCGACGAGTTCCGTTCACAAGGATAAAGCGTGCGGCGGGGTGGATATCATCGTTGATGATTGGCCGAAAGTGCGAGCGGTCCCGGTCGGGTTGAACGTGGCGCTGACGCTGAAGAAGGTCTACCCGACTGACTGGAACACGAAGAGCTTCAACAACCTGCTGCTGCACCAGGCCACGTTCGACGCGGTGAGTGGAGGGAGGGCGACCGCCGCGAGCATCGAGGCGAGTTGGGCCGACGGGCTGAGCGAGTTCAAGGTCCGCCGCGCGAAGGTGATTTTGTACGAGTGATCCCTATTTTTTTGGTAGGGGCACCCCTCGTGGGTGCCCTGCATTTTCCGCGGGCACCCACGAGGGGTGCCCCTACCAACTACCCTCACGCCGGCAGCAGGTCCGCCACGGCGATGCGCGCCGCCGGCACCGCGAGCGGGGTGGCGAAGTCCGTCGCCGCGAGGGTGACAAGCGAAGCGTACCCGAAGCCCAACGGCTGCGTCGCGTCCGGTCGCGGGTCGCGGCGGACTTCCAGCACGTTGTCCGGGATGTTGAGAATCCAGTATTCGACGATCCCACACGCCGCGTACAGGCTGCCCTTTCGCTCGCGGTCGTCGGCGAGGGTGGTGTCACTGACTTCCACGATCAGAACGGCCGTCGTCGGGTTTCTCCGCGTTCCGTAATGGGATCGCTTGGAACCGGAGACGACGGAGATATCGGGGTCCGGCACCGAGTGCGGACTGAGGTCGAGCGTCGCCTGGGCGCGGACCCAGAACGAATTCTTGTCGAACACGAGGTCGAGCGCGTCCTCGACATTCGAGATGCCGATCGCGTGCAGGTTCGATT
This sequence comes from Fimbriiglobus sp., assembly GCA_043745295.1. Lineage (GTDB taxonomy): Bacteria > Planctomycetota > Planctomycetia > Gemmatales > Gemmataceae > JALHQU01. The sequence continues at coordinate 9,310 of JAYTTN010000853.1, read as the reverse complement.
GCGCGGCCATCGGGACGATCTCCCCGCCAATGAGTTCGTAGCGATTCGAGCCGAAGATGCCCAACTCGTGCATCTTCCAGAACTCGTCGCGCGTCCACGTCTTCCGCGCGCGAAGCATGTTTGACATGGTTCGATCCAGTTTGGAAAGAAGCCGCTCCCTCGCGGTCGCGGCTCGCAAGACCTCACCCCCCGCAGCCCTTCGGTTCCTCGGCCGGGCCGGCGACGGCGTCGGCCATCACCCGCAGTTGCAGGACGCTGCGGTCCTGCTCCTTCTCCAAGTAGGCCCGGCCCTTCTTCACGTTCACGTGGTCCCACGGCAGCCGCTCGCCCATCGGCCGCGCCCGCTGGCTGTAGAAGCCCACGTCGATGCCCAGGTCGCGGAACACGTCCCACCACAGTTGCGGCTTGAAGCACTCGGTCCAGCCGTCCATGCGGGCACCCCGCCGCCACGCCTCGTACAGCGCCGGTGACACCCGCCTGTCACCGCGAGTGAGGATGCCCTCCAGCAGGCTGGTCTCGATGTCGTGCTGCTTGATCTTCACGCTCCGCTGCGTCTTCTGGCGGTGCAAATAGTCGCCGGCCCAGCGGAAGTACTCGCGGGTCTGCATCCCGTTCCACTGGTACGGGGTGTGCGGCTTCGGCACGAAGTTGGACACGCTGGCCGTCACGTCGCGGTAGCGGCCGGTCGCCTCCTTGCTGATCTGGCAGATGCGCTCGGCCATCTCGACGATGCCGTCCAGGTCCACGCTCCGCTCGCCCGGCAGCCCGCACAGGAAGTACAGCTTCACCTTCTGCCAGCCGTGCTTGAACGCCTCTCGGCAGCCCTCGTACAGGTCGTCGTTCTTGATCTTCTTGCGGATCTGCTCGCGCATGTCGTCGCGGGCCACTTCGGGCGCGAGCGTGAGGCCGGCCTTGCGCACGCCCTGCATCAGCCCCGGCAAGGATCGCAACTGGTGGTTGATGCGCAAGCTCGGCAAACTCACGTTCACCCCCAACGGGTTGAACACCTCGTGCATCCGCTTCACCAGCTCCTCGAAGTGCGGGTAGTCGCTGGTCGAGAGCGACAGCAGGCTGATCTCGTTGGTGCCGGTGTTGTGGTAGCTGTCCAGCGCCGCCTGCACGATGGTCTCGACGCTCCGCATCCGCAGCGGCCGCTTGATGGTGGTGCTCTGGCAGAACCGGCACTGGTGCGGGCAGCCGCGCATGATCTCGATGGCGATGCGGTCGTGCGGCGTCTGCACGAAGCTGACGACCGGCTTGGTCGGCAGCGGGATGGCGTCGAAGTCGCAGTCGATGGTGCAGCTCGTGATCTCCTTCGGCACGTCGGCCCGCGTGCGGTTGACGCTGGCGATGGTGCCGTCGGGCATGTAGTCGAACTGGTAGAAGGCCGGCGCGTATGCCCACGTCACGCCGCCGACCACCTCGGCCAGCATGTCCATCCGCCGGCGGTGGGTGTTGTCGCCGTCGCGGATCGCCCGCTCCTTCAGTTCAATCCACTTGTTCATCACGTACGGCAGGCTCTGCTCGCCGTCGCCGATGACGAACAGGTCCACGAACGGGGCCAGCAGCTCCGGGTTCTGCGCGCCCGGCCCGCCGGCGATCACCAGTGGGTCCGACACCCGCCGCTCGTCGTTGAAGTGCGGGATGCCGCCGAGGTCGAGCATGTTCAGCACGTTGGTGTAGCAGACCTCGTATTGCAGGCTGAACCCGACGATGTCGAACTGGTGTAGCGGGGTGAACGTCTCCAGCCCGTACAGCGGCAGCTTGTGCCCGCGCAGCACGCCTTCCCAGTCCAGCCACGGCGCGAACGCCCGCTCGCACGCCCACTGCGGGTCGCCGTTCATGATCGTGTACAGCACCTGCAAGCCGTGGTGGCTCATGCCGATCGTGTAGGCGTCGGGGAAGCACAGGCACAGCTTGCCGCGAACCTGCGCGTGGTCCTTCGTCACGCTGTTCACCTCGCCGCCCATGTACTGGGCGGGGGTGCGGACGCGGGGCAGCAGGCGGAGGACTTCGGACTTGAGGGGCGCGTTCGTCATGGCACTTCCGCGTGGGCGAGTCGGGCAAGGGGATTATCGCCCCGCGGACGCGGAGTGCAAGGCACGACGGCGGCGGTGCGCCAGCGGATTCGTCGCCGTTCCCTGGCCGCCGCCGTTTCGGACGGGCGTCCGAGTTGTCGGCGGCCGCGCGGCGGACACGGCACCTTCACGCGAAATTCATCACCGCCGCCTTGATTCCGTTCGACCGAGGCTTTAATTATCCCCTCATCCTCACGACGACGACCCATTCGCACACTCTCCGTGACGACGACCGAGCTGCCGCACATTCGGCACCGACGGCGCGATCCGCCGGGCAGGCTGGCGGGTTCGATGTGCGGAGCGAGCGGGCCGACCGACCGCGCCCGGCGAGACTCCTCGACATGCCGATCCTCGATGCGGAACCGGACCTCGCGCCGCTCGACTTGTTCGACGCCCGCACCGCCGAGGACGGTCGCCGGTGGGTGGTGGTCCACACCCGCCCGCGCCAGGAGAAGGCCGTCGCGCGGGAGCTGCTCGCGGCCGAGGTCTCCTTCTACTTGCCGTGCGACCGCCGGCGGGTGAAGGTGCGGGCGAAGGTCGTGACCTCCCGCCCGCCGCTGTTCGCCGGGTACGTGTTCGCGCGGGTGTCGGAGGGCGACCGCGGCCGGGTGCAGTTCAACGCCCGCGTGGCATCGGTCTTGCAGGTCCACGACCAGCCGCGGTTGTGGGACGACCTGCGGCGGGTGCGGCGGGTGCTGGACCTGGGCGAGCCGGTGACGGCCGAACGGACGGTGGAGCCGGGCACGGTGGTGACGATGCGGGACGGCCCGCTGACCGGGATGACCGGGACGGTGGTGAAGGCGGCCGGCGGGTTCAAGTTCGTCGTCCGGGTGGACTTCATCCGCCGGGGTCTATCAGTGGTGGTGGACGGGGCCGCGCTGGGGTTGGTGGCCGAACCGGCGGAGATTGTCGGGTGATCCGACCTTTGAGGGCCGAGCCGTGTTCCTCACCGCGACACTCGTGTTCGTCCTGGCCGTCGGGTTCGGGCTGTTGCTCACCCGACTGGGGCGGACGGCGGCGCACAGCGTCGGCCTGTGCGACGCGCCCGACGGCCGGCGGAAGATCCACGCGCGGCCGGTGGCCGTCATCGGCGGGCTGGCCCTGCTGCTGGCCGTGCCGGCCGCGCTCGGCGTCGCGTCGCTGGTGCGGGCGGACGTGGCCGAGGCGTTCGCCGGGCGCGGGGCGAAGTGGCTGGCGGTGGCCGTCGCCGCCGTGGTGCTGGCCGCCGTCGGCGTGCTGGACGACCTGCGGAACCTGCGGGCGCGGTACAAATTGCTCGGCCAACTGCTGGCGGTGGCGGTGCTGATCGGCGGCGGCGACTACCTCATCCGCGAGGTGAGCGCGTTCGGCGCGGCGGTGCCGCTCGGGGCCTTCGCCGGGCCGTTCACCGCGATCTGGTTCGTCCTGGCCGTCAACGCCCTGAACCTGCTCGACGGCATGGACGGCATGCTGGGGGCGGTGGGCACGGCCATCTTCCTCGGCCTGGCCGCCATGGCCGCCGTCACCGGGGCCGGGTTCGCCGTGCTGGTGTCGGTGGCCGCCGCCGGCGGGCTGGTCGGGTTCCTGCGGTACAACCTGCCGCCGGCCACGGTCTACTTGGGCGACTGCGGCAGCATGCTCATCGGCCTGACGGTGGCCGTGCTGGCGGTGGACGCCTCGCTGAAGGGGCCGGCGTTCGCCGTCCTCGCCCCGCTCGCCCTAATGGTCTTGCCGGTGCTGGACACGACCGCCGCCGTCGTCCGCCGCAAGCTGACCGGCCGCGGGCTGGCCGTCGGGGATCGCGGGCACCTGCACCACGTCCTCTTGCGGCGGGGGTTCAGCATCCCCCGCGTACTGCTCCTGGTCGGCGGGTTCGGCGCGCTGGCCGCCGGCGGCGCGGTCCTCAGCACGTTCTGGAACAACGACCTGATCGCCCTCGCCGCCGCCCTGCTGGTGGCCGTCACGCTGGTCGTGTGCGGGCTGTTCGGCGCGGCCGAGTTGCGGCTGATCCGCGCCCGCGCCGGGTCCGTCCTGCGGAAGGCGGCCGGCGGCACGGCGGTGGACGTGGAGGTGCGGTTGCAGGGCAGCCACGGGTGGGGCGGGGTGTGGCAGGGCATCGTCCGCGACGCCGAGGAGTTGCACCTGACCGCCGTCTGCCTGGACGTGAACGCCCCCGTCTGGCACGAGGGGTATCACCGGCGGTGGCGGCGGGCCGGCGCGGCCGACGACCCGCTGACGGTCTGGCGGGTGGAACTGCCGCTGGTGGCCGACGGCCAGTTGGTCGGCCGCCTGACCGTTAGCGGCGAGCGGGCGGACGGGTGCATGGCCGAGAAGCTGGCCGCCCTGTCCGCCGTGGTGCGGACGGCCGAATCGCGGCTCACCGCCTCCCCGCCGACGGGTTCCCCCCAGCCGACCTCCGTTTCCGACCACACCCCGCTGCCGCAGCCGGCCGACCTGTCGCCCCGCGCCGCCGTCCCCGCCTGACGGTCGGGCGGAAGACCTCACCCCTCGGCCCCCTCTCCGTCCCGGAGAGGGGGTGGAAGACGGGCGGACGAATTTGTTGGCCCGCCGCGCGAGCAAGGGCCAAACCGCATGAGGGGTTCGCCCCTTGCTCGCGCGGCGGGCTAACAAGACACCTCCTCGACCCTCTCCGGGACGGAGAGGGTGGCGAGCGCAGCTCGCCGGGTGAGGTCTTCGGTTGTCGCTGCCACCGGCCCCCCGCCGGCGGTCGATACTCCCGGCATCCGCCGTCGCCGCACCAGGATGCCCCCGTCGTGACCGACCAGCCCGCCACTCCCGACGCCGACCGGTCGCCCCTCGGCGCGTTCGCCCCGGTCGTCCGCCGCTGGCCGCTGCTGCTGCTGCTGGCCGTCGCCGGCGGCGTGCTGGGGTTCCTCGGCTTCTCGCTCCAGAAGCCGGTGTACGAGTCCGCCGCCCGCATCCAGGTGAGCAAGCGGTACGACGCGAACGCCGGCGACGGGCGGATGGTCTACCAGGAGGACTACGTCGCCACGATGACCCAGATCATCGTGTCCGACGAGGTGCTCAAGACGGCCACCCTGCGGCTGAAGGCGGCGGCGCTGGCGGAGGACAAGGACAAGGGGCCGGCGGCGGACGAGGAGGCGGACCTGATCGCCCGGCTGGACCGCCTGAAGGCGGGGCTGGTGATCGTCCGCGTCCGCGACCCGAACGCCGTCGCCACCACCAGCAGCTCGGTGCTGACGCTCAAGTACGCCGCCGGCGACCCCGGCGACGCCAAGACGATCCTGGACGCCGTCGTCGAGGCGGTGCAGGAGTACCTGAAGCGGGGCTTCTCCGAAGCGGTGAAGGCGCAGAGCGACGAGGTGAGCGGAGCCATCGACCGCAAGCAGAAGGACCGCGACGCCCTCCGCACCCGCACGGTCGAACTGCGGACGAAGTTGACCGACGTGACCACCGAGGAGCTGGCCGTCCTCCGCACCCGCGTGTCGGCCAACTTCGAGCGGGCGTTCGCCCTCGAACTGGACCTCATCAAACTCGACGGGAAGTTGAAGGGGATCGAAGCGGTCGGCAAGGCACCGGCCGCCCGGCAGGCGAAACTGCGGGAGCTGACCGGCCTGCTCCGCACGCCCGGCGAGGCGGCCGGGCCGACCGGCCCGGAGACGGTCCTGCTGCAACTGACCGCCCGCCGGATGGAGCTGACCGAGCGGATGGGCAAGGACCACCCGACCCTGAAGGAGGTGGACGGGCAGATCAAGTTCTACCAGGAGCTGGCCGGCCGCGCGCTCGTCCCGTCCGAGGCGGCGGACGAGCTGGCGCTGTACGAGGGGCGGCTGCGGGAGGACCGGGCGGCGGCGGACCTTCAGAAGTCGAAGGTCCGCGCCCAGTCGAACGACGACGACGACAAGCTGCGGCGGGGCGGCCGGCTTCAGGACGAGGCCGAGCTGTACCGCCGGCAGGTGGACGAGGTGGGCCTGGAGCTGCTCCGCCTGGAGGACCGCCAGAAGACCCTGAAGGACATCCAGACGAAGACGGCCGACAGCAGCCGCGCCTACGACGCGCGGGAGCTGGACAAGCCGCGGATCGGCCGGAAGGTCGGCCCCAGCCTGCCGACGTGGCTGCTGCCCGGCGTCGTCCTCGGCCTGCTGGCCGGCGTCGCCCTGGCGTTCCTCGCCGAGATGGCCGACCAGAGCTTCCGCAGCCCGGCCGAGATCCGCCGGCGGCTGGGCGTGCCGGTGTTCGGCCACATCCCGCCCATCCGCCTCGACCAGCCGGCCACCGCCGACGTGTCCGCCGCCTACGACCCGGTCCTGGTCGCCGCCCGCCGGCCGAAGTCGGTGGAGGCGGAACTGTACCGGGGGGTGCGAACGCAGGTGCTGGTGGCGACCGCCGCCGCCGGCCACACGCTCATTCAGGTGACCAGCCCGAACCCCGGCGACGGCAAGTCCACCACCGCCGCTAACTTGGCCATCTCCCTCGCCCAGGCCGGCAAGCGGGTGGCGCTGATCGACGCCGACTTCCGCAAGCCGCGCGTCCACGCCCTGTTCGCCCTGGCCAAGCCGGAGGTCGGCCTCGCCTCGGTGGTGGACGGCACGGCCGACCTGGACGCGGCCATCCGCCCGTGCGACGTGGACAACCTGTTCCTGCTGCCGTGCGGCCCGCGGCCGACGAACCCGGCCGAGTTGCTCGCCGGCGAACGGTTCGCCGCCATCCTGACCGACTTAAAGGGGAAGTTCGACCACGTCGTCATCGACACCCCGCCGCTGCTGGTGGTGAGCGACCCGCTGGTGGTCGCGCAGCGGGCGGACGCCGTCGTCCTGGTGTTCGGCATCACCCGCCGGTCGCGCGGGCAGGTGGAGCGGGCCAGGGAGCTGCTGGCCGACACCGGGGCCAACCTGATCGGCGTCGTGGTCAACGGCGTGGACGGCCCGGCCGGCGGCTACTCGGCCGGCGCGTACAAGTACGGGTACCACTACGAGTACCAGTACACGGACCAGTACGCCGACGACGCCGACGCCAGCCGCACCTGAGCGGGGGAGGGGCGACTTCGCCGAAGGAGAGACCCCGCCCCTTTTTCGCCGCGGAGCGGCGGTTGCCGGTAGCCAGGGGTTCCGCGAGCTGCGCTCGCTTGTCACCACCGGCTACCGGCAGCCGCACCTCCGGTGCGAACACCCTGCCGTGGGAACCGCCCACCGACCGTGGAGTTGCCGCTCGCAGGGCCGGGGGTGAGGTCTTCGACAACACCTGACCCGCCCCCCCCCGGAGGCCGCATGGTCCCGCTGGCCGACACCCACGTCCACCTGCTCGCCGGCCGCGACGACGGCCCCCGCACGGCCGACGAGGCCGTCGCCATGTGCCGCATGTTGGTCGCCGAAGGGGCCGGCTTCGCCACCGCGCTGGCCCACCAGCACAGCGACTTTCCGGACAACACGCCGGACGCGCTCCGCGCCGCCGCCGCCAGTCTCTCCGCCGCGCTGAAGGACGCCGGCATCCCGCTGGCGGTCTACCCGTCGGCCGAAATCCTGCTCACCGAACACCTGGTCGCCGACTGGACCGCCGGCCGCACGCTGTCGCTGGCCGACCGGGGCCAGTGGCTGCTGGTGGAGATGCCCTACGGCCAGTTCGTGGACCTCCGCCCGCTGGCCGCCGCACTGAAGCCGCTGGGGGTGCGGATCGTGCTGGCCCACGCCGAGCGGTACGAGCCGCTGATGGACGACCCGGCGCTGGCCGAACTGTTCATCGCCGCCGGCTGCCTGTTGCAGGTGACGGCGTCCGCGCTCGCCGACCCGCCGCCGGGGCACGAGCCGGTGCTGAAACTGTGGGCGAAGGCGGGGATGATCCACGTGTTGGGGTCGGACGGGCACAACCTGGACCGCCGCCCGCCGCGGCTGCGGGCCGGCTACCGGGTGCTGGCGAAGTGGCTCGGGGCCGGCCCGGCCGACGTGATCGCCGGCCTGCGCGGGTCGGCCGTGCTGCAAGGGCTGGCGGTGACGGTGCCGCCGCCCCGCCGCCCGAAGGCGAGCTGGTTCGCCCGCCTGTTCGGGGGGTAAGCCGACTCCCAGGGGCTTCCGCCCCTGGCTACGTCCGGCGGCCCCTCCGGGGCGAAAACCAGTCCCGCCATCGCTTCGGAAGGCAGCGTCTTCGCCGCGGGGCGGCCGTCGGGCGTAGCCGGGGACGGAAGCCCCTGGAATTACTGGACAAAAATTCGTCAAATCCGCCGCCACCCCTTGACTTCCGCATCTGGAAAAGAGTAAGGTTCAATTGTTCACTTCGCCGGTCCATTCCCCCGGAGGTGCCACATGGCCCGCCGCGATTGCCCCGATGCCGCCGATGTCGGTGCCGAGATGCTGGCCGCCGTCCGCATCGGCCTGGCGACCCTCCGCCAGCACCTGACCGCCCGCGACCCGAAGACGGCCCTCCGCGCCGTCGCCGAACTCACGAAACTGCTGGGCGTCTGCGCCCGGCACGGGATCGCCGTCGGAGCCGAGGCGGAACCGACGCCCGTCGCCGCCCCGGTGGAGCCGACGCCCGCCCCGGTCGCCCCCGAACCGCCGCGATGTGAACCCGCTCAACCGCCCCGACGCCCGACGCGCCGCGCCGGAACCGACACCGCCGACCGGACTCGCCTGCCACTCGACCTGACGATCACGGGCACACGACCGGCGGCCCTGCCGCCCGGCGGGTCGCCGCCACTCACGTCGTTCCTGGGCGCGCCGGCCGCAACCGGGTCGGGCGGCGTCGGCCCGCCCCTCACTTCTTCGGCAGGTCCAAACTCAGCGCGGGGTTGCCTTCCTTCGGTACCGTCACCGGCGGCAGGTTGACCGGGTTCGGCACGCCGCCGCTGGTCTGGTCGCCGGCCGGCGGGAAGTACGTCACGGCGTACTTGCCGGCCGTCGCGCCGGGCTTGCGCTCCCCGGTCTTGTCGGTGGTCCGCACGGTGGACAGGACGAATGCGCCGTCCGGACCGACCTCGGCGTTCACCAGGAACTCGGCGGTGTCGGGGTCGGGGGTGAACTTGACGACGCCGCCGGCGACCGGGGCCGCGCCCCGCTTCACCACCCCCTTGACGGGGGCCAGCTCCGGGAACGCCGGGCCGCTCGCGGTGCCGCACCCGACCGCCGCCACCGCGCCCAGCAGGAACAGTCGCATGGTCCGTCTCTCCGAGGTTTGGGTGCTTTTCGGTTGTGCGCGGGCGGTGCGGTGTCCATCTTCTGCGAATCGAATCCGTCGGAGGGTAAGCCAATCACACCCCACCTCTCCCCGCTGGGGAGAGG
>JAYTTN010000852.1:0-2985 GCA_043745295.1 Fimbriiglobus sp. | reverse complement strand
GTTCCAGTACAGCACCGCCGGCACGTCGCGGGCTTCCAGCACCTCACAGCCCAACCGCGACTTCAGCTTGGCAAGCCGGGAGGGGGGGGGCAAGCTGGGAGGTCTTGGAGGACCGGCCGAAGATGCGGGCGAGCATGGGTGCGTCTCGGTCGGGTGGACGGGCCGTCAATCCGAAACAGTGTCTCAAAGGTCTGCGCGGAAGTCAATGGGGGCGGCTACGAATTTTGACATTCGCGGGCGAACACGACCTGGGCGGGCCGGGATCGCCCAGAACACTCGACGCAACTGACCGTTCGCTCAGCCGCGCTTCCGTGGTCCACGAATGGCTTCGGCGGTGAGCGGGTCGTCCGGCCAACTGTGCTTCGGATACCGCGCCCGCAACTCCTTCCGCACCAGCGGGTAGCCGTTGGCCCAGAAGCTGGCCAGGTCGTCCGTCACCTGCTGCGGGCGGTGGCTCGGCGAGAGCAAGTGGAGCAACACCTTCACCGTGCCGCGTGCCACGCGCGGCGTCTCGGTCAGGCCGAACAGTTCCTGAATCCGCACCGCCAGCACCGGCGCGCGGCCGACGGCGTATTCGACTTCGATCGCGCTGCCCGTCGGCACTCCGATCCGCTCCGGCGCTTCGGCGTCCACGAACTGAAGCTGCTGGTAGCGGAACCGGCCGCGAATCTGGTCCAGCCACGGGCCGTTGCGGACGGCGTCCAAACTCCGCAACCCCCGGCACACGTCGGGCAGCATCTCCCGAAGGCCGGCGTCGGTCACGTCCGGCAGGTCGGCGTCCGGCAGCCACTCGCGCAGGCAGCGGACGCGGAGCAGGAACGCGCCGGCGGCGGTGTCGTCGGGCGGGCGGACGCGGTCCCATCGCGCGGCGGCAGCGGACGCCAGCACCCGCGCGGCGGCCTCCTCGTCGGCGAAGTGGCCGGCGGTGTCGTCGATGACCAGATCGGCGAACCGCGTCTGCTTCCGCGCGACGATCTTCTCGGCCTGCTCGTCGAACAGGACTTCGATGCCGGTCGTCAACTTGTCGGCCGGCAGCCAGTCGCGCCGCACCCCGGACGCCTGCCGGACGAACGCCTCCGCGCCGGTGCCGGCGTCCACGTCCACGCAGACGAACAGGTCCGGTTCGCCGACGCCCGACTGCGGGGCCAGCTTCACCCCGCGGCCGCCGACCATCTTCGCCCGGCGGTCGGCGGGCGTGCGCCGCTTGGCCAGCCGATCGGGGTACGCGGTGAAGACGGCGAAGAGGAGGGCGTCGCCGTCGGGCGAGCGGGGGGTGTAAGCCCCCTGTCGGTTGTGACGAAACAGGGGGCTTACGCCCCCCGCTCGCCCAACCATTCCCTCGCGGTCGCGGCTCGTTGAAGCCACCAACCGCCCCGCCACCTGCAACACCCCGTGCGCCCCGCCGCGGTGCAGTTCTCCGACCGCGAACCGCGTTCGCCCGGTGCGGTCGAACTCCTCCAGCGCCTCCACGCGGTCCAGCACGTCGGACCACGTCGGCGGCCGGTCGGGAATCGTACCATCGCGGAGGAACGGGTCGCGTTCGGAGAGCAGCGCCGCCGCCAGCGCGGCGCGATCCGCGATGCCCAACTCCGCGCCGGCAATCAGCATCCGCGCGAGTCGCGGGTGGACGGGCAGGTCCGCCATCCGCCGACCGAGGTCGGTCAGAGCCGGAAGCGTGAGCGACGGTTCTTCGGGAAGTCCGTCGCTCACGCTTCCGGCTCGGACGGCACCCAGCAACTCCAACAGCGCCAGCGCCTGGCCCACGGCGTCGGCCTTCGGCGGGTCGAACCACGGGAAGTTGCGGACATCCGCTTCGCCGAACGCGAGCAGTTGCAGGAGCGCCCCGCACACGTCCACCCGGCGAATCTCCGGCTCGGTGTGGTCCGGCCGCGAGCGGTGGCCGAACTCGTCCCACAACCGCACGCACGCGCCGGGTTGCGTCCGCCCGGCGCGACCGGCCCGCTGGTCCGCCGAAGCTTTCGAGATGGGTGCGAGGCGGAGACGGTCCATGCCGACGGACGCATCGAACTCCATCTGCCGGGCGAGGCCGGAGTCGATCACCACCGTTACGCCTTCGACCGTGACCGACGTTTCGGCGACGTTCGTGGCGAGGACGATCTTCCGCCGGTCGAGTTTGCGAAGCGCCGCGTCCTGCTGCTCCGGCGGCAGATCGCCGTGCAGGGGAAGGACCGCGACGCCTTGCTTTTCCAGGGAGTCCAGCAGCCCGGCCGTGTCGCGGATTTCCCGCAGCCCCGGCAGGAACACCAGCACGTCGCCGGGCGTGTCGGCGACCGCCTCGCGCACGGCGTCGGCCGCCGCCGCTGTCACCGGGGTGTCAGTGCGGCGGGGGCGGTAGCGGATTTCGACCGGGAACGTCCGGCCTTCGCTGGTCACGACCGGGCAATCGCCGAGGTACGCGCCGACGGCCTGCACGTCGAGCGTGGCGGACATGACGACGAGTTTCAGGTCGGGCCGGACGGTGGAGCGGAGCAGCCGGACCATGCCGAGGGCGAGGTCGGCGTCGAGGCCGCGCTCGTGGAACTCGTCGAAGACGACGCACGCCACGTCTTCGAGGAACGGGTCATCGAGCAGATGCCGCAGAAGGATGCCGGGCGTGACGGCGATGCAGCGGGTGTGCCGGCCGGCCTGCTTGTCGAAGCGGACGTGGTAGCCGAAGCGGTCGCCGAGGCGGGTGCCGTCCTCGTCGGCCATCCGCCGGGCGGCGGCACGGGCCGCGACCCGGCGCGGTTCGAGGAGGAGCAGCTTGCCGGCGGGGAGTTGGTCCAGCACCGCCGGCGGCACGCGGGTGGTTTTCCCCGCGCCGGTCGGTGCCCGGAGTACGACGGCGTTCGCCTCGCGGAGGCGAGCGAGCAACTCCGGCAGCACGTCGTCGATGGGAAGGCGGGGGAGGGGCATGGGCAAATCGCTCTTGGCGAGCGGGGGGCGTAAGCCCCCTATTGAACTGGAAGAAACAGGGGGCTTACG
>JAYTTN010000851.1:0-2988 GCA_043745295.1 Fimbriiglobus sp. | reverse complement strand
GCCGAACGTGTCCGCGGCGGCCCGCTCGGTCGTCCGCTCGACGGTCGATTCGCCCAGGCGGAGACCGCACGACGCGGGCAGGGTCTCGGCCGCCGCCTCGGCGAACGACCCCATCGCGCCGGCCGGGGCGACCACCCGCGCGGCCCCGGCCGTCGGCCGGTCGGCGGACAGGCGGAGGTCGGCGTCGCGGGGGCTGTGCCCGGCCCGGCACGGGCGGCGGTGGTCGTACGGGCGGGTCAGGCGGATCGCGCCGAGGAGGGTGACGACGGCGCGGGGCTGCCACCGCTGGAACTCGGCCGGGCCGTCGCAGGTGGGGCACCCGCGGCTGCACCCGTCGCCACTTTTTTTGGCGGTCGGCGAGGGCCGCCTGGACGGCCTTGGCCCCGATGCCCAGGACCGGGTCGCGGGCGACGACTTCGGTGGCCCCGAAGGCGGTCGGCGTCGGCCTGTTGTTCGGCGGTCAAGGCGGGACGGGCGGGGCGACGGGCCACGGCGAGGGCTCCTGCCGGAGGGATTTCGGTCAAGCGCCCATCATCGCCTGGCCGACGCGAAAAAGCCACCGACTTCCGTAACGCTCACCTCCCGGCGTACCCGCCGGTTTCCGCTAGGCGCGGCGGGGTACGGGTGGGTATAAGCGCGGCGGGCAATGACACGATCTCCACGGAGGGAGTCCCGATGCGCGCATGGATTCTGGGCGTCGCGCTGGCCGGTGCGACCGGCGGCGGGGTGGCGCTCGTGCTGGCCGGAAAGCCGGACCAGTCTCACTGTGGGCCGTGCGTGGAGGCGAGATCGGCGACGGACTGCGGCGAAAACGGGTGCCCGAGTTGCAAGCCGACGCCGCCGTCGGACGCGACCGATTTGACCGACGTGTCGGTCCTCCTGGCCGGGTCGGTGGACACCTCCCGACCGCGCGTCTCGTTCGAGGAACCGCCGTTCGCCCCGCTGGTGAAACTGGCGGTCGCCGAACTCGCCCCGCTCCCCCGCACGATGGCCGAAGAGTGCCCGATGCCGCGTCTGGTGGCAGGCGAGGAAGCGCCAATGCCCCGCGCGGCGGAGTGACCGTCGGTGAACGAGCTGCGACCGCCAGGAGCGTCTGCTTCTCCACAGAGGACGACGCTCCCTGGTGATCGCGGCTCGTTCACCCCAATACCTCTCGCAGCAAATCCGCGAGCGTGTCTATCTCCGCTTCCGTCGTGTAGAAGTGGTGGCTGACGCGGATTAGTAGGCGTTCCGGCCGCTCGATGATCGGCACCTCGATGCGGCGATCCCACACGATCCTCCGCCATTCCGCCGCCGTGCGGCCGGCCGGCAACTCGAACGCCGTCAGCGCCCCGTGCATCCCCGGCGCGTCCGGCGTGGCCGACTTCAGGCCGAGCGCGGCGAACCGCGTCCGGGTGAACTCGGCCAACTCCGCCATCCGACCGCGGATCGCGTCCCAACCCAATCCCGCCTGGAAATCGATAGCGTCCGGCACCGCCAGCCACGGGCAGATGTCCTTCGTCCCTTCGAACTCCAGAAACCGCGTCCGAGGGGTACTGCCGTAGATGTCGCGGCCGTCCGGCCCGCCCGCCACGGCGTCGCCCGGCGGGTCGCGGTCCGGGTGGTATCCCCAACTGACGTGCAGCGGTTGCAGCCGGTCTTCGTTCCCCGGACCGATCACCAGGAACCCGGAACCGATCGGCGCGAGCAGCCACTTGTGCAGATTGGCGGTGTAGAAGTCGGCGTTCACGTCGGAGACGTTCAGCGGGATCATGGCCGGGGCGTGGGCACCGTCCACCACCGAGACGACGCCCCGCTTGCGGGCTTCGGCGCAAAGCGCCTTGGCGGGCAACACCAACCCCGTCGGCGAGAGGACGTGGCTGAAGAAGAAGAGGCGCGTCCGCGGGGTCATCGCGGCGACGGCGGCGGCCACGATCTCGGCCGGATCGCGCGGCATCGTCGGCAACGGGAACGTGCGGACGGTCAGCCCATACCGCCGCGCGACCCGCTCCCAGCACCACACCATCGCGCCGTATTCGTGGTCGGTCAGCAGGATTTCCCCGGGCGAATTCAGCCGCAGCCCGGACGCGACGAGGTTGATCGCGGCGGACACGTTGGCGGTGAAGACGAGGCGTTCGGGGGTGGTGCCGAGGAAGGCGGCGGCGCGGTCGCGGGCGTGCCAGAGCAGCGGCGGCGCTTGGCGGACGAAGAAATCGGTCGGCCCGGCCGCCAGTCGGCAGCGGAGCTCGGTGACGCGGTCGAACACCGGCGTCGGAGTCGGCCCGAACGACCCGGTGTTCAGCATGCACACGGTCGGGTCGAGCGGCACCAGCGCCCGCGCGGCGGACCAATCGACGGGCTCCGACATGGGTCGCTCCGAATCGTGCCGCAGCTCACTGGCGACCCGGTCCCCCCGCTCCCATACCCGGCATCGCGCCGGGACTGGGGCGGAACTCCTTCGACGGCGGGGGCGCGGTGTACCCCTTCTCCGGCGGCAAATTATACCGGTTTTCGTCCGGCGGCTTGGTGAATTCCTCGACGTGCGGTGCCCGCAAGTCGTACTTCTTCGACCCCGACTTGCAGCCGAGACCGACCGCCGCACAAGCCGCCAACACCACCAGCGAAGCCGTTCGCATGAGTTCCCCTCCCGCCGTCCGTGCGAGTTCCGCCCGACAAATAGCGGGCCGAGAGGTCCGCAGCAAGCTCAAATCCAGGGCGGGGCAGGGCTGTTCATCGGTTGAGGTTGGCAAAGGTGGGCGAGGTGGGTATCGGGTCGATCCTCTCATCCGGAGGCCACCGATGCCCGCCCTGTCGCTCCTCGACCGACTCGCCGAACTGACCGACCCGCGGGATCGCAAGGGTCGGCAGTACCCGCCGCTGCCGCTGCCGGCGCTGGCTCTGGTCGCCGTCTGGGCTTCCCCACGGAAAGTGGACACGGAGTTAACGGAGTGCCGGGTTGTGCCGGCGCTCGTACTCGACCGGGGAGAGATACCCCGGCGACGAGTGCAA
>JAYTTN010000850.1:0-3017 GCA_043745295.1 Fimbriiglobus sp. | reverse complement strand
GAGCGAGGGGCCGACCACCAAAGCGGTCGGCCCCTCGCTCGCGCGGCGGGCTAACAAGGCGACACGCGCCCGGGCGAAGCCTTCTAGTTCTGCTGCTTGTCGCGGAGCTTCGGGTTCTCGTCCTTGTAGCCGTACTCGGAGCGGAGCAACTCCAGCGCGTCGTCGATGGCGGCGCGGCGGGCCTGGCCGGCGAACAGCGCCGGCAGTTGCTCGCCGGCCGGGTTCGGCACGCCGGGGACCGGCGCGTACGCCACCTGGGCGTAGTCCACCGGCAACTGCTCCGTCCGGTCCAGCAGCACGAACACATAGTACGCGCTCTCCGGCTGGTCGGCGTGGACCACCGTCGTGCCGAGCGGCTTGTTCCGGTTATCGAGCAAATCCCGCTCCATCTTCTCGGTGCGATACTTGATGAACATCTCCGGCCAGCGGTAGTCCTCGAACCCGTAGCCGCTCTTGCCGTTCGGCACCAGTTGGGCCCCCGCCCTGGGGGGCATCGGGAATACCGGTCCGTACGCCTTGGCCAGTTCCGGCCACTCCCGCGCCAGCGTCGCCGCGTCGGGCTTCAACTTCGCCGCCTCGGCGGCCAGTTTCTCGGCGGCGTCCTTGGCCAGCGCGCGGGCCTTCATCCGCCGCCACTCGGCCTCGATCTTGTCCTTCACGTCCGCCGCCACGCGGGGCACCACGGACGCGACCTCCTCGGTCAGCCAGGTGAGGTACTGCGACTTCTCGTCCAGGTCGCCGATGGACGGCTCCGGGTAGGTTCGGGGGGTGAAGAACCGCTGGCTGTCCACCTCTTTCGGCTGCTGCCCGCGCGGGGCGGGGGCGTTGTCCTTGAAGAAGGTGCGGCCGAACCCGTCCAGGCTGGCGAGCGCCGCGTGCGGGCCGGCGAACCGCGCCCGGAGGCGATCCAGGCCGGGATCCCGGTTCACCGCGTACATGTCCGCGAACCCGGCCGACCCGCCCACCTGCTTGAGGTCGGCCAGCTTGCGGGCGGCGACGAAGTCGTCGATCAGCTTCTTCGCGGCGTCGCGGCCGGCCTTCTTGTCGTTCGGGCTGTCGGCGACCGCCTTGCTGGTATCCACCATCAGCTTTTCCAGGTCGCCGCGCGGCAGCGTGGACATCTGAAAGGTCTCGCGGACGCGGTCGGCCATCGCGCCGCGCATCGCGGCCAGCACCGGCGGCTTCGGCGCGACCAGCGCGGGGTAGTCCTTCTGGGCGACCGTCTGCTGGAGGACGAGCGGGGCGAACGCGCCGCCCAACAGGGACGGGGCGAGGGCCGGCAGTTGGGCGGCCACGCGGTGCGTGTCGTCCATCTTCTCGGCCCGCAGTTGCGGCGGCAGGCCGGCCGTCAGCGGGGTGGCGGCGGCGAGGCCGACGAGCATGGCCGCGTGTTCCGGCCGCGACAGCGAGGCGGCGGTCGTGTCCGTCTTGTGCGGCTCGAACGGGCCGGGTTTGGCCGGCAACATCGCCGCCTTCTTGATTTCGGCGTCCTTGTACTTCTCGTACTCGGCGTAGAGGGCCTTGTCCGGCACGGAGGCGACGCCGACGCCGGCGAGCGGCCCCAGCGCCCCGCCGCCGAACGGCACCACCAGCAGGTGGCCGAGGTCGCAGGCGGGGTCGTACTTGGCGAGAGCTTCGGCGGCGGCGGTCTTGTAGTAGGCTTCCTTCCCGGTCAGTTCCAGCCAGCCCACTTTCAGTTCGCGGGGCTTCTTCAGCGCCGGGCGGCCGAGGGCCGGGTCGGGTTCGGTGTTCTGCCCCTTGCGGAACAGGTCGGTCATTTCTTGGGCGGTCGGCGCGCCGGGCACCTGCGACAGGAAGGCGTCCACCGGCAGGGTGGCGACCGACCAGCGGGCCGGCTCGGTGGCTTCCTTGAAGCGTGCGAACGACTGGTCCGGGCTGACCGCGGCCGGCGCGCCGGCGCGGACGAAGGACGCCCCCAGCACCGCCTGCTGCGCCGCGCGGACGCGGAACTCGTCGGCCAGGTGGCCGTACACTTCGGCCGCGTTCACCCCCCGTTTGTCGTCGGCCACCGCCTGCAACACCTTGGCCCGCTCCTCCTTGTTGAACCGGAGGAACTCGGCGTCCACCAGGTTCTCCACGTCCTCGTGGGTGAAGCGGATGCCGAGCTGGTCGGCCTTCTTCCGCCACAGCAGGAAGTCCATCGCGTCCTTGCGGTCCTCGTTCGGCATGTCGGTGAAGTACAGCGAGGTCTTCGGCGGGGCGGTGTCGAAGGCGAGCAGCGCCTGGGCGATGCGGGCGGCGTCCAGGTCTTCGGTGCGGGGGTTGTTGCCGGACGCGATCTTGCCCAGCGCAGTCCGCATCTTGGCGATGTTGTCCCGCTGCGACATGGCGACGAACTGCATCGCCCGCTCGTTGGCGAACTGCGGGTCGCGGAGCAGCTGCGCCCACATCGCGTCGATGTAGTTCGTCTGCCGGAGGGTGGCGAACTCGGTGATGGTGGCGCGGTTGGCCTCGGACACCGTCGGGGCGACGGTCGTCAGTTCGGCGGTCAGCTTGACGTTGGCGGTGCGGGCGGCGGCGACCATGAACTCGTTGGCCGTGCGGCGGTGCTTCTGGATCTCGTCCAGGTCGGACGAGCGGACCTTGGTGCCGTCCACCACGGCCATCACGTCGCCGGACGAGCGGGTGCCCAGCCACTTCGGGAACCACTGGAAGAAGTCGTTCGCCCCCCACGACAGGGTGAACATGATCATGATGAACACGGTCAGGACCGCGAACAGAATCTTCTGGTTCTGCCGGAAGAAATCGAACGGGTTGTAAGCCATGATCTGTACTCGGGTTGCGTCCGGGTCGCCGAACCGATCCGGGGCGACGGGGGTTGACAGTCGCGCCGCCGCCGTACTAACTGTGGTGGGGCCGCAGGCCGTCCGTGGGTCGAATGGCGATTGTACGGAATCGACCGGTCGCAACAATGTCAGTAGCGGAAGTGCAGGGCGACGGCGCGACGTGAGTCCGCCGGTTCTTGTTCCGATCCGAGCCGGAAGCGTGAGCGACGG
>JAYTTN010000849.1:0-11258 GCA_043745295.1 Fimbriiglobus sp. | reverse complement strand
TGGGGTCTTCGACCGACGTTGATCCCGACACCGACCCCTGACAGCCCCCCGTGGGGGAGGTCGGCGCGGTGAACGCAGTTCACCCACCGGGTGGGGGGGATAGGCGTTGCGAATTCCCAACTGCGTAACGCCTACCCAGCTTCCCGACGCGGGAGACTTCCTGACTCGTCACGACGCTTACCCGTTCTTCGACGCCACCGGCGGCCTGATCTGCACCGGCCTGACCGGCACCGACGTGACAGACGTGCGGGTGGTGCTGGTTGGCGCGTGAACAGCGAGCGGGTATCATTCGTGAGGAGGTCGCTATCATGTCCACCGAGCTGCAATCCGTCCTGTCCGACGCGCTCCGACTACCCGACGCCGACCGCGAAGCGTTGGCGGATCGGCTGTGGGAGTCGCTCGACGAAACGGAGGCCACGCCGGACGCCGAATGGGCGGCCGAAATCCGCCGGCGGCTCGACGATATTCGTTCCGGTCGCGTGATCCCGGTTTCGGCTGCCGATGCCCGCGCCTTCTACATGGACGACGGCGATGGCGCTGATGGTTGAGTACGATCCGCTCGCGATGCTCGCCGGCGATACGGCCGCTCGAGTGCGGCGCTCGCCGCGCGGTTCACCGCCGCGTTCGACACGGCGGTGGCACTCGCCTCAAGCACGCCCGCCGTGTGCTCGCCTCACTTGGACGGCACACGACTTTCCCGCGTCCGCAAGTTCCCATACTGGGTCGTGTTCATCGAAGAGCCGCAACGCATTCTCGTCCTTTCGCTCATGCACTCCAGCCGTCGGCAGGGGTATTGGCGACGGCGGTTGCCATGATCTCGCTCGCATCTGGGGCGAAGCCGCAAAGCGCGGCGTTCTCGGTGACGACCGACACCGCGACGGAGGATGCCCGATGCCCCTCGACCCGCCAGTTCTCCGCGACCGGTATCGCGGGTGCCTGCTCGGCCTCGCCGTGGGGGATGCGCTCGGCGGGTTGTTCGAGGCGCAACCGGCGGACGCCATCCGCGCTCGATTCCCGACCGTCGAGGAGTTGATCGCGTACCCGCAACGCGATCTTTGGTACACCGACGACACCCAGATGATGATCGGCGTCGCCGAGGCGCTGATCGAAGCCGGTGGCATTGTTGAAGAGGTTCTTTGCCGCCGACTCGTGGAGAACTACGTCCCCTCTCGCGGTTACGGACGAGGTGCGAGAGCCGTGCTGGAGTCAATGGAGAGTGGCGAGGACTACGTTGCCGTCGCCGAGAGCTATTTCCCCGGCGGGTCGTTCGGCAACGGGGCCGCGATGCGGGTCGCGCCCGTCGGCCTCCTGTTCCACGATGATCCGGCGCGGTTGTGGGACGAAGGCCGTCGATCAGCGCTGCCGACGCACCGCCACCAACTGGGAGTCGAAGGGGCGCAACTCCTCGCCCTCGCGGTCGCAGAATCGCTGACCGCGACCGAGTTCGACCGCCACCGGTTCTTCGCCGCTCTGATCGGTCGGTGCGAATCGGCCGAGTACCGGGCGAAACTGCTGGCCGCAGAAGGGATCGCGAGTTCAGCGGAGTTGGCAAGTCTCGGCAACGGCATCGAGGCGTTGGAATCGATGCCAACCGCGATCGCCAGTTTCGCATTCGCTCCGCACTCGTTCGCGGAAACCATCGGCAACGTGATCTTCCTCGGCGGCGACACCGACACCCTCGCGGCCATGGCCGGTGCGGTGTCAGGCGCGTTCCTCGGAGCCGGGGCGATTCCCGCGCGACTCCTCGCACTTCTGGAAAATGGGCCACAAGGTCGTCGTCATATCGAACGATTGGCGGACAGGCTTTGGGAGCTGAGCGCCGAACGAAGACCCACGGCGTTGCCGACGGCGTAGCCTTCACTCCCCCGCCAGTTCCGGTACGAAGCCGCGGCGCATGGTGTTCTCGGTCACGACGCGGGGCACCACGAACTGCAACAGGGTCGTCCGGGTCGCCGGCCTTCGACCCGCTCCCGCTCCACTTGAACCCGTGGGCCGCGTCATTTGGGTGGGGCGATTCACCGCCAGGGCACGTCGGCGCGGACATCCTGCGGGACGAGCGCGGCGAACTCGGCCATCAGTGACAGCGCCGTCTCGTCCACGCCGGTCGGCGCGACGACCTTCACGACCAGAATCTGATTCCCGCCTGCGATGCCTTTGCCCTTCAGCCGAATCCGCGCGCCGCTGGAAGTCCCCGCCGGCACCTTCACCGTCAGCGTGTCGCCGATGAGCGTGGGCACGTCCACCTTGCACCCCAGCACCGCTTCCGGGATCGAAATCGGCACCTCCACCGACACGTCGCTGCCGTCGCGGGTGAAGTACGGGTGCGATTCGATCCGCACCTTCAGGTGGAGGTCGGTCGAGCCGGTGGCGGACGCCGGGACGCGGAGCTTCTTCCCCTCCTCGATGCCGGCCGGCACCTTCAGGCCGATGGTTCGCCCGCCGACGGCGATGTCGATGGCCCCGCCGTTCGCGGCCGTCAGGAACGGGACGGCGATG
The DNA here is from genome assembly GCA_043745295.1 of Fimbriiglobus sp. Classification (GTDB taxonomy): domain Bacteria; phylum Planctomycetota; class Planctomycetia; order Gemmatales; family Gemmataceae; genus JALHQU01. Next base: position 8,762 of record JAYTTN010000849.1, on the reverse strand, counting down.
TCGCTCTCGATCTCCTCGGTCGGAGCCGATCGCCGGCCGGCGGCCGCCCCGCGCCGCTTCTGTTTCCCCCCGCCGCCGCCGAACACGCCGCCCATATCGAACCCCGGCCCCGGCCCGCCACCGCCGCCGAACAGGTTGCGGAACATCTCCTCGGCGGCCGCCGGGTCCACGCCCGCGCCCGCACCGGCGAACCCGCCGCCGGGGAACCCGCCACGGCCCGCACCGGGGAAGCCGCCGCCGGAGCCGACGTGTCCGAACTGGTCGTACTGCGCCTTCTTGTCCGCGTCGGACAGCACCTCGTAGGCGGCGGTGGCCTCCTTGAACTTGACCTCCGCCGCCTTGTCGCCGCCGGTGCGGTCGGGGTGGAACTGGCCGGCCAGCTTGCGGTACGCCTTCTTGATCTCGTCCGCGGTGGCCGAGCGGGAGACGCCGAGGGTGTCGTAGAAGTCGCGGGGCATGGTGGTCGCAGGTCCGGGGGCGGGGCCGTCGTTTTGGAGGGCGGGACGAGGGCGAGGGATTCGTCCGCCATTCTAACGGCCCCGGCGCGACATCGACACCACATCTCTGTCGATGGCTCCCTCCCTATGGCCGACGGCGATGACAGGTCGTGTCGCCGTCGGCCGTAGGGAGCGGGACCACCTGGGTCACTTCTTCTTCTCCGGCACCAGCTCCAGGATCACCCACACCTGCGACCGCAGCGGCGGAATCTTGGCCGGGATGGCGTCGAACTGGAGGTCGGCGGCCTCCCGGCTGACCTCCACCGGCAGGTCGAGCATGGAGTCCACGAAGTTCGAGATGCAGATGACCTCGCCGTTGTTCGCGCAGTAGTAATCGGGGTCGTTCGGGCGGTCCGGGTTCTTCACGAACCGGCTGCCCGCGAACACCCAGTCGTGGGCCATCGGCTTCTTCGTCTTCTTGTCCAGGATCCACTCCTGGGCCGGCACCGTCTGCGTCTTGCCGGCCGTCGAGTAGTGCAGCAGCACCCGCACCTTCTGCCCGCTGGCCGGCTTGTACTCCTGCTCGCTCGTCTTCGGGTTGAGGAACTGCACCGGCTTGCCGACCGTCGCGCCGGCGGCGATCAGGGCGGCGTGCAAGAACCGCGCGTCGATGTCCGTCCGCAGGATGGCCTCGTGCTCCTTCGTGTTCTTCTTGCACAGGAACACCTCCAGCAGCCCCTCCCGAAGGCACACCTCGGCGGGGAACAGGATGCGGACGTCGCCGTCGGGCCGCTTCTCCAGGTACAGCTTCTGGTCCTTCAGCATCTGCGTCAGCTTCGACTTCGGGTCGGCCTGCGGCAGGTCCGGCAGCGGCTCCGGTTTGAGTTCGGGTTCGGCCGGCTGGCCGGGCCGCGCGGCCTTCGGGGCGGGCGGCTGGGCCGTCAGCCATCCGGTCGAGCCACCCACGACGAAGACGGCGAACGCGAGCAGGCTCTTCATGGCGGTTCCCTCTGGGTGATTCTCCCGTTCAGACTACTGCCCACCGGCGGCCGAGGACACGGGAAAACGGCGGCGGGTGCGCGCGACGGGCGCACCCGCGGTTACGCCGAGACCACCCCACCTGTGGTCGGGTTTGGCCGAGCCACGGGTGAGAAGGCGATCCGGGCGACGGTGGGTTGGCGAAGCGATCCGCGTGCCGAAGTGGGCGAATGTTTCCCACGAAGAGGTGACAAATTACGGCTCGTCGCCGTTCACTCCCGGACGGCGACGACTCGGCCGAGTGCCCACGTCAGTAGTCGAACGCGATGCCGCCGGCGGTGTACTGCTCCCGCGCCGCCGAGTTGATCCCGTAGGGGCTTTGCCCCCGGTAGTGTTCGACGAACACGCGGAACTGGCTCAGCCGGAGGGTCGGGTTGCGCCACATCCACCCGGCCTGGACGGTGTAGTTCGGCTGATAGCCCTGCGACCCCTGCCATTCGACGTTGCCGGCCAGGTACGGCGTGCCCCAGAAGCCGGTCGGCCGGTGGTCGTACCACTCGAACCCCACGTCGAACCGGCTCCGGGTGCGGGTCGTCCCCTCCACCCCCGGCACGATCAGTTGGAAAGCGTAGGCGTAATTGGCGTACAGGCGGAGTTGCTCTTCCAGCAGGCGGCCGAAGCCGAGGACGATCTCGTCGCGGGCGTAGGACGGCACCGGCTGCGGGATCGCCCGGAGCAGGCGGTCGCCGAGGTGCGAACTGGTGTGTTCGTAGGCCAGTTTCGCCTGCCACCACCCCCATTTCAGCGTGACCGGCAGGCCGAACCGGTAGTCGGCGTAGGTCACGTCCTCCGGGGACAGCCGGGTGTGGACGACGCCGAAGATGTCCGTCTGCACCTGCAAGTCGCGGCCGTAGAAGTCGAACCGGTACAGCCCCTGCGTGCCGCCGATGGACGTGTCCAGCGAGTTGCTGCCGCGGAAGTTCGGCTGGTTCGAGTACGTCGCCTTCATCCGCGGGTCTTTCTGGACGGCCAAGCCGGGATCCCAGAGCAGGTTACTGGGGAACGCGGTGATGCCGGTGTCCCGCCAGGTGAAGGTGCGGAACTCCTCGCGGGCGACCAACTCCTGGACGTACTGGTCCTCGGTGCTGCCGGGCAGCGGGACCGGGCGGCCGAACGGCTTGCCGGGCACCACCAGGAGCGGCGCGGGGCCGGGGATCGGGCCATACTGCGGGGCGTCAGTCGGTGGGACGGCCGGGGTCGGCGTGGGCAGTGGGACGGTGTCCGGCAGCTTCGGCTCGCCGGTTACCTTCGGCGGTGGCGGGAACTTGTCGTAGTTCGGCAACTTCGGCAAGTCGGGGATGTCGGGTGGCTTCTCCTTCGGCTGCGCGAGTGCCGGCCCGGCCGCCGTGGCGACCAGAAGTCCCGTCAGCCAGCCGCAGATGGCCGCGCGCCTGGGCATCGCTCCCCCTCCCGATTCGCCTGGACTGTCCCCCGAAGCCGAGCCCCATACCGGCGGGGCCGGCGGAATGCAACCGAATTCCGCCGACGAACACGTTCGCCCGACGGCGTACCGGGCGGTCGGCCGGCTGTGCGCGTCGAGCAATGCGTTGGCGGGGTGGTCGGGGTCCGTCACCGCTTCCGCTTCTTCGCCGGCCGTTCCTCCTCTTCCTCTTCTTCCTCTTCTTCCTCGTCGGGTTTCTTCTTCTCCTCGATCTCCTCGTGGTTCGGCCCGTCCAGCGGTTCGAGGAAGCCGGCCACCACGCGGGGGTCCTTCAGGGCGATGACGCTGAACACCCCGGCCAGCAGCGGCAGCAGGCCGAAGCACGCGCCGACGAACGCCCACGGGTACGAGTCCATGCTGGACATGTGGCTGGCCCCGAAGCAGACGATGCCGCCCCAGATCGCGGCGAACAGGCCGAGGCAGATGTAGAACGAGTTCTCGGCGATCTCCTCGTCGGACGGCGACACGTCGGTGAAGATGAGCGGCCACGCCCCGTTGACGATCATCCCCAGGCCGACCACGGCCGTCAGCGCCCCCTGGCCGATGAGCAGGTTGGACGGCAGCACCAGGATGGCCGCCGCCGGCCCGCGGGCGCTCCGCTTGAACTTGTCCCGGATGGCCCCGAACGTCGGCTTGTTCTTGTTCGCCAGCCGCTGCTCCTCCTCCGACTCCTGCGCCACCGCGTACGGCGAGTCGTCCTCGCCGTCGTCCATCATGGACTTCGGCGGTGGGGGAGGGGGCGGGGCGGCGACCGGGGCGGCCTTCGCCTTCGGCTTGGCCTTCTTCTTGGACGGCTCGTCGCCGGCGGCGAACTTGATCACCTCGGCGCGCGGGACGAACACGTGCTTGCACGCCGGGCACTGGAACTCCTGGCCCGGCTCGGCTTGCACTTTCGACTTCAGTTTGGCGTCGCAGTCCGGACAGAGGTACTCGAACATGCCGGGCGCACTCCGCGGTCAGACGGGGGGATGATGCCGACATCCTACCGCCGGGGTGCGGCATCCGCCAGACGCCGGGGCGCGGAGGCGGTGCCGAACCCGGAGGCGAAGACGCCGTGAGGCATCGGGCGAACCGCCGACGGGCGGCACGAATCGGCCTCGCAGGAAGTCCGCAGGATCCCGTCCGCGAAGTCGTATGCTTCCTTCCTTGCCGCCTCGGGCCACTCGTGCCCGGCGTCGGGGTGGATGGCCTTCAGTTTGTCCTTCGCGTTCAGCTTCTCGTACACCGGCGTCACGGCCTTGATGACATCCTTCACACCGTCCACGTCGAAGTTGGAATCCTTCAACGGGGCCATCGCGAACACGCCACGCGGGGCGATGGCCGTCAGCACGTCGGCGAACTCGAACGGCATTTTCTTCGGGTCCGAGCCGTACTCCGACGCGATGCGGGGCATGTAGCGGTCGCTGGTCCAGCCCTTCAGGTTGCCGCCGTAATACTTGGCGAAGCTGCAAAACCCACAGCTACTCACCGCGACCTTGAGCCGGTCGTCGAACGCGGCGGTGAACAGCGCGTTGTGCCCGCCGAGCGAGTGCCCGATGACTCCGATGCGGTCGCCATCCACCTCCGGCAGCGATTGCAACAGGTCCACCGACCGCATGTTGTTCCAGATGGCCTTCATGCTGCCGGACTGGTATTTGCCGGCTTTGAACGCCGCCGCGAAGTCATATTTGTACTCGCCGAAGCTGGGGTAATCCGGCGCGAGGCAGACGTACCCGCGCTTCACCAGGTGCAGCGCCTGTTGCTTGCTCTCCTGCTTGCCGAGGCCGACCGGCTCGTCCTTGCCGATGGCGATGGTCTGGTGCAGGCAGAGCATCGCCGGCTTCTTGCCGTCGCCGTTCGGGACGAGCAGCCACGCCGGCACGCGGTCGCCGTCCTCCACGGCGAAGGTGATCTTCTTCCGCGTGTACCCGTCGAGTTTCTCCTCGCTGACGATCTTCACGTCGAGGGCGACCTTCCGATCCGCCCCCGGCATTGGCCCCATGACCAGTTGCATCCGCTTGAGGATGTCCGCGCGACCCGGCTCCGCCGCCGACGCGAGCGGGGCGAGGAGGAGGAGTAGCGTGAGGAGAGCGAAACGGCGCATCGCAAGACCTCCGGGTTCACTCCGTCATCTGCAAGCCCGACTTGGTCACCCTGAACTGTCGCGGCGCACCCTCGGCCGGAAGATCGGCGGGCGGTGCCACGGCAACCACCGTGCGGAACAGTCTGTCGTCGTCGGTCACGATCGCCCAGTACCGGTCGTCGGGGCCGAACGTCTCGTGGCGATAGTCCACCCCGTTCAACTGGGTGAACCGGCCCACCTGCCGGCCGGTACCGATGGCGTATGCGGCTCGCGACACGATGACGTGACAGTCCCCCCACCAGCTCAACTGGTCGTACGAAGACTCTTTCCAGTTGGGGTTCTGGACCTTGACGGCAGATACCCGTTTCCCACTGGCGGTGTCGAATACCATCAACCACAGGTGGTCGCGGTTGTCCTCCGCAACCGGGAACCGATTCTCTGCGGTGATGAGGCGGGTGGGGAATTTGACCAGCGCGGCCAGTCGCGACCCGTCGGCCCGGAGCGACATCCCCAACAGCGTCCGGAGCTTGCGGTCGGGTTCCACGGCCGAGAGCGGTTCCGTCTTGACCTGCTCGACGAGGGAGGAAACATCGAACACCGTGAACCCGTCCGCGTTCGCGCGGGCGAACACACGGTTGTCTGGCGTCAGCGACAGCGTTTGCCCCGGCCCGCCATCTCGCAGCTCCGGGTCCGCCACGATCACCGGGTCGCCGGGTTGCCCGCCAAATCGCTTGCCTTCGGGCGACCACAGGTCGAATCCGCCTGTCGCGTGAACGGTCAAGATGCGTTCGTCGTCCAGGAGGCGGCACAGAGCCAGTCCCCCGGCGGGTCTGCTGATTCCGGGCTGACTATATGGGTTGAGCACGACCTTGTCGTTGGGGTAAGGGGTGAAGCTCGTCGCGCGGGTGAACGTCGTCGTCCCTTTGCCGGGCAACCGGTACACGGACACCCACTGCCGTGGCCCGGTCAGATAGTGAACCGCCAGCGATCCGGAGGGGCTACAGGTTCTCGGGAAGCCGTTTTGCGGCCCCGGAAGGGTCGCGCCCGTCGTCCCGTCGCTCAAGTTCACGAAATCCCAGTCGCTCTGATTGACTCTGGTGAGAACCCAGCCGGCTTTGGAATCGCCCGCCAGAGAGACTTGCTCCGAACTGGAAGCCGTGACCCGAATCGGGCCGTCATTCTTTTTGGGCGGTGCGGCCTGCGGTCCCGGCTGGAGCGGAGATTGGCCGTCGGGCTGGTTGGCCTCTTCGGTATCGGGTTGGCGACCGCCAGTCATCGAGACCGCCGCCACGATGCCGGCGGCGAGCAGCACGATGCCGCCGAAGTAGGCGGCGAAGAACTTCCACGTCGGGCCGGTCGGCTCCGGCCGTTCGTCATCCGTGGCGTCGGCGTTGGCCATCGTTTCACCCGTTGGGCTGGAGTTGACGGTTAGAGTTCGACTTCCGGCAGCGCGGCGTTGGCGGGCCGCGATTGCATCGCGTTCAGCACCGTCTGGGCCAGCGCGAGGTACGCCAGCGAGATGGGGTGCGTAGGCAGCTTCGAGACGATGGGTTCGCCGGCGTCGCCGCACGCGCTCACCTGCGAATCGATGGGGATTTCGCCCAGCAGCGGCACGCCGATCTCGTCGGCCAGCTTCCGCCCACCGCCCTGCCCCAGCGGGTGCAGCCGCGACCCGTCGGGCAGCGCCAGGTAGCTCATGTTCTCGACGATGCCCAGGATCGGCACCTTCACCTCCTCGAACATCCGCACCCCCTTGCGGGCGTCGATCAGGCTGACCTCGGCCGGTTGCGTGACGATCACCGCGCCGGTCAGCGGGGCGGACTGCGAGAGCGTCAGTTGCGCGTCCCCGGTGCCGGGCGGCAGGTCGATGACGAGGAAGTCGAGTTCGCCCCAGTTCGGCTGGAACAGCAGCGAGCCGACCGCCTGGGCCACCTTCGGCCCCCGCCAGATGACCGGCTGGTTGGCGTCCACGAAGAACCCCATGCTCATCAGCTTCAGGCCGAACTTCTGCACCGGCAGGGGGGTGCGGGTCTGGTCCACGACGCCGAGACCGAACATGATCGGCACGCTCGGCCCGTAGATGTCGGCGTCCATCAGCCCGACCCGCTGACCGTGCATGTGCAGGGCGAGGGCCAGGTTGGCGGCGACGGTGGACTTGCCCACCCCGCCCTTCCCGCTGGCCACGGCGATCAGGTGCTTGACGCCGGGCAGCGGCGTCTTCGGGGGGGCTTGCGGAGGGGTCATGTCGGGAAGGTCCGGGTGGATGAATCGCGGCGCGAAACCGCACCCGGCATTTGTAGGCGAAGCGTTGGGCAAATGCGATCAGCGCGGCGACGGGACTCTCCACCGCGGAGCGGTGGCGGAATGTAGCCAGGGGTGAAACCCCTGGTCCCGGAGCGTTGATCCCTCGCACCCCGGAGGGGTGCCGGATATCGGAGGGGTGCCGGCACCCCTCCGGGGTGCATTTGATTTCCCACACGTTTCCAGGGGTTTCACCCCTGGCTACAGGCCGTCACGCCTCCGGCGTGCAGACCGCCCTCGCGCTCACCCCATCATCACCTTGAACTGTTCGAACAGGTAGCTACTGTCGTGCGGGCCGGCGGCGGCCTCCGGGTGGTACTGCACGCCGAACGCCGGCACCGACGTGCAAGTCAGCCCCTCGCAGGTGCCGTCGTTCAGGTTGACGTGGCTCACCTCCACGTCCGGCGGCAGCGTGTCCGGGTTCACCGCGAAGCCGTGGTTCTGCGTCGTGATCTCGACCGCGCCGGTGGCCTTGTTCAGCACCGGCTGGTTCGCCCCGCGGTGGCCGAACTTCAGCTTGAAGGTGTCCGCCCCGAACGCCCGGCCGAGCAACTGGTGGCCGAGGCAGATGCCGAACACCGGCTTCTTGCCGAGCAACCCCTTGACCGTGTTCACCGCGTAATCCAGCGCCGCCGGGTCGCCGGGACCGTTGCTCAGGAACACGCCGTCCGGGTTCTGCGCCAGCACGTCGTCCGCCGTGCAGGTGCCGGGCAACACCGTCACCTCGCAGCCGATCTGCACGAGGCAGCGGAGGATATTCCACTTCATGCCGTAGTCGATGGCGACCACCTTCTTGTCCGCCGGCCGCAGCGGCAGCACGCCGGGCGACCACTCGTCGAACCCCTGCGTCCAGGTGAACGCCTTCTCCGGAACGACCTCCTTCACGAGGTCGCGGCCGGCCATGCCGCCGTGCGCGACCGCCTTCCGCACGAGACTGGCGTCGTCCAGATCGACGGCCGAAAGGCAGCCGGGCATGGCCCCGGCGGAGCGGATGTGCCGCACCAGCGAGCGGGTGTCGATGCCCTCGATGCCGACGACGTGGCTGGCCTTCAGGTACGTGTCCAGGTCGCGGTGGCTGCGGAAGTTGCTGGGCACCCGGCACAGCTCCCGGACGACGAACCCGGCCACCTGGACGGCCATGCTCTCGGCGTCGGCGGCGGTGGTGCCGTAGTTGCCGACCAGCGGGTACGTCATCGTCACGATCTGCCCCTTGTAGCTGGGGTCGGTGAGGATCTCCTGGTAGCCGGTCATGGACGTGTTGAAGACGACTTCGCCGACGGTCTCGGCGGTCGCGCCGAACGCGCGGCCGGTGTACACGGTGCCGTCGGCCAGGGCCAGTTTCGCAGTGGGCATGAGTGGTGGGCGCCGGGGGTGGGTGCAAACTCGTTTCAGCTTAGGGACTGCCGGGGCGAAAAAAAGCCCCGCGACGGATCGCGGGGCCGTTCGAGTCCGAGCCGGAAGCGTGAGCGACGGTCTTCAAGCA
>JAYTTN010000848.1:0-11261 GCA_043745295.1 Fimbriiglobus sp. | reverse complement strand
CCATTCCGATCAGCGTGGCCAGCGGCATCGCGGCCACCGCCAGGAAGATGGTCATCAGCGCGGCGTAGCCGAGCAGCGTGAAGGCTTCGGGCCAGTTGATGGCGGAGGTGCCGATCATCTCCCGCTCGTCGCCGGCGTCCTCTTCCTCGTCCGGCGGCAGCTCCGCGAGGGACTTGTTCCGCAAGTAATTCAGTCGCTCCTGGTCGCGGTTCCAGATGCCGTACTTGCGGTAAATGGCTTCCAGGCGGCCGTCCTCGAATCCCGCGCGGAGGGCGGCGTTCACCGCGTCGCGGAGGGCGGCATCGTCTTTCCGCGTCAGGATGACGTAGTACCCCAGCGCGCGCGGGTCGGCGAGTTTGCGCAGCTTCTTGCCGGCCTTCGCGTCTTCGGCCACGTAGAAGAGCGCCGCCGGGTTGTCCTGAACGGTCGCGTCCAGCCCGCCGCCGGCCACCAGTTGGAACGTGTTCGCCACGTCGTCGTGGACTTCGAGTTGCACCGCGTCGCCGTACTTCCGCTGGATGTACCGCATGGCCGCCGAGCCGGTCAGCACGCCCACCTTCTTCTTCGGCTCGTCGGGCTTGGCCTTCAGGTCGTCCCACATCTGGAGGCCGCTGCCGGCGGCGACGGTCGCCCGGAGCCGGTAGACGTAGTACGGGATGCTGGCCTGCGATTTGAACTGGTCGGAGTATTCGTACCCATTCAGCACGATGTCCAGTTCGCCGCGCTGGAGCAACTCCGGCAGCTTGTTCCACTCGCCGTTGACGGGTTCGCTGGTGCGGCCCAGCTTCTCGGCGAGGTACGCGGCCAGCTCCACCTCGAACCCCTTGGTCCGGTTGTCGAACACGTAGGGCGCGCCGCCGGTCTCGTCCATGCCCCACTTCAGCGGCGGCTTCTCCTGCGCGACGGCGGGAGTGGCGAGAACCAGGAGCAGCAGGGTGAAGCGGAGCAACGGCGGAACCCTCGGAGACGGTGACGCCAGTTTCGAGTTTCCGGCACCCGGTTTCAAGTCGTGCGCCGACTCCCGAGCGCCGGCGGTTTTCCGGCGGTGCCCGCCAGTCCTCACCTACCCCGTCCCCGACAGGGGCCGAGGGGTGCGGTCTTCGCTACGACAACGCAACCCCGTCGCGTTCCCGCACCGAGTCACCCCGTGACCGATCCCGAACCGTCCGCCGTGCCGTCCGGCCTCCGCATGCCCGCCGAGTGGGAGCCGCACGCCGGCACCTGGCTGGCGTGGCCGCACCGCCGGTCGGACTGGCCGGGCAAGTTCGGCCCCATCCGCTGGGTGTACGGCGAGATCGTCCGCACCCTGGCGCGGTTCGAGCCGGTGAACGTGCTGGTCCGCCCCGAGGACTGGGACGGCGCGCGGACGGTGCTGGCCGCCGTCCACGCGCCCGGCGGCAACGTCCGCCTCTGGAAGTTCCCGTCGGATCGCGGCTGGGTCCGCGACTCCGGGCCGATCTTCGTCATGGACGCGGCCGGCGACCGCACCGCCCTCGACTGGCACTTCAACGCCTGGGCCAAGTACGCCGACTGGACGCGGGACGACACGCTGCCGGCGTTCGTGGCGGGGAAACTCGGCGTGCCGTCCCTGCAACCCGCGTTGCGCGGCTGGCGGGTGGTGCTGGAAGGCGGCAGCATCGACGTGAACGGTTGTGGACTTCTGCTGACGACCGAGGAATGCCTGCTCAGCACCACGCAGCACCGCAACCCGCCGTTCGACCGGGCGGACTACGAAGCCGTCTTCGACCGGTACCTGGGCGTCAGGAAGGTGCTGTGGCTGAACAGGGGAATCGTCGGCGACGACACCCACGGCCACATCGACGACCTGGCCCGGTTCGTCGGCCCGCGCACGGTGGCGGCGGTGGTGGAAGCCGACCCGACGGACGCCAACCACGGTCCGCTGCAAGAGAACCTGGACCGGCTCCGGGGCTTCACCGACGTGGACGGCTCGAAGCTGGAAATCGTCGCGCTGCCGATGCCGCAGCCGATCGCGTTTCGCGGCCAGCGGCTGCCGGCCAGCTACGCCAACTTCTACATCGCCAACGGTGTCGTCCTCGTGCCGACGTTCAACGACCCGGCCGACCGAATCGCCCTCGGCACCCTGGCCGACCTGTTCCCCGACCGCGCGGTCGTCGGCATCCACTGCGGCGACCTCATTTGGGGCCTCGGCACCCTTCACTGCATGACCCAGCAAGAGCCGGCGTGACCCCTCGACGGGCCGCCCACTTCATACGCTACCCCCATGCCCAAAGGCGACCCGTTCACGGCCCTGTGTCAACTGGCGGCGGCCACCGACACCCGCGTGGCGGCCGACCTGCACCTGCACACCACCGCGTCCGACGGCGACCTGACGCCGTCGCAACTCGTCCACCTCGCGCGGAACGCCCACCTGGACGCCATCGCCGTCACCGATCACGACACCCTCGCCGGGTACGACGAGGCCCTCGACACGCTTTGCACCTTCGGCATCCCGAAGCCGGACATCGTGCCCGGTGTCGAAGTGTCGGCGGAGTTTGAAGGGCGCGAGGTCCACGTCCTCGGCCTCTTCGTCGATCCGGCGAACGCGGAACTCTTGGCGGCACTGGCGGCGAGCTGCGCCGCGCGGCGGGAGCGGTTCCGCCGGTTCGTGGCGGCACTCGCCTCTGGCGGCGCGGCGCTCGACCCCGGCGCGGTGGAGGTCGTCGAACGGGCGTTGGTCAGTCTCGGCCGGCGGCACCTCGCCGGACTACTCGTGCGGGCCGGTCACGCCCGGACGCGGTTCGACGCCTTCCAGCGGTTCCTGCTACCGCTCGCGGCCGCCGTGCCCGCCACCCACCTCATCCCGGTCGCGCGGGTCGTCGAACTCCTCCGGGGGGCCGGGGGGCTGTCCGCGCTGGCGCACCCCGGCGAGCGGTTCGACGAGGCCGCACTGACCCGGCTCGCGGAAATCGGACTCGCCGGGATCGAAGTTCGCTTCCCGGCGGCGAACTTGAGCCGAACCGCCGAACTCTCGCGAATCGCCGGCCGGCTGGGGCTGGCCTGCACCGGCGGCACCGACTTGCACGCGGCGGGCGACCGGGCCATCGGGGCCGTCGGCCTGACGCGCGGCGAGTGGCTGGCGCTGAAAGGCCGGCCGTTCGGGTCGTAGCGATTCCGTCCCGTCCGGCGTCCGGCGCGGTCGCACCGATCCGGACGCGCCGCGGCCCTTCCCTTCTCGTGGCAACGCTCGGTTCCGGTCGATGCGGCGGGCGTTCGTGGCGCATGGTTGCCGTTGAAACCGGACTTCAGGACGGCCGGGAACCGGTCGGCGTCCGGGCAACCACGAAACGGATTCGAACCATGAGACGGATGCTCTGGGTGGCTCTGCTGGCCGGGCCGGTCGCCCTGGCGTCGGCGGAACCGGCGGACGCGCAGGGGTGTGCGACGGGCGGGTGCGGCGTCGGCGGGGGCGGCGCGCCCCTCGGCCGGCCGGGATTCGGCGTGCCGCCGTTCGGCTGCCCGTTCGGCTTCTGCATGAAGCTGTTCCCCGGCATCCACCAGCACGGCCCGCTGGTGAACTACGGCCCGTACTCCGGGTACTACCCGTTCGAGCCGTACGGCCCGTGGACCTCGGACCTGCGGTACAACGGGCCGACCGGCCCGGCCACCCCGCGGGGCGTCGGCACCGGCTGGGCACCCGGCCTGTCGGGGCTGTTCAATCGGGGTTACGTCCGGCGAGGGGCTGGCGATTGCGGGTCGTGCGGTCGCCACAAGTCGGCGTGCGGGTGTGGGCACTACGCCCTGACCACGCTGCGGAACGTCGGCGCGCGGTTGAACCCGTTCCACCGGTTCGGCTGCGGCACCGGCTGCGGGAAATGACGGCTGGCGCGGCTGCTCCGCGCCGGGCCGCGGAAAGTCGCCCGTTCCGGCGACCCGCGCGCTTGCCCGCCGGGGCGTCGCGGGTCATGGTTGCCACGCAACACTCGGTGCGCTCGCAGGGAGTCGCGCCACTTCTTTCCACGGATCGGATCAACCGAGGTTCGCCATGAAGAAACTGCTCCTGAGCCTGCTCGCCGCCGCCGGCCTGCTCGCCGTCGCCGAACCCGTCCTCGCCGGCGGGGAAGCCAACCCGTTCAACGGGCCGCCGAACACCCGCCTGTTCCCGCCGATCTTCCGCAAGCAGTCGCTGCCGGCCTTCCAGGCCGCCCCGTGGTACCTGTACTTCCCGTACAACGGCCACTTCCAGACGCCGGCCCCCATCGGCGGCGGCGGCATGGGCGGGTACGGTGGCGGCATGGGCAACCCGTACTTCCAGACGGTGCCGCCGACCGGCCGCTAGTCGTTCCCACAGTCATCCGCCGCGCCGCCCCGGTCACCTGATCGGGGCGGCGTCGTTTCGTTTCGGCCGGGGGTGCGATCCGTAAGCTGACTCCTTTCTTCCGCGCCGGAGTCCATCGAGATGGGAACCCAGTGGCTGGCCCCGATTGCCGGCTCGCGGCTCGTCCGCCGCATCGCCGACGCCGCGTTCGTGCGCGCCGCCCGCTACCGCATCCGGCAGCTCGACGCCCTCGACGCCGGCAAGGCGCAAGAGGCGGTGTTGATGAAGCTCCTCCGCCACGCGCGGGACACCCGCTTCGGGCAGGACCACGACTTCCGCTTCCTGAAGTCCGTCGCCGACTACCAGGCCCGCGTGCCGGTGCGCGGGTACGAGCCGTTCTGGGACGAGTACTGGAACGAGGACGGCCGCTATCCGGAGGCCGCGTTCAACGCCACCTGGCCCGGCCGCACGCCGTACTTCGCGCTCAGCTCCGGCACCACCAGCGGCACCACCAAGTACATCCCCGTCACGCACGAGATGGTGAAGTCGAACCGCAAGGCGGCGTTCACCACGATGGCCTTCTTCCGCGACGCCCACCCGCTGGCCGACACCTTCGCCGGCAAGTTCTTTTTCCTCGGCGGCAGCACCGTCTTCCGCCCGCAGTCGGACGGCAGCTTCGCCGGCGACCTGTCCGGCATCGCCGCCAAGGAAGTGACCGACGCCGTGCGGCCGTACACCTTCCCGTCGCTCGAACTCAGCCTGCTCTCCAACTGGGAAGAGAAGCTGGCGAAGCTGTCGGAAATCTCCATCAAGGAGCCGATCACGGCAGTCAGTGGCGTGCCGTCGTGGATGCTGAAACTATTTGACTCGGTGCTGCAAGCGGCCGGCAAGAAGACGCTCATCGAAGTCTGGCCGATGCTGAAGGTCGTCATCCACGGCGGCACCAAGTTCGACTCGTTCCGCAACACCTTCCGCGAGGTGATCGGGTCCGACGACGTGAAGTTCTGCGAGGTCTACCCGGCGTCGGAGGCGTTCATCGCCACGCAGGACTTCCGCTCGGACCTGCTCCGGGTGGTGCCGGATCACGACGTGTTCTTCGAGTTCGTGCCGATGGAGTACTTCGAGAACGGCGTGCTGAAGACCGACCGGCCGACCCGGCACACGCTGGCGAACCTGGAGGTCGGGGCCGTGTACGCCGTGCTCATCACCAGTTGCTCCGGCATCTGGAGTTATTTGCTCGGCGACACCGTGCGGTTCGAGAGCCGCAACCCGCCGCTGCTGCGCTTCACCGGCCGGACGAAGAACTTCCTGAGTGCCTTCGGCGAACACCTGATCGAAGAAGAGGTCGAGAAAGCCGTGGCGAAGGCGGCGGCGGAGTGCGGGGTGCTGACCGAGGACCACCACGTCGGCCCGGTGTTCCCGACCGACACCAAGCAACCCGGCCACCACCTGTACCTGATCGAGTTCCGGGGCCAACCGCCGGCGGACCTGGGCCGGTTCGCGGACATCCTCGACCGGGAGCTGTGCCGGCTGAACGAGGACTACGACGCGCACCGCCTGAAGGATTTGACGATGAAGAAGCCGGTGGTGCGGGCGGTGCCCCCCGGCGGCTTCGGCCGCTGGATGGCCTCGCGCGGCAAGGCCGGCGGCCAGAACAAGGTGCCCCGCATGGACAACACCGGCGCGATGACCGCCGACATCGCCAAGTGGATGGGGGAGAACGGGTGAGGAACACTTTTTCAGCCGCGGAGCGGCGGTTGCCTGTAGCCTGGGGTGACACGCGAGCGCAGCGAGCAGAACCCCAGGTAAGCAAACCCAACCGCAACAGCCCCGGAGGGGCGGCAGACACGAGAAACCGAAGACCGCGATTGCCCTAGCCAACTAGTTAGCTAGGGGAATTGCCGTTTTAGGCAATTCAACAAGACACCCCTTGCAATTCCGGCGCAGGGTGCGTAATCTTTAAACAGCCACGCCCAGGACAGCGCTAACTGTCCGGGGCGTGGTCTGTTCCCAAACCGCTTGCGCAGATGGGGGAGTGCCGCTGCACCCGCTACAGAGAGTTAATGTAACGGTACGCGGTGTTCCTCCGTCTGACAAGCCCCCCCTTCAAAGGAGGGCCACGTTCATGCGCGGAACCACCGGGCACTCGTGCCCCACGTCTGGCATCTGGCGTTCGACGAACTGCCCCCACATCGAGATCGCGCTCAGCGTCGGTGAGGTGTTCCCCCCCTGCAAGGGCTGCAAGAAGGCCATCACCTGGGTGCTCATCCGGGCGACTCAGAACTGACCAGCAAGCAGTCCTCTTCCGCGTGGCTGGTGCGCGCGGCCAAATTGAAGCGCTAGGGGAATCGCCGTCTTCGGCGAACGGTTAGCAACTTTCCACGCCTTCACCGGCGTGGCCGAATTCCCCAGGTCGAGCTAACCGCTGAGAGCAACCGCGCCGGCCGCAAGCCGGCGCGGTCATTCTCATCCATCACTTTCGATTCACACCGAACCGCCTCATGGCGGAAAGGACACTCCGTGGACAACGAGAAGATCATCGTGGTTTACATCGAGATCGTGCGCCGCCGCCGGTGCAGCACCGACGACATCCTCGTCCGGCCGAGTCTCCGCAACGAGTTCCTGGCGAACCTGCGCCACCTGCTCGGCGAAGACGTGGGCGAAGAGGACTCGCTGAGGGGATTGATCCGGCTCCGCAAGCGGAAGCAACTGCCGCCCGGTCGTGACTTGTTGGCGTGAGTGACGAACCCGGAGGAGTGGCATCCGCCGCCCCTTCGGGGCTGCTTCCATCTTCGCCTTCGCCTGGAGTTCCGCTCGCTGCGCTCGCCAGTCACCCCAGGCTACCGGCAACCGCCGCTCCGCGGCTCAAGCAGTCTCGACACCCAAAGTCAGCCGGCAGCCGACGGCATTCGCGTAGTCGCCGAGGGTCTTCCAGGTCGGGTTGCGGGCCGCGCCGGTTTCTATCCGCGACAGGGTTTCGACGGCGATGCCGGACTTCTCGGACACGTCCTTCAGGGTCAGGCCTACGGCTTCCCGCGCCGCCTTCAACCGAGCGACGGCGGTTTGCAGGGCGGTGAAGAAGCGGATCGGTTCGCCGACGGTGCCCGCGAACGGCGGTTCGTCGAGGTGCCGCGGCGAGGACAGCCTGTTCTGCATCAAGTGACAGGCCCGATCCGAGCCGGAAGCGTGAGCGACGGTCTTGCGTGTTCCGTCGCTTACGCTTCCGGCTCGGACTGCTGAGGCGTCACTTCCCCTCGGTCAGTTCGCGGATGAAGAGGTTCCGCAGTTGCAGCTTGTCGGCGGCTTCCAGGGTGATCGCCTTCGCCTCGGTCGCGTCAGTCACCTTCACCCGGTGCCGCACCCACTGGCCGGGTTTGGGCTGCTTCGGCGCGCCGAGCGGGATTTCCGTGCCCAGGCCGGGGCCGGTGTCCCCGTGCAACACGCCCGCGCCGTGGCCGTTGCTGTCGAAGAACATCTCGAAGTTCTTGTACGTCTTCGCGGTCGTCAGCCCGGTCTTGCCGGAGCAGGCGAAGTTGCCGTCGCTCACCTTCCAGGCGTCCTTCTCGGCGGTCCAGCCGGCCAGCGTGGTGGCGTCGCCGATCATGTGGAAGCCGACATCGGCCGTCGCCACCAGTTCCGGCTTCGGGTCGCTGCTGGGCAACTCGGTGATCTTCACGTTGCGGAAGTGGCACTCCGCGCCCTCGGCTTCCAGCGCCAGATACCCCTTGCGGGGGTTGCACTCGGACACGCCCGACACTTCCTTGCCGTTGACGTGCAGCTTGATGGCCCCGTCCTTCCCGATCACCTTGTAGTGGTTCCACTCGCCGCCGCCCTTCGCCCGCTCCTCGGACGGCAGGCACCGCTGCATCCCCTTGCGGGTCGGGTGCGGGCGATCCGGCTTGCAGAACGCCCCGGACACGCTGAACACGTCGCCGTGGTTCGTCGCCCAGTCGTTCTTCGGGTAGTTCACCAGCACCTGCACCTCGATGCCGCGGGTGAACGGCCCGCCCACCTGCGGCACGGCGTCGGCCCACACGAACAGCCCGGAGTTGCCGACCTCCTTCGTGTTGACGTGCATCCACTCCATTTCCAATTCGAAGTTCTCGTACTGCTTGTCGGTGCGGAGGAAGCCGATGGGGAACCCGGACGTGACGACGACGCCGTCCTTCACCTTCCAGGTGCCGGGCGCGCCGTTGACGTTCACCCAGCCGGTCAGGTCTTTGCCGTTGAACAGCGGCACGGCCTTCGGCGGGTCGGCGGCGAGGGCGACGGGCGCGAGGGCCAGCAGGACGAGCAGTGAGAAGCGCATGGCAAGCTCCGAGGGGAAGGAGGAGATATCGTACTCGACGGGCAAATGCCGACCCAGACATCATCGCCGCGACCGACGGGAGCGGGCTACAATCCCCGCATGACACCACCCGACCTGTTCCGCTTCTGTCCCCGCTGCGGGGCGACTGCCACGTCCGGCGCGAACCCGTTCCGCTGTCCGGCGTGCGACCTGACGTACTACTTCAACCCGACCGTGGCGGCGGGGGCGTTCGTCTTCAATCCGGCCGGCGAGGCGCTGTTCATCCGGCGGGCGAAGGAGCCGGCCGAGGGCAAGTTCGGCATCCCCGGCGGCTTCCTGGACGTGGGCGAATCGGCCGAGGTCGGCCTGCGGCGGGAGATTCTGGAGGAGGTCAACCTGACCGTGACCGCCGTGCGGCTACTGTGCAGTGCGCCGAACACTTACGAATACAAAGGCGTGGCGTACCCGGTGTGCGACCTGATCTTCACCGCCGTCGCCGACACCCCGGCCGACGCGCGGGCGCTGGACGAGGTGGCGGGGTTCGAGTGGCTGTTGCCGACGGCCGTGAACCCGGACGACATCGCCTTCCCGTCCATGCGGACGGGATTGGCGATGCTGGTGGGGTGAACGGTTACTGTTCTGGTGTGCAAGTATATATGCGTTCCGTTTTTGGGTTTGTCAAGCAATCCGCGCGGAATTATTTTCCCGCCGGCGGCCGCTCGGCGGTGGGTGCCTCTGGGCGGCCCTTTCCGTACCACTGTCGTCGGGTGCCCCGCCTCGCTCGAATCGGGAGAATTCATGGCCGGCTTTTTCCTCTACTCGCTCGACGCCGAGGCGTTCGAGCAACTGACGACGGCCCCGACGAAGGCGCAGTGCCTGGCCGGCGCGGACGCCATGCTGGAAGACCTGGAGGAGCGGCTCGGCGACTACGACGGCGACGAGGCGGCCGACCCGGACAAGTGGCCGCTCGACCGGCTGCCGCTGGCCAAGGCGATCCGCGCGCGGCTGATCTCGCCCGACTGGTACTCCGACCTGACGACGGGCGACGCGGCCATCTGGGACGACACGGTGTTCCAGCTCGTCCAGGACGACGGCATGGACTTCCGCAACGACAACGACGGGCTTCTGTACTGGGACGCGGCCCGGATCGCCGCGGGGAACGGTGCCCCGACGATGGCCGAGCTGCCGTTCGGCCGGGCCGGGTTCCGCCACACGGGCGTGTCCGCCGGCGACCTCGACCTGATGTACACGGTCTTCCTGCCGGACCAGGTCGCGCAGCTGCTCGAAGAACTGGAAGTCGTCGTGCCGCACTTCGAGCCCCTGCCGGCCACCCCGGAGGGCGACCGCGACCAGTTCTTCCGCGGGCTGCTCGAACCGGTGCGCCGCATCGCCGCCGAGGACCGCGTGCTGTGGGTGCAGACGGACACGTGAGGGACAACCGGCCCGCTCCCGGCGGTCGCGGCGACGACAAGGCGGTTGGTCGTCGCCGCGACCGCAGGGAGCGGGCGAGTTCCAGCGCCCGTGTCAAATCGCGTAGTCGTACTCGAAGATGGTGGCCGTCTTCGGCGAGACGAACACCCAGTCGCCGGCCGACAGGGCGAGCTGCTTGTACCGCTCCTGCGTGATGTCCACGTTCACCACCAGCCCGAAGTCGTCGGCCCGCACCCGCACCTTCACCGCCGACCCGGCCGGGTTGATGTGGACGATCTGCCCGCGGATCGAGTTGCCCGGCGTGCCGGCGCGGTCGATGTCCAGCTCGTGCGGGCGGACGTACACGTCGGCGGTGCCGGTGCCGGTCGGCACCATCTGGCTGCCCGACACCGGCATGACCACGTCGCCGAGGACCGCGCGGCCCCCTTCCAGCCGCGCCGGGAACACGTTCACGTTGCCGAGGAAGTCCATCACGAAGGCGTTCGCCGGCCGCTCGAACACGTCCATCGGGCTGCCGGTCTGTTCCACCTTGCCGGCGTTCATGACCACGATCTGGTCCGCCACCTCGAAGGCTTCTTCCTGGTCGTGCGTGACGAACAGGCTGGTCACGTGGAACTGGTCGTGGAACCGCCGCAGCCAGGTGCGGAGTTCGGTGCGGACCTTGGCGTCGAGCGCGCCGAACGGCTCGTCCAGCAGGATCACCTTCGGCTCGGCGGCGAGTGCGCGGACCAGCGCGATCCGCTGCTTTTGCCCGCCGGACAGTTGCGACGGGTACCGCCCGGCCATCGTGTCGAGCCGAACGAGGTGCAGCAGCTCCGTCACGCGGTCCTGGATCCGCCGCTCGTCCCAGTGCCGCACGCGGAGGGCGAAGGCCACGTTCTCGAACACCGTCATGTGCCGGAACAGGGCGTAGTGCTGGAAGACGAAGCCGACGTTGCGGTCGCGGGCGGTGCGGGCGGTCACGTCGTCGTCGTGGTGTTCGATGACGCCGGCGTCGGCCACCTCCAGCCCGGCGATGATGCGGAGCAGGGTGGTCTTGCCCGACCCGGACGGGCCGAGCAGCGCCACCAGCGAGCCGGACGGGGCCTCGACGGTGACGCGGTCGAGGGCGACGAAGTCGCCGAACTTCTTGCACACGTTGCGGGCGGAAATGCTCATGCCGCTGTTCTAGCGGAACGCCGTGCGGAACGGCCACGCCGGTCTCGCGAGCCGCGACCGCCAGGGAGTGGCATTCCGTCCGAGCCGGATGCGTGAGCGACGGTCTTC
>JAYTTN010000847.1:0-3034 GCA_043745295.1 Fimbriiglobus sp. | reverse complement strand
GCGGCCGTCTCGGCCGCTTCGTTCGAGTGCCAAGAGCGGCCGAGACGGCCGCGCTCCCAGGTCGGAGAAGATCTCGTGACCGAGACCCGCGAACTGGCCGACCCCGAGTTTTTCTCGCGCCTGGACGGCATCGAGCTTCGCGCCCGGTCGGTCGTCGAGGGGTTTCTTCACGGCCTGCACCGCAGCCCGTACGTCGGGTTCAGCGTCGAGTTCGCTTCGCATCACGAGTACGTGCCGGGCGACGACCCGCGGCACATCAACTGGAAGATCTACGCTCGGCAGCACCGGCTCTACGTCAAGGAGTTCGACGGCGACACCAACTTGAACCTGTACGTGCTGCTGGATGTGAGTGGGTCGATGGCCTGCGCGAGCCTGGGCCGGAGCAAACTGAGCTATGCCGCGACGCTGGCCGCAGCCCTGGCGCACCTGGCGATTCGGCAGCACGACGCCGCGGGAGTCACGCTGTTCGCCGACAGCGTACTTGCCAGCCTCCCACCGCGGGCCTCGGCGAACCAACAGCAGGAGATACTCGGCATGATCTCCAGCGTCGTACCGCGGGCTCCGACGGACGCCGGGCGGGCGATCCATCAGGCGGCGGAGTTGTGCCGCAAACGCGGCCTCGTCGCGGTGATCTCCGACTGCTTCGACGACATCCCGCGACTCATGGACGGCCTCGATCACCTGCTGTTCTTGAAACACGAGGTGATGCTGTTCCAAGTACTCGACCCGTGGGAGCGCGACCTTCCGTTGGAGGGTAATGTGCGGTTCCGCGATCTGGAGACCGGCGAGACTTTGACGACCTTGAGCGAAGGAGTCCGCGACAGCTACCGCAAGGCGGTCCGGGAATGGTTGACGGAACTCGACCGCGAGTGCCTTTCGCGCGGCATCGACCGCGTGGAACTTACCACCAACGATCCACTGGATCGGGCGTTGATGGATTACTTCGTAAGGCGCGGACGTTCACAGTAATTTGGTGAAGGGCAAGAATGGGGTTCGTACAGGCATCCCTGTTGGTGGCGATGGCGGCGGTGGCGCTGCCGATCGTCGCGCATTTGATCTTCCGCCGGCGATCGCGGCCGGTGGACCTGGGCACGTTGCGCTTCCTGAAACTCGCCGTTCGTCGGGACACGGGTCGCCGGCGCTTGAAGCGCTGGCTGCTGCTCGCACTGCGAATCGGGTGCGTCGCCCTTCTGGTGCTGCTGTTCGCCCGCCCGTATCGGGCCGAGTCGATCGGCGGCGGAGACGCCGGGCTCACCGTCGTGCTGATCGATCGGTCGGCGAGCATGGACCGCAAGCGCGACGGCGAGCGGCTAATCGAGCGTGCGGTTCGGCAGTTGCCCGCGGTCGTCACGGGTATCCCGTCCCGATCGCGAGTGGAGGTGGCCTGGTTCGACACGAAGGTGGAACCGATCGAGTCGTCGGCGGATGGCCGCATGTCGCTGGCCAACCTGAAGCCGCCGGAGAGTCTGACGGGCGGGACGGACTTCGCCGCCGCGCTCACGTGGGCCGGATCCCGGTGTGAGGCCGCCCGAGGCGGTGGCCCACTCGCCGTACACGTGATCACCGACCTGCAGCGGACCGGATTCGGCAGCCTCGACACCTTCGCCTTCCCGAAGGACGTGCCCGTACACGTTTGGGATGTCGGCCCGGCGCTGTCCGGCAACGTCGCCGTGATCGAAGTCCGCCCCGCGAACCTGATGGTTCGAGCCGAACTTCCGACGACCGTGCAGGCGACGATTCTGAATTCTCGGACCGAGTCTTTGGATCAGCGACCGTTGAGCCTGCGCCTCGCCAACAAGGGGAAGGTGATCGCGCTTCCCGGCGTGGCCTCCGCGGCTCCCGGCGCGTCGACGACTGTTAGCTTCGAAACGCCGCCACTGGCTCCCGGGCTCTGGCAAGGAACCGTGTCCGTTGCCGGCCAAGACGGATTGTCGGTGGACGATACGCGGCACGTGGCGCTCTTCGCCGCCGCGAAGCCGCGCGTGCTTCTCCTGGACGGTGCCGCTCGGGATGTTGCGGCCTTGGGCGAAGCCTACTTCCTGGAAGCGGCGCTGCGGTTGGCCCCGCCCGGCGAAACCGCACCGGACGCCCCCTTCCGGTTGATCGTGTTTCCCTATGGCGCGGACGCACGGCTACCCGACCTGCGCGACGTGGACGTGCTGGTGGCGGCCAACGTCGCGGGGTTCCCCGCTAGCGATGCTGCCCGGGTGCGGGCGTTCCTCGACCGCGGCGGGTCCGGGGTCGTCTTCGGGGGCGGCAATGTCGGGCCGGGGAGCGCGGCGAGCTACGCGAATGCCGGGCTGTCGCTCGGTGAAGTGACCGGCACGCACACGGCCCGCGACGTGCCGTTCCGCATCGCCGAGTTCGCCGCCGATCACCCCATGCTGGCTCCGTTCGCCGACCCGCAGCACGGCGACCTGCACCGCATGACATTCTCGGGTTGTACGCGAATCGCACCCGCGGAACGCGTGAGAGTTCTCGCCAAGTTCAACGACGGCACGCCGATTCTGTTGGAACGCAAGACCGGAGCATCGCGAGTGATTTGGTGTGCGGCATCCGTGGGCCGCGAGCACGGCGAGTGGAGCCGCAGTCGGCTCTTCCTGCCGCTCGTGCATCAACTCGTCCGCGGCGCGGCGGGCCTCACGGGGACGGGGCCGGTTCGCGAAATGCCCGCGGCGGGCGAGGCACCTGGCGTGCGGCAGATCGGCGACGGATGGGAAGTCCGCAACCTGGAACCGCAGGAGTCGGATTTGGAAGCGTGTTCGTCCGAAGAATTCGCCCGACGCCTCGGCATCACGCTGGCATCGAATTCCACTGTGCCCGAGTCATCCGGGGCAGAAGGCGAGGGAACGGACGGTCAGGAACTCAAGCCTGGGGAACTGTGGCCCTGGGTGTGGTTGATGCTGGTGATGTGTTGGTTGGCGGAAGGCCTGCTTGCCAACCGCACGGTCGCCTAAAACAGAAACCCGGTTTCTGCTTGGGAAACCGGATGCGGTGTTCGTGAGTAACACAGTCAGCCGCCCCTCCCCCGCCG
>JAYTTN010000846.1:0-11317 GCA_043745295.1 Fimbriiglobus sp. | reverse complement strand
GGCCCGGTTCGTCGCCGAGGCGGTGGCGGACGGGTCGTGGGCCACCGCCGACGAGCTGTTCGCCTACGCCCTGTCGCTGGCCCGCACCGCGTCCGTCCTCGGCAACCCGCCCTCCCAAACGCCGCCGCCCGCCGCCCCGCCGCCGGACATCCGCATCACGCCGCCGTCCGGCACCGTGCCCGTGGTGGACATGACCCGGCAGACGTTCGACAGCAGCAGCTTCCTGGGCGAACTGACCCGCAAGCTGCACGGCGACAAGAAGTGAGCGGCGATCTTACGCCGGTCAGGACCGTTCCCCTTCGCGGCTCGGGCACGCGCGGCAGGCCGACGTTTCGTCACGTCGTGTAGTCGGCGTTCAGTGTCACATACTCGGTGGTCAGGTCGCAGGTGTAGAAGGTGCATTCGCCGTCGCCGAGGGTGAACGTCAGCGTGAACGTCACGTCGCGGTTGTCTTTCAGGTACGCCGACGCGGCCTTGGCGTCGAACGGCAGCGGGCGGCCCTTGTCGTAGAGCAGGAAGTCGCCCATCCGCAGGCTCAGGTCGGTCTCGGCGAACGGCACCTCGGCGTACCCGGCGGCGCTCACCACCCGGCCCCAGTTCGGGTCGCCCCCGAACACCGCCGTCTTCACCAGCGCGCTCTCGGCGATGGTCTTGGCGATCTTCTTGGCCTCCTGGAAGTGCCGACAGCCTTGGACCCGGATCGTGATGAGGTGGCTCGCGCCTTCGGCGTCCATCGCGATCTGCTTGGCGAGATCGCCGCACACGGACTCGACCGCGTCCGCGAAGTCGTGGACCGCCTGACCCCGAAGCGGTTCTCCCTCGCCGTTCGCCAACAGGAAGACGGTGTCGTTCGTGCTGGTGTGGCCTTCGACGCTGATGCAGTTGAAAGTGCTTTCGGTCGCCAGCGCCAGGCATACGGAGGCGTCGCCGGATTCGAGCGGCGCGTCGGTCAAGATGAACCCGAGCATGGTCGCCATGTTCGGGCCGATCATCGCCGCGCCTTTGGCGAAGCCGGCGATCGTGTATCCCCGGAAGGTGCGCGTACTCACCTTGATCTTCGTGTCGGTCGTGAGGATGGCGTGCGCGGCGTCGTTGAAGGCTTCCCGTCCTCCCTTCGCCGCTCGGACGGCCTTCGGGATGCCGGCTTCGAGGATCGGCATGGGGAGCGGTCGGCCGATGACGCCGGTGCTGGCCACCAGCACTTGCTGCGGCGAACAGCCGAGTTCGAGGGCCACCAGTTCGGCCATGCGCTCCGCGTCGGCGATGCCCTGTTCGCCGGTGCAGGCGTTGGCGTTGCCGGAGCAGATGACAACGGCCCGCGCGTCGGCCCGCGGCAGCCGCGCCCGGCTGATCTGCACCGGCGCGGCGCACACCTGGTTCTGCGTGAACACGCCGGCCGCCGCCGCCGGCCGATCCGAGACGATGACGGCCAAGTCGCGGCGGTCGGGTTCGCTCCGCAGCTCGCTGACGATGCCGGCGAAGCGGAAGCCGGTGGGCAGGTGCCAGTGGGTCATGGGCGACGATGTTCGGAGGAAGACGTAACAGGAAGAGGTTTTTCCTATTTCTACGAGCCGCGACCGCAAGGGAGCGGAACGAGGAGAGCGAGTTCGAGAAGAGGAACGCGGATGACACGGATCAAAGCCGGGATGAAGAGGATCCATCACCAGGAGGCAGGGAACAGAAGACAGGAGGCAGGTCGGAGAAGACACCGAATTGACTTCCCGACTCGTGTCTCCCGACCCCCGGTTTTCCGATCCTCTTCATCCCTGCCTTTCATCCGTGTCATCCGTGTTCCTCTTGTTGGATTCTCGCCGGCCTCGTTCACCCCGCCCATCAACCCGCGTACAACAGCGGTTGAAACTTCGCCACGCAGGGTGCTGTCATGAAAGTCGGCTTGGTCGGGTTCGCCGGGTCCGGGAAGAGCATCGTGTTCGAGTGGCTGACGGGCGTCGCGCCCGACCCGGCCAAAGTCCAGAACGGGCAACTCGGCAGCACGAAAGTGCCCGACGAGCGGCTCCTGCGGATGGCCGTCAAGTACGACCCGGACAAACTGACGCTGGCGGAAATCCAGTTCCTCGACACGCCCGGTCTCATGTCCGGCGGGGAGGACGACCGCAAGGACAACGCCCGCCGGCTCGGCATCCTCCGCGAGTCGGACGGCCTGTGCGTGGTGCTGAACGGGTACTCCGAGACCGACTTCGCCAAGCAGCTCGTCCGCTTCCGCGACGAGCTGCTGTTCGCGGACTTGGAGATCGTCAGCAACCGCATCCCGAAGGTGAACGCGCAGCTGCGGAAGACGAAGCCGGCGAAGGAGCGGGAGGCGGACGAGTTCGAGCTGGCCACGCTCCAGCGCATCGTCGCCGCGTTCGAGGCCGGGCAGGCGGCGCACCAGATGGGCATCAAGCCGGAAGAGGAGAAGTGCCTCCGGAGTTTCCAACTGCTGACGCTGAAGCCGGAGATCGTCCTCGTGAACCGGGGCGATACGGGGTTCGCCGACCCGCTGCCGGCCGACCTGCTGGCGATGGCCCCGACCGCCGTGCAAGCGCCGGTGAAGCTGGAGAAGGAGCTGACGGACCTGGACGAGGAGTCGCGGACGATGTTCATGGCCGACCTGGGGCTGACGGAGTTCAGCCGGGACCGGGTGATCCGCGCCGTGTTCACGTCGCTTGGGCGGATCGTGTTCTTCACCGCCGGCAAGAAGGAAGTGCGGTCGTGGGCGATGGACAAGGGGGGCGACGCGGTGGCCGCCGCCGCCTGCATCCACAACGACCTGGCCGCCCGGTTCGTCCGCGCGCGGGTGGTGAGCTACGCCGACTACGAGGCGTGCGGCTACTCGGACAAGGAAGCCAAGGCGCGGGGCCTGGAGCGGCTCGAAGGGAAGACATACATCGTGCAGGACGCCGACTGCATGGAGATTCTGTGAGGGCGGTACGCGCGGCGGTATCATTCGCGGTACCCACCCGAGGATTCGACATGCCCCTCCGCGACCACTTCCGCGGCCCGGTCGAGCGGATCATGCCGTGGGAAGGCTTCCACAGCGGGTGGCCGATGGCCATCGTCCAGCAACTCCGGCCGCTCCTGCCCGACGGCTTGCGAGCCGAACCGGGCGTTCACATCGGCCGTCAGGTCGAAGGCGATGTCCTCGGCTTCGTGACCGAGAACTGGGGGGCGGACCCGGACGCCGACCTGACGGCCGGTTCCGGCGGCGGGCTGGCGACGATGGTCGAGGCGGAACCGACGGTGGACGTGGAAACCGACCTCGACGACGTGGACACGTTCGAAGTTCGGGTGTACGACACGCACCACGCGCGGCGGCTGGTCGCGGCCATCGAGTTGGTGTCGCCGAGCAACAAGGACCGGCCGGAACACCGCCGCACGTTCGTCACCAAGTGCGTGTCGCTGCTGGAAGCTGGCGTGTCGGTGTGCATCGTCGATATCGTCACGACGCGGCAGTTCAACCTGTACGCGGAGTTGTTCCGGTTCATCGGCCAACCGGTGCCGGCTGTGGCGGGGCGGCCGGACGAGCTGTACGCGGTGGAGCTTCGCCCCGTGTTGCGGAAGAAGCGGACGCTACGACTGCAAGCGTGGGCGAAGGCGCTGACCGTCGGCCAGCGGTTGCCGGCGCTCCCCCTGTGGCTCGGCGACGACACCCGGATCCCGTTCGACCTGGAAATCGGCTACGAAAGCGCGTGCCAGACGTTCGACCTGCCCCCGCCGTGATCGGCCTTTTAGGGCAGTCCGCACTCTCCGAGTGCGGTCTTCCAGAACCGCACTCGGAGAGTGCGGACTACCTTAGCGACCTGCCATCCCGTAGGTTACTCGGAGTTTGCGCCGACCCGTCCTCGTATTCGAGCCGTCACGCCACCATGCCCAAGCGCACCGACATCAAGAAGATCCTGCTGATCGGGTCCGGCCCCATCGTCATCGGCCAAGCCTGCGAGTTCGACTACTCCGGCACCCAGGCGTGCAAGGCGCTCCGGGAGGAAGGGTATTCCGTCGTCCTGGTGAACAGCAACCCGGCCACCATCATGACCGACCCCGGCACCGCCGACCGGGTGTACATCGAGCCGATCACCTGGCAAGTCGTCGAGAAGATCATCGCCGCCGAGCGGCCGGACGCGCTGCTTCCGACCCTCGGCGGGCAGACCGGCCTGAACACGGCCATGGACCTGTTCAAGCACGGCGTGCTGGAAAAGTACAAGGTCGAGATGATCGGCGCGTGGGCGGACGTGATCGACAAGGCCGAGGACCGCCAGAAGTTCAAGGACGCGATGATCAAGATCGGCGTGGACGTGCCGCTCAGCCGCACCGTCCGCACCCTGGCCGGAGCCATTGACGCTCTCGCGCTGGTCGGCCTGCCGTGCGTGCTGCGGCCGAGCTTCACCATGGGCGGCACCGGCGGCGGCATCGCCTACAACCGCGAGGAGTTCATCTCCCTGATTTCCCTCGGCCTGGAGCTGTCGCCCGTCGGCGAGGTGCTGGTCGAGCAGTCCGTCATCGGCTGGAAGGAGTACGAACTGGAGGTGATGCGGGACGTGGCCGACAACGTGGTCATCATCTGCGGCATCGAGAACCTGGACCCGATGGGCGTCCACACCGGGGACAGCATCACCGTCGCGCCGATCCAGACGCTCAGCGACACGGAATACCAGCGGATGCGGGACGCGGCGAAGGCCATCATCCGCGAGATCGGCGTCGAGACCGGCGGGTCGAACATCCAATTCGCCACCGACCCGGCCACCGGGCGGATGATCGTCATCGAGATGAACCCGCGCGTCAGCCGGTCGTCGGCGCTGGCGTCCAAGGCCACCGGCTTCCCCATCGCCAAGATCGCCGCCAAGCTGGCCGTCGGGTACACCCTGGACGAACTGAAGAACGACATCACCTGCACCACGCCGGCCAGCTTCGAGCCGACCATCGACTACGTCGTCACGAAGGTGCCCCGGTTCGCGTTCGAGAAGTTCCCCGACGCCGACCCGACGCTGACGACGCAGATGAAGTCCGTCGGCGAGACCATGGCCATCGGCCGCACCTTCAAGGAAAGCCTGCAAAAGGCCCTGCGCGGGCTGGAGGTCGGGCGGTTCGGCCTCGGCTGCGACCGCGGCGACAAGTGGGGCATGCCCGACCAACCGAAGCTGGAAGACGTGCTGAAGAAGCTGACCAAGCCGAACGCCGAGCGGCTCTGGTTCATCCGCTACGCACTCAAGTACGGCATGACCGTCGAGGAGATCCACGCCCGCACGAAGATCGACCCGTGGTTCCTCCGCGACATCGAGCGGCTGGTGAACATGGAAGACGAACTCCGCGCCGCCGGCGGGCTGGCGAACGTCACCCCGGAGTTGATGCTCACGGCCAAGCAGTACGGGTTCATCGACCGCCAGTTGGCGAACGTGTGGAACTGCACCGAGGCCGAGGTCCGCAAGGCGCGGACGGCGATGGGCGTGACCGCCGTGTTCAAGTCGGTGGACACCTGCGCCGCCGAGTTCGAGGCGTACACGCCGTACTACTACAGCACCTACGAGTCAGGAGTCAGGAGACAGGAGACAGGAGACAGGAAGGCGGCCGATGGTTCTTCACTGACTCCTGCTTCCCGCCCCCTGCCCCCTGAAGATGAGGTTCTGCCGTTCAGCGGCAAGTCGCGGATCATGATCCTCGGCGGCGGGCCGAACCGCATCGGCCAGGGCATCGAGTTCGACTACTGCTGCGTGCAGGCGGCGCTGGAGCTGCGGGCGAACGGGTACGAGGTCATCATGGTGAACTCGAACCCGGAGACGGTCAGCACCGACTACGACACGTCCGACCACCTGTTCTTCGAGCCGCTGACGGCCGAGGACGTGCTGAACATCTACGACCGCATGAAGCCGGACGGGGTCATCGTCCAGTTCGGCGGGCAGACGCCGCTGAACCTGGCCAAGCCGCTGCACGCCGCCGGCCTGCCGATCATCGGCACCAGCGTGGACAGCATCGACACCGCCGAGGACCGCGAGCGGTTCGCCGCGCTGGTCACCAAACTCGGCCTGCGGCAGCCGGCGCACGGCACCGCCACCGAACTGCAAGGGGCCATCGGCGTCAGCCGGAAAGTCGGCTTCCCGGCGCTGGTGCGGCCGAGCTTCGTGCTGGGCGGGCGGGGCATGGAGATCGTGTACGACGAGGAGGGTCTGGAGCGGTACGCCAGCCGTGCGTTCGAGGCGTCGCCCGGCCGCCCGGTGCTGATCGACAAGTTCCTGGAGAACGCCACCGAGGTGGATGTCGATTGCCTGAGCGACGGCATCCGCACCGTCATCGGCGGCGTCATGCAGCACATCGAGGAGGCCGGCATCCACTCCGGCGACTCGGCGTGCGTCATCCCGCCGCACAGCCTGCCGGCCGACGTGATCGACGAGATCAGGCGGCAGACGCGGGTGCTGGCCACGGCTTTGAACGTGCGTGGCCTGATGAACATCCAGTTCGCCGTCACCGGGCTGCGGTTCGACGGCACCGCCACCGAGACGCCGCTGGTGTACATCCTGGAGGCCAACCCCCGCGCCAGCCGGACCATCCCGTTCGTGTCCAAGGCCACCGGCGTCCCGCTCGCGCGCTTGGCGTCGCTGGTGATGGTCGGCAAGACGCTGGACGAACTCGGCGTGGCCGACGAGGTGGTGCCGACGCATTACTCGGTGAAGGAGAGCGTGTTCCCGTTCAGCAAGTTCCCCGGCACCGACATCATCCTGGGGCCGGAGATGAAGAGTACCGGCGAGGTGATGGGCAGCGACAAGACGATGCCGATGGCGTTCGCCAAGGCGCAGATGGCCGCCAGCGCGCCGCTGCCGCTGAAGGGCACGATCTTCCTGTCGATGGCCGGCGAAGACAAGTCGGCCGTCGCGCCGGTGGCGAAGCTGTTCGCCGACATGGGGTACAAGCTGCTGGTCACGCCGGGCACGGCGACGACGCTGAAGAAGGCGGACATCCCGTGCGAGGTGATCGCCAAGATTCAGGAGGGCGCGCGGCCGAACATCCTGGACAAGATGAAGAACGGCGAGATCGCGATGGTCATCAACACGCCCACCGGCCGCGGCTGCTCGACCGACGAGGGGAAGATTCGCGCCGCCGCCGTGTCGCACCGCATCACCTGCATCACGACGCTCTCCGGCGCGCACGCGGCGGTGGAGGCGTGCAAGGCGCTGCGGGAACAAGAGCTGACCGTGTACGCCTTGCAGGACTGGTTCCCTGAGGTCTAACGGGGGGTGATCCGCTGGGAATCGTAAAATGATCGAGGTCGGGCTGATCCTCCGCGACATGCTCCTGTCTCGCGGCAGCTTGGAGGGGTTCCGCTGCCTCTATCTCACGTCCGGAGGCCTCGTCGAGGACGCAGCAGACAAACTCCGCGATGTCCTCTCGGGGACCATCGACGACAACCACATCGTGGATACGGTCGCCTCCTTCCGAGCGTACGGCACTGGGAACACGAACGGCGTCCATGTGGCGAGCATGCACGCCGCACGCCTCTACACCTCCGCGAAGCAGAAAGCGAATCTGCCAAAAGGCGTCAAACCCCAGATCATCATTATCGACGAATGCCACCACGCCGGCAGCGAGGAGGACCTGGCCGGCGTCGAGATCCGTCGCCAGCACGCCACGCAGACCTACCAAGCCGCGAAGCAACTGCTCTCGGGCGAATTCTGGGCCGACTCGGAGCCGCCGAAACTGGCCATCCTGATGAGCGCGACACCCTTCCGCTCGCAGGCGCAGTTCGTCAACCTCCTGAGATTGTTGACGCACGGGGTCACGCAGCCCGGTTCGGAGAAGGCGTTCGACGCCTACGTCCGCGGCATCCAGTCGAAGGAGTTGCGAGCGGTGTTGCAAGACCCGCAGGCGGCGGCGAGTGTCGTCTGGCGTCGGCAGAGCGATGAGATCGTCCGTTCGTGGTCGGGAAGTCGAATCTTCCCGAACCTCACCGTCGTGCGCCCACACCAGGCGTTGGAAAAGGACCCGCTCACGCCGCTCTTGCCGGCACCGAGCGCGGTGTTCCTGGCTCTGCTCGTCGAAGTGAAACGAACCGTCGTCGCCGTCGCCGCCGCCCACGATCAACGCTTCGGCGGATTCGCCACGGCTCAACTGGAAAAGAAACTGACGAGCAGTTCCGTGGCCGGCGCGTGCTGGCTCTTCAGTTGGGCCGTCCGGCACTCGCAATGGGACACACTGGAGGCGTTCAAGGGCGACAGGGAAGCCGGGACGGAAGGACTTCGCGGGCTGATCCGGCTCATCTCGCAACGGATCGCGTCCTACGGCGGCGCGAACTACGCCACCGTGCGGTTCCCCAGCGAGGATTTCGAGTTCGAGGCCACGAGCCTATCGCGGGGCGGGAACGTCGAGGGCATCCAGAAGTACTCGAAGGCGATGCGGGCGGACGTGCCGGACGAAAGCAACTGGGTTGCCACGCAGGCGGAAGTCGCGTCGCTGGTCGCTCTCGCCGAGAACCTTCTCGCGCTTCGGGGCGAGGTCGATCCGGCCGGGGCGGAGGACGTGAAACTGAAGTGGCTCGACTCGCTCCTTCAACTGCACCCGAACGACCGCTTCCTGCTTTTCACCGAGAGTCTCCAGACGTGCGAGACGCTGGAGAGCGTGTTGGGGACCAAATGCCGGAAGCTCGTCGGCAGCATGACCAAGGCCGCGCGCACTCAAGCCGTCGCAGACCTCCAGAACCCGCGCATGAATGCGCGCGTGCTGGTGGCGACCTCGGCGGCCGACGAGGGCTTTGACCTCCAAGTCGCCTGCAAGGTCATCCACTGGGATCTGAGCTCCTCGCCGGCGACGTTGATGCAGCGGAACGGTCGCGTCGCCCGGCTCGGCCAGGTGGCGGATGTCACCGCCTATTACTTGATCCTCACCGGAACGCACGAGCAACTCCGCGACAGTGCGCTCCAGCGGAAGTTCGGCGAGTTGAAGATCGACGACGAGGCGCTGAAGAGCAGAATCCTCGGTTCGCTGAGTGAAGACGAAGAGGACTTGCTCGAGCGAGCCATCGAAAAGAACGACGAAGGCATCGTCGGCGAGCTGTTGAAGCGGGCGACAGACGACAACGAGAAGATGGACGAGGAGCTCGCGACCATTCGCACCGAAGTCGAGTGCGTGCAAGTGCTGAGTCGTAGCGATCTGGCCGACCGCCTCCGCGCGTGGAAGAAGATGGGGTTGCCCGATCAAGCGGTGGAGGGGATCCAGTTCGAGTTCAAATCGATTCCGTGGGAGCGGCCCGTCTTCGGCGCTGTCACGACCAAGGTAGCGACCGAATCCGAGGTCGCGCGGATCACCGGCAAGGACGCCAAGCAGGAACTCGTCTTCGACCCGGAGTTCCTCCTCTTCGGGCCGAAGGACAGCGGCGCACGCCCGAAACTGGCCGGCATTCCGCCGTGGATACGGCAGGCGAGTCGCCACGGCAAACAGGGGATCAAGCCCTACGACTCCCACGACCTCATCGGCAAACTGCTGTACGGTATTGCCCGTCTGAGGCAGGCCGATTTCCTGACGATCCCGAGAAGCGGTCTTGCCGCCGAAGTCGTCATCGCCGCCGAAGCCTGTTGGCTCCTGTTCTGCACGCATCCCCTTAGGGAGGCCGAGAACACGCTGGCTCCCAAGTCGAGACCGTACCTCACCTACTACCCGTTCGCGGACTTCGTCGAGGGTCAATCCCCCGTCGCGCTCGACCCGGAAGGAGCCGACGGCGAAGAGGTCCACACGTTCCTTCGCGGCGTCGAACGACTCGCTCTCGCAGGTGCCCTGTCCGGGATCGACGACTCCGCCGAGTGGGAATCCGCGAAAAAGGCCGGGGCAATACTCAAAGGCTGGGTCGAGTCGGTGACGAAGTTCGGCGCGGCCACCTTCCTCGAAGAAGCCAGGTACTTCGTTCCCATTCCAGTGGCGCTGGTTCGCATCCGCGAGTGAACGTGGCAAGGAGAACCCGTCAACTGAAATTCGGCTCCGCGTCCACGTCCAGCGGCGCGAACTGGCCCAGCTTCCACTTCTCCACCGCGAGGGCGGCCATCGCCGCGTTGTCGGTGCACAGGCTCATCGGCGGGATGTGCAACTCCACCTTCTCGGCCGCGCACATCGCCTCCAACTTGCCGCGCAGCCGCCGGTTCGCCGTCACCCCGCCGCCGACGGCGAGGCGGGGCAATCCCGTCTGCCGCAGCGCCTGCCTGCACTTGCCGACCAGCACATCGACGGCCGCTTCCTGAAAGCTCGCCGCCAGGTCGGCCCGCTTCTGGCCCGGTCCCGGCGGGGTCACGCCGCGCACGTTCTGCCCGTGGCAGGCGTACAGCACCGCCGTCTTCAGCCCGCTGAAGCTGAACTCCAGCCGGTCGGTGTCGAGGAACGGGCGGGGGAACTTGTGCGCGGTCGGACTGCCGAGGGCAGCCTCGCGCTCCAGCGCCGGCCCGCCGGGGAAGCCGAGGCCGAGCAGCGCCGCCACCTTGTCGAACGCCTCGCCGGCGGCGTCGTCGCGGGTGCCGCCCAGCAGCGTCAGTGACAACGCGGTGTCGCAGCGGAACAGGCTGGTATGCCCGCCGCTGACGACCAAGCCGAGGCACGGGAAGATGTCCCGCCCGGCGGCCAGCCGGCAGGCGAAGATGTGGCTGGCGACGTGGTTCACCGCCACCAGCGGCACGCCGAGGGCGAGGGCGAGCGCCTTGCCGGCCGTCACCCCGACGAGCAGCGCGCCGACCAACCCCGGCGCGTTGTGGACGGCCACGCAGCCGATGTCGGCCATCGAAACGCCGGCCTTTTCCAGGGCCTCGTCGATGACCGGGCACAGGTTCCGCAGGTGCGCGCGGCTGGCGATCTCCGGCACCACGCCGCCGAACCGCGCGTGCAGGGCCGTTTGCGACGCGACCACGCTCGATTTCACGACGTACTCGTCGGTGAACACGGCGGCGGCCGTCTCGTCGCAGGACGTTTCCAGGGCCAGGAAGTGGGTCATGGCATGGCTGTGGTGGCTTGTCACCGCTGGGGAAATCGAGCGAACACCTCTCCCCGCTGGGGAGAGGTCGGTTGCGAAGCAACCTGGTGAGGGGCTTGTGAACTCAAGAGGGAAAAACCCCTCGCCCGGCAACTGCGTTGCCGACCTCTCCCCAACCATTGGTCTCTACCCATCTTTCTTCGGGTTCGGCGGGGCGGCGAACAGGGGCAGGTGTTCGGCCAGCAGGCGCTCCACCGTGTCCGACCCGTGGTCGCCGATCACCGCCCGGGCCGACTGCCACACCCACAACCCGGCCGGCAACCCGCTCGCCGTCACCGGCACACTCCGCTTCACCTGCCGGCCCGACAACCGCATCGGCAACTCCTT
>JAYTTN010000845.1:0-11329 GCA_043745295.1 Fimbriiglobus sp. | reverse complement strand
CACGCCCGGTCGCACACGCTTCCGGCTCGGACAGACCGACGCCGAAAATCCGTGTAAGGTTGGCTCGCCTCCGCCGACCAATGCGGGGACTTCCCCCGCACGCACGGGACGACCGGATGCCAGCACCGTCGGACTCCTCGACCGTCACCGAACCGATTCGGCGGCTCGCCCCGGACGCCTGGGTGGACTGCCACGGCGGGTACTTGTACCGGTACGCGCTGGGCCGGGTGCGGCGGCAAGAGGTCGCCGAGGAGCTGGTTCAGGAGACGCTGCTGGCGGCGTGGCGGGGGCGGGCGAAGTTCGACGGCCGCGCCGGGGAACGGACGTGGCTGACGGCCATCCTGAAGCGGAAAGTGATCGACTGGCTGCGGGCGAGCGTGAAGCAGCGGAGTCGGGAAGGCGTCGGCCACGACCCGTGGGCGACCGCGCAGTTCAGCCCGTCCGGGAAGTGGCGGACGGCCCCGACCGGCACGGCCGACGGGGTGCCGGACGACGGCCCGACCCGCGAGGAGTTCTGGCGGGAGTTGCTGGCCTGCCTGGACGCCCTGCCCCTCCGCCTCCGCGACGCCTTCGTCCTCCGCCACCTGGAAGAGGTGCCCACCGCCGAGGTCTGCCGCAGGACGAAAGTGACGGCCAACAACCTGTGGGTGATGCTGCACCGCGCGCGGCTGCGGCTGGCCCGCTGCCTGACGGACCACTGGTTCGAGCCGGAGGAGTCCGCGTGATCACCTGCGAACGGGCCGCCGAGCGGACATCCGAAGCGCTCGACGACCGGCTGGCGTTCGGCGGCCGCGTCGCCCTCGCCGTCCACCGGTTCACCTGCGGCAAGTGCCGGCGGTACGCCCGCCTGCTGGCCGACGTGGATCGCGGCGTGCGAGACTTCTTCGCCGCGTCCGCCGTCGCCGCCGCCGAACTGCCAACGGAGTCCGCCGAGCGGATCAAGTCCGCCCTGCGGGACGAGGCGGAATGACGGACGTGTAAGGATTCCGCCGGGTCGCAGCCCGACAATCCGGCGGTTCATGCGACTGCTCTTATCCCTCGCGGCACTCGTTGCCTCAGAACGCGACCACGGCGGCGAGGTTGTCGGTCGCGCGGGCCACCCGCAGGTGCGCGTCGCCCAGGTCCGGCGCGCGATTCACCGGTTTATCCCCGCGGCGGTTCGACCGAACGACCAAGCTCAGCGGCCCGCCCCGCTCGGTGCGCTACGAACTCCCAGTAGCGCACGTGCGGGCCGGGTCAGGTGCAGCGCCTGGTTCGGCGTGCCTTTGCTCCCGCCGACGGCATCGACTGCTCCAACCCTCAATGCCCATGCCGATGATGAATGTCGGGGTAATGTACATGGGAGTGCTGCATCTCGGGATGGTCGTGCGGGTGCGTGTGGGGTTCCCCGGGCGGGTCGTCGGGGCCATGTTCGTGTTGGTGGTGCTCATCGTGGACGTGGCTGTGGTCGTGGTGCATTGGCTCATGCTTGTGTTCGTGTTCATGGTGTTCGGACAGGTGCAGCCACACACCCAAGACCATAAGGGCCGCCGCCACCAAAAACGAAAAGGAAAGCGCGTCCCGAAAGATGAGCAACGATAGTACGGCTCCGACGAAAGGAGCCAATGAGAAGTACGCTCCCGTCCGAGCCGTGCCGAGATGCCGCAGGGCGAAAACAAAACAAACGAGACTCACGCCGTACCCGAGAAGGCCAACCGTAGCCGCAGCCAGCACGGTCAGGAGGTCGGGTAAATGCGCACCGGTCCCGATGGCAAGAATCAAAGTCGCTCCGCCGGCAACTACCCCTTTGATCGCCGTAATGTGGAGCGGGTTCGCCGCGGACACTTTGCGGGTGAGGTTGTTGTCGATCCCCCACGCCAAGCACGCACCCGCAATGGCCATCACGCCCCAGGGTACTCCGCCCGTTGGGTCGCCGGCCCATGACAGGATTACGCCTCCAGCAGTAATACACGCCATCCCCAAAGCGATGCGGCGGTCGAAATTTTCCTTGAACACGAACCACGCCAGTAATGCCGTCAAAACGCCTTCGAGATTTAGGAATAGGGAAGTGGCCGCAGCAGACGTTGCTTGGAGCCCGACCATCAGTAACACCGGCCCCAGTACACCTCCGAAGAATACAGCACCGGCGAGCCAAGGCAGATCGGCGCGCTTCAAGGATGCTTCATTCGAGTCTTTCCCCCGAAATGATCGGCTGATACCGAGCCAAAGCGATAGACCGCATCCCGAACCGAAGTAGAGCAGACCTGCCAGTAGTATTGGCTCGACGCTCCCGAGGAGGAGCTTGGAACATGGCGTACTGGCCCCGAAGAGCGCAGCAGCGGCGAGGGCGTAAACAACTCCGGCGGGTAGCCAGGTTCGTGCGGTTGGGGACATCGCCGATCAATACTCCTGCTGACGCTGCTTTGGTAACCGCGACGCCCTCTGTCGCCGAACCGATACTTATCCCAATCCCCGGTGATTGGGATAAACGCCACGCTGATTGGGATAGTACGGGCGAGGGAAAACTGCCTGTCAAGTTTTTTCTTGCGGCCCGGCCGGGGTTTGCGGAAAACGGTGGGACGCCGCCGTCCGGTTTATGCCATCTGAAAGTTCATCCCGCAAAACGGCTCGAACAATTCGCCGCCGACTACCGGATCGCGGCGATCACCGTCAGCCAGGTGCCCGCGCCGCCGGCGGTGGTGCTGGTCGGCATCGGGCTGGGCGTCACCGCCGCCGGCCGCCGGTTCCGCCGGCGGGCGTGATCACCACACGTTCAACTCCTGGTCCAGCGCGATGCCGGCGTGGGCCTTCACCTTCTGCCGCACGGCCTCGATCAGGTGCAGGATGTCCTTCGCCGTGGTGCCGGGGTGGGCCACGGCGTAGTTGCCGTTGCGGTCGCTCACCTCGGCCCCGCCGACGCGGAACTTGGCCAGCCCGGCGGCGTCGATGGCCTTCCCCGCCGACAGCCCCGGCGGGTCGCGGAACATCCGCACCGCCGACTGGAAGCTGAGCGGCTCGGCCGCCTTCCGCAGCACCCACGCCCGCGTCATCCGCTTCAGCAGCGACTCCGGCGCGGCGCGGGTCAACTCGAACTCCACCCACAGAATCACCGGCTCGTCCAGGTCGCTGATGTGGTCGCCGAACGTCAGCTCCTCGCGGCCGCGGACGTGTTCGGTGGCGTCGTCGTGCAGCACCGCCACCCGGCGGACGGCCTGGCCGATCTCGCCGGACCGGTCGCCGACGTTGCACCGCACGCTGCCGCCGACGGTGCCGCGGATGCCGACCAGGGTTTCCAGCCCGCCGAGGCCGGCGCGAACGGCGTGCGCGATGAGTTCGTACAGGGACGCGCCGCCGGCCGCGCGGACGGTGGTGCCGGTCGTCTCGATGCCGGCGAAGGCCGGGCCGGACAGCCGCATGACGGCCCCGGGCACCGGGTCGTCCCGGACGAGCAGGTTGAACCCGCCGCCGAGCATCCGCAGCGGCACGTCGTGCGCCTGGCAGAAGAGCAGCACCGCCCGCAACTCGTCCGCCGTGCGCGGCTGGACGAGGAACTCGGCCGGCCCGCCGATGCGGAGGTGGGTGTACGGGGCCAGCGGCTCCCGCCGCTTGGTTATGTCCGGGAATGCGTCGGCCAGCGTCGTCATGCGCGAAATCCTCCTGCGTTCAGCATATGAGCGGGGGTGGCAAAAATGCCGTCCCGCGCGTCGATCATGCCGGTCGACCGTTCCCTTCCGCCGGCCTTCCGGCTGGACGCGCCCGTCCCGGACGACCACTCGCCGATCGGCGCGTGAGGCCCCGCTCACTCCGCGAGCCAGGGCCGTTCCGCGTATCCGGTGAGGCGACGAACCGCCACCGCCGGAATCCGTTGCCGCACCCGCGGCAATACCGCCCCTTCCCTTCCGCCCCGACCGGGCGTATGATTCCAGTTCCTGAATTCCCGGTCTGACTCTCGGGGCCGCCATGACCTTGTTGCCCGCGTTCGCCGAAGCCGCCATCGGCGGGTGGTCGTACTTCCTGAACGGCGTGCTGATCTTCCTCAGCCTGCTGCTGATGCTCATCATCCTCATCCAGAAGGGGAAGGGGGGCGGCCTGGCCGGGGCGTTCGGCGGGGCCGGCGGATCCAGCGCCTTCGGCTCGAAAGCGGGCGACCTGTTCACCAAAATCACCCTCTGGTTCGCCGCCTTCTGGGTGCTCATCATCATGATCAACGTGAAGACCATGCAGCCGGGCCGCACCCCGCCGCCGGACGAGCAGACCCAGCAAACCGGCGACCCGTAAGCCGGCGGAAAACCCCGCCTTTCTGGCGGCACCGGTTTCCGAACCGGTGTCCTTTCATTCCCGGAGCTGCCCCGCGTGTTGCTCAGCATGACCGGGTTCGGGGACGCCCGCGGTAGCGGTCCCGGCTTCACCGTCGCCGTGGAACTCCGCGCCGTCAACAACCGGCACCTGAAGCTGACCGTCCGCGGCACCGACCCGTACCCCGCCTTCGACGCCGACATCGAGAAGATCGTCCGCAAGGTGGTCCGCCGGGGCAGCGTGCAGGCGCACATCCGCGTCGAGCGGGAATCGACTGCTGGCGGGCCGGGATTGAACGTGGCGGCGGTGCGGTCGTACTTGGCACAGTTGAAAGCCGCGTGCGAGGCCGAAGGGGTTCCCGAAGCGCTGCCGGGGTTGGCGGCGGGGATTCTCGACCTGCCCGGCGTGTCGGCCGACTCCGCCCCCGCCGGCGGGTGGCCCGAAGACGAGTGGCCGGTGGTGGAGAAGACCATCGCGGCCGCGCTCGTCAAGTTCGACGCCGCGCGGAAGGACGAAGGCCGCCAGATGGCCGCCGAACTGATGGCCCAGCACGGCGTCATGACGGCCGGACTGACCGACGTCCGCGCGCACCTGCCGACGGTCGTGGCCCAGTACCGCGAGCGGATTCTGGAGCGGGTGCGGGCGGCGGTGGCCGAGGCCGGAGTGACCGTCGAGCCGGCGCACCTGATCCGCGAGGTGGCCGCCTTCGCCGACCGCGCCGAGGTGGCCGAGGAAGTCACGCGGTTCGCGGCGCACCTCGACCAGTTCGCCGAGATCGTGCGGGTGGGGGCGGCGGACGGCGCGGGCCGGCGGCTGGAGTTCGTCGTCCAGGAGATGGGCCGCGAGGCGAACACCCTGGGGTCGAAGGCCGGCGACGTGGCCGTGTCGCGGCTGGTCATCGAACTGAAAGCGGCCCTGGAGAAGGTCCGCGAGTTGATCCAGAACGTGGAATAAGAGAAGACTCGAACTAACCACAGAGACACAGAGGCACAGAGAAGCAGGAAGAGAGGGAAACAGAGAGTTTGAAACCAGGATTTCTCTCTTGTCTTCTCCGTGTCTCTGTGTCTCTGTGGCTAGTCTTCTTCCGAGGATGCCCTGATGCCCCTCGCGCCGCTGTTCGTGCTGTCCGGGCCGAGCGGGGCCGGGAAATCGACGGTGGTGGACGCGGTGCTGGCCGGCTGCCGGTATCCGCTCCGGCGGGTGGTGACGGCCACCACGCGGGCACCCCGACCCGGCGAAGTGGGCGGCCGCGACTACCACTTCTGGACCGACGACCGGTTCCGCGACGCCCTCGCCGCCGGCGAGATGCTCGAACACGCGGTGGTGTTCGGGACCGACCACTACGGCACGCCGCGCGCGGAAGTGGACCCGCACCGCGCGGCCGGCATCGGCGTGCTGCTGGTGATCGACGTGCAAGGCGCGGCGCAGGTGCGGGCGCGGTATCCGAACGATCACCGGTCGGTCTTCCTGGCCGTGCCGAGTCTGGACGAGTTGGAACGCCGGCTGCGCGGGCGGGGCACCGAGGACGAGGCCCGCATCGCCCGCCGACTGAAAGCGGCCGAGGACGAAACGAACCGCGCCGGCGAGTTCGACGCGACCGTCGTCAACGACACCGTACCGAACGCGGTCGCCGAGCTGCTCGACCTCATCGACACCGAATTCACCACACGGGAGTTTCTGCCATGCTCGACGAACTGAAGGAAGAGGAGATCGTCAACAAGGTGGGCGGGCGGTTCAAGCTGTCCACCCTGATCCAGAAGCGGATGGCCATGCTGAACATGGGCGCGCCGCAGCAGGTGGACCTCCGCACCAACGACAAGATGGCCATCGTGCTGCAAGAGATCCTGCAAGACAAGATTTACCTGGACGTGACCACCGGCGAGGTGCAGACGGCCGACGGCCGCGCCGCCGGCGGCGCGCCCGCCGACGAGTGAGGGTCGCTTTCGACGAGCCGCGACCGCGAGGAAGCGTCTTTTCCCGCTCGGAAGAGACGCGCCCGCGCGGGCCGAGTCTACCGTGAGTTCGTCGCGCCTCGACCGCGGTTGGCGTCGTACCACCGCCGCGCGTCCGGGTCGCACTTCGCCAGTCCTTGCCCGACCGCCTCGACCGCACCTCCTCCCACTTTGGCATCGGGAAGTGAGTACATGGACAACTCGAAAAAAGGAATTGGCACCTGACCTCGGGCAGCGGTCGCATGGCTCTTTTCACCAGCTTCATTCACTATTCACGCATCTGACCAACTCTCAGGCTCGAAGCGGGATAGCAGAGAAAACGGAAGGAAATTCGGCCAGACATGAAACGCGAGAGATTGCCGCGCCCGAATTTCCGGTTAGAATCGAGCATCCAATACGTTTGATGTGCTGTGCGAGAGAACGGCCTCCGACGAGGGCGGACAAATGCTTCCTCTTGAAGACCAAACGCGAGCGGCTGTTGAGGCGGAGCATGCCGAGGAACTGGCCGTAAGCCGCGACCTCCTCCAACTCGCGCTCGAAATGATGGGTAGTAAGGGAAACGGGCAACTCAGTGTCCCCAACACGCCCGTGCCGGGAGTAACCGATCGGGCAAGGGCGTTGGCACTCGGACTCTTCGCGAAGGCTTGCAGACAGTTCCGCGGCATCATCCTCCTCGCCGAACGAGGCTTCGGGGGCGAGGTGGCCATTTTTACGCGGTCTCTGTTCGACACGACGCTCGCTATGAACTTCATCATGAACGAGACCGTTGCGCTAAAAGAGGGTGGGAAGCCCTTCGACCCCGACCCGTCGCGTCCTCTCGATACTGATCTCCGCACGCTTCTCTACATCGCTCGCTCCGCCCTCATGCAGGACAAACGCTATCGGGAGTGGAGTGCGCGGCCTGAACTCCACACGATCATGCACCTGCGTGGAACCCCGGAGGGGATCGCCGCCCAGACGGCTGCGGCGCGTGAGGCAGTCGGAGAGAAGTGGTGGAATGCTCTCAAGAAAGGGCAGGCAGGTCTGTACGTCAAGGACTTGGCCGACTCGCTTGGGGCTCTCCCGTATTACGTCATATTCTACGGCGACCAGTCCGAGGTGGCGCACGCGGGTGACGGCTTGACGTACTTCAATTTTGAGGATGACGCCCACCACGCTTCGATCGACCTATGCCCTTCATCTGACGGTGTTGGCGTTCCCCTGCGCGTTGCGGAGCAAGTGTTCATCAGCGTTCTCGCGGGAATCCATAACCGGCTCAAATTCGGGGAGGCGGTGGAGAAGAAACTTGATGCTATCGAAACGCGCCTTGGCGAGCTATCGGAGACTCGGCGTTGAATGCCGAAAACGTCGTGCCCGAGAAAACCCGTCCTGCAAGCATTGGTGGAGCCGTTCCGCTCGTCAGCGAGTTCAGGTAGCACGTCAGCGTGCCGATCAAGAAGGCGGTGAACTCGAAAGTCCTACCGGAAGTGACCCATGACCTCCTTCGACGACAAGCCGGAGTTCGCCCCGGACGAACTGGCGGCCGAGTTCGCCGCCCTGTTCCCGCACGGCTGGGCCGGGGCGGATGTCCTCGCCGAGCTGGCCCCGCACGGCTGGGCGGCATCGCCGCTGACAGCCGTCTGTCACCCGTCGCCGCAGCGGCAATACGAGGAACGGGTGCGCTTCCACCGCAACTTGGCGAACTCCCCGCTCCGCAAGCCGGACGCCCCGCCCCCGCCGCCGGAGCCGACCCTGGCCGAGGTGGAGGCCGAACACGCGCCGTCGCCGGTCGAACCGGAACGCGAGTGCCGGGAGCTGGTCGGGCTGTGCCTGTGGGATCTCTTCTCGGACAACCACGAAGTGCTGGCCGACGACGGGCGGTGGCTGCACCTGGGGTCGGCGCGCGGCAGCGGCGGGTTTCTGGCCGAGGTGTTGAACGCCCAACCCGGCCCGCCCCCGGTCCCCCGACCGGAGATGCCGGCCGACCTCATGGCCCGCATGTTTCCGCCGACCGAGGGCATGGACCCGAAGGTGGCCGAGTTCATGGCGGAAATGCGGCGGGAGATGATCGGCGACGGCGGCTACACCTACCTCGACTTCTACATGGGCACCCACGCGGTGTCCGACCGGGCCGACCTGCGACCGGTGTACGAGATGATCTTCCGCCGGCTGAAGGCGCGGGGGCACGACTGGAAGTACAGCTTCCCCCGGTTGCACCTGGTGGACTTTCGCCCACTTAAAAAGCAGATGGACGAGGAGGCGCGGCGGGAGCGGGGCGAGTCGGAGTTCGAGGGGTACGACCCGTCGGCGGCGTTCGAGGAGGAGCAGGAGGAGCAGAAGCGAGACGAGGAGATCGCCGAGATGCGCGAGTCGCTGGACGAAGGGCACCGAGAGGCGGTGGAAGCGGCGAAGGACCAACCGCCGCCGGCGACGGTGCGGGCGTACCGGGCGGTCTACGGCGACTTCCCGCACGGCTGGCCGCCCGAGGTGGACGGCTGAAAAGAGGAAAGCGCGATCCGCGCCGACGACCGGCGCGACCGCGCCTTCCGCCGCATCGGGAAGAGGGCGGGATTTCCGGACGAACATCGGCCGGCGGCGTTGCCGGTCGGCCCGTTCATTGCCACGCAGTACACTGCCGCAACTTTCCACGCGTGAGACGATCCGTGTCCAAATCCACCGCCCACCTTCTCGTCTGCGCTGTTGCCGCCCTCAGCTTGCCTGCGGGCTGCGGGAAGGGCAGGCCGACCGAGCCGACGGCGCGAATAGAAGGACCGCAGGTACCGGTCGTGGAACCGCCACCCATTCCAATGGCGAAGCCGATCTCGGACGCGGAAGCGGAGAAATTCGCCCTCGCTCTCCAGACTGCCGTGCTGAAGAAGGACGCGGCCAAGGTCGTTGCTCTGATGCGAGTGGATCGGATCGTGGAGCGGGTGCTGGTGGACGTTAACCCCCGCGAGGTGAGCCAGCGGATCCTACGGGAAACACTAAAGCCGGAGTTCGGCGAGAGGTTCGCCAAGAAACTCATCTCGAACCTCCAACCCGGTGTTCGCTTTGACCTGCTGAGGGTCCGGCGCTCGGCGGATAGTCCGGTGGCGGTCTACCGCCTCCTCGGTGAGCCGGGTGTCAATTACTACCTCATGACCTTGGAGAGGGCAGAAGACGGCGAGATCGTCGTCCACGACTACACGATTCTGATGGACGGAACGCCGGTCGGGGAGACCTTACACCGCTTCATTCTTGAGGGCGAAGTCGCGTTCGGGG
Organism: Fimbriiglobus sp.; assembly: GCA_043745295.1. Taxonomy (GTDB): domain Bacteria; phylum Planctomycetota; class Planctomycetia; order Gemmatales; family Gemmataceae; genus JALHQU01. The sequence continues at coordinate 1,862 of JAYTTN010000845.1, read as the reverse complement.
CGGAGGTGAGGGCGAAGTTGAAGGAACGGGACCGAAACTCGCTAACGGCACTGGAACAGTCGCAAGAGTTCGTCAAACTCGCCAACCAAGGCAAGCACGCGGAGGCCCTCGAAGCCTACCGCAGACTGCCGCCCGATATCCGGGCCGAGCGGATGACTCGCGTCGTGGCCGTCCACTCGGCCCAGCGGGTGGGCGGGGAGGAGTTCGCCAGGGAGTTTACGGCCTTCCGGGACGCGATGCCGAACGATCCGTCTCTACTCTTCCTGTCGATCTCGTTCCACGACGGTCGCGGGGAACACGCCGCCCACCTCAAGGCAATCGACGCCCTCGACGCGGTTGTCGGAGGCGACCCGCACCTCGATGTCCTCCGCTCGCAGGCTTACCGACAGCAGGGCAAACTGACCGAAGCGATCGCGGCGGCGGAGAAGGCGGCCCGCGCTGACCCCACTCTCGGCGAAGCCTACTGGCGACTCATCGAACTGCACCTGGAACAGAAGGCGTTCGCCAAAGTTGCGTCCGCTCTTCGAGCCGTGATCGAGCAAGGGGGGGAGGATTTCACCCTTGACCAACTCCGGGAGTCGAAGGAGTACGCTGAGTTCCGCACGTCCCCGCAGTTCGCTGAGTTCGAGAAGTGGTACGCCGCCCGCAAGAAGTAACCGCTTGCCCGCCGCTTTCTCATTTGCCGACAGTGCCGGTTTCCGCGATGATGACAGCGGCGGCGGGCGCGCCTTTTCCGCCGCCCGCCCCCTCTTCCTGTCTGCGAGGAACTCGCGATGCGTCTGAAACTGGCGGCCGTGGCCGCGCTCGTGTCCGTCTCGGCCGGGATGGCCGCCGACGGCCTGACCAAAGGCACCCCGGAGCTGAAGTCGGTGTCCGCTCTGGCGTTCGGGCCGGACGGCGTGCTGTTCATCGGCGACCCGACCGCCGGCGCGATCGTCGCCGTCGGCACCGGCGACACCAAGCCGGCCGGCAAGGACGACGTGACCGTCGAGAAGCTGGACGAGAAGATCACCTCCCTGCTCGGCGGGGCCGGCACCGTGAACGACGTGAAGGTGAACCCGGCGTCCGGCACCATCTATCTGGCCGTCACCCGCACCGGGCGCGGCGGCGGGCCGATCATCCTGACCTGTGCCCGCGACGGCAAGCTGGCCGAGTTCGCCCTGAAGGACGTGCCGACCGCCACCGTCAAGCTGCCCAACGCCACCGACGGCAAGAACCGGCAGGAGGCCATCACCAGCATGGCGTTCGTGGACGGCAAGGTGATCGTCGCCGGCCTGTCGAACGAGGAGTTCGCCAGCACCCTGCGGACCATCCCGTTCCCGTTCAAGGACGCCGACAAGGGGACCAGCGTGGAGATCTACCACGCCGCCCACAACGCCACCGAGACGCGGTCGCCGATCCGCACCTTCACCCCGTACAAGATCGGCGCGGCCGACTACCTGCTGGCCGCGTACACCTGCACCCCGCTGGTCAAACTGCCGCTGGCCGACCTGAAGCCGGGCGTCAAGGTGAAGGGCACCACCATCGCCGAACTGGGCAACCAGAACCGCCCGCTCGACATGATCGTGTACACCAAGGACAAGAAGGACTACGTGCTGATGGCGAACAGCAAGCACGGCGTGATGAAGATCGCCGCCGACCAGTTCGCCGGGGCCGAAGGCATCACCACGGCGGTCGGCGGCGGCGGCACCGCCGGCGTCAAGTTCGAGAAGATCAAGGACCTGGCCGGCGTGCTGCAACTGGACAAGCTGGACGACAGCCGCGCCATCCTGCTGATCCAGGCCGACGACAAGTCGCTGACGCTGAAGTCCGTCATGCTGCCGTGAGCCGTTCCAAAACGGAGCCGGAAGCGTGAGCGACGG
>JAYTTN010000844.1:0-3069 GCA_043745295.1 Fimbriiglobus sp. | reverse complement strand
GACCGTCGCTCACGCTTCCGGCTCGGACGCGACCGTCGCTCTCAGCAGTCGCAGTCGTCGCTGGCGGAGCCTTTGAAGAAGTAGTTGTCGTTCGGCGGCGGGTACGCGATCGTCATGGCGTCGTCCGTCATCGGCTTGCCGCCGTCGGCCGCCGAGCGGTGGGCGAAGTCCAGCACCGTGCTCGTCAGCAGCGTCCGCTCGACCGCCCACGGCGATTGGCCCGTCGCGAAGAACTGTTCGATGTGCCACGTCAGCGGGTCGAAGAAGCGGGCACCGGGCGGGGCCGGCAGGACGAACTGCGCGGCCTGCGGCTTCGGGTCGTCGGCCGTCTTCACGGCGATGGTCAGGTCGGCGACGTACCCGGTCAGGTTAATCAGGGTGGCGCGGGTGCCGTCGCGGTACTCCACCAGGAAGGCGAACGGGTTCGGCACGTGATCGCGGGGCGCGCCGTAGTCGCGGGACGCGCTCCGCCGCAGCGCCGCCTCGGCCAGCTCCTTGCTCCACTTGCCGGCGTCCCACGCCTTCCACACGGCATCGCCCGTCAGCGTCGTCACCGACTTCACGCCCGTCTCGCCGCCCTTCCGCCGTTCCAGCACGCACTGCAACGTTTCCAGCGCGTGGAACCCGTAGGTGTCCATGTCGGAGTAGAAGCAGACGACGGCTTCCTCCACCTTCGCGCCGATGTCCAAGTCCCAGTCGGGCTTCCGCCACGTCACCGGCAAGGACGATCCGGCCATGAGCGGGAAGCCCATCGCCTTGGCGGTGTCGTACATCTTGCGGGCCAGCTTGTGGTCGTAGCTCAGGTGCTTGTCCACGAACACCGGCACCGACTTCTTGCTGGCCTTGAACACCTCGACGATTCGCTCGAAAAACTCGTACCGGGGGTACAGGATTTGGCCGAGGTCGTTCCGCTTGTAGTTGCCGTGTTCGCAGATCAGCAGGACGCCGTCCACGTCCAGTTTGCCCTTGCCGCCCAGGGCGTCGGCGACGGTCTTCTCGACGGTGAAGCCCTTCTTCCGGGCGAGGTCGCGGGACAAGTCCTTTTGTGGACCGCTGTCCACGTACTGATCGTTGAACATCCGCGCGATTTTAAACGCCGGCTGGTGGTGCAGCCCGTCCTTCGTGTACCCGTACAGGAACCGCCCGGCGATGTGGTAGGCGTGCGACAGCTTCCAGTACACGGAGTTGACCGACGCGAGCCGCTTGGGCGCGGCGTCGGCGGCGGGCGCGAACCGGGGTAGGGCGGCGGTCGCGGCGAGGGCGGACTGGAGGGCGGTGCGGCGGGTGGGCGTCATCGGCGGGAACTCCGGCGGGGGCTGGTATTCTCACCCGACCGGGACGGGAACGCAAGCGGCCCGGCAATCGGAATTGCCGGGCCGTGTCGAAATCGAGAAGGGGTGGATGACGGGGCTCGAACCCGCGACCTCGGGAGTCACAGTCCCGCGCTCTAACCAACTGAGCTACACCCACCATTCACCCCGCAATCGTATCCGACCTCGGCACCGCGTCAAGGTCGCCGGCGGGGTCACATCAGGTCGAACACGGCGAGGTTCCCGTCCAGGCTGCCGGCCGCCGCGCGGGTGCCGTCCGGACTGACCGCGACGGCGTTCACCTTGCCGATTTTCAGCTCGAAGCAGGCCGTCTCCCGGCCGGTGGCCACGTCCCACAGCCGCAGGGTTTCGTCCCAGCCGCCGGTCAGCAGGGTGCGGCCGTCCGGCGTGAAGGCGACGCTCGCCACCTGTCCCTTGTGCCCGCGGAGCGGCTCCCGCTCGGCGTCGCGGGTGGTCTCGAACACGCGGACGTTCCACCCCACGGCAACGGCCGCCAGCGTCCCGTCGGGCGACAGGGCGACGGCCCCGCCGGGGCTGCCCAGGGGGATCGTCTTCGGCGTCGGCCGGGTCACGTCCCACAGGGTCAGCCGGTTGGCCGTCAGCCACGCCACCAACTTCGTCGGCGGGTGGGCGGCGACGGCGCGGACGCCGTCCGGCTCCAGCCGCTTCATCGGCGAGTACCGCTTCAGCGCCGCGTCCCAAAACAGAATCGCCCCGGCCGCCGGCTGGCTCTTCCCGCCCGTCCCCACGACGAGCAGCTTCGGCGACAGGTACGCGACCGCCGCGACGGGCGACTTCAGTTCGACGAACTGGTGCGGCGTCACGGTCAGGCCGTCGGCCGTCACCGTGGCGAACTGGTACCGGTCCGTGACGGCGAAGGTGGCCCCGTCGGGGTGCCAGTCGATGGCCCGCCGCTCGGCCAGCGTCGGCCCGGTGACTTCCTTCACCAGTTCGCCGCCCACGCCCCACAGCCGCAGGCCGCCGTCCTTCGCCCCGCTGGCCAGCAGCGTCGAATCGGGCGAGAAGGCGAGGGACAGCACCGCCTGCGGGTGGCCGTCGAGCAGCAGCATGGCGTCGTCCGTGAACGGGTCGGGAATACGATGGGTATTGTAGTCCGCGATCCCGAAGGCGTGACACCCGTGCCCGACCCGCATCGCATCCGACTCCGCGGAGGCTGGACCGCGACGGCGCTGCCCGCCGGCGGCGTCCGCCACGCCCGGCGGTTCGGCGCGCCGCGCGCCCTCGACCCGAGCGAGACGGTTCACCTGACGTGCGAGAGCCTTCCCGCCGCAGCGACGGTCGCGCTGAACGGCACCGCCCTCGGCACCGCCGCCGGCCCGTTCGCCTTCGACATCACCGCCGCGCTTCAGCCGCGCAACGAGGTGTGGATCGACGCGGCCGGCGTCGGCGACATCGGCGAGGTGGCCGTCGAGTTCCGCGCGGGCTAGCGCGGATGTCGGCCCGAACCCGAGAACGGAATGGCCCTGTCGGTCGCCATTCTTCCCTTGCCGCGCCCGCCCCCGTCGGTCACACTCGAACCGTCGGCCGTCCACCTCCGGAGTTACCCGCGATGCTGCCCGCCCTAGCCTTGGCCCTGCTGCTGCCCGCCGCGCCGGTGCCGAAGGCGGACCAGCAGAAGCTCCGCGCCGCGTTCGGCACGGTGCCGGAGTCCGACGACTTCAGTGCCGCCTTCGCCGGCGGGCGGTTCACCCTCTCGACGAAGGGGAAGGCGCACCGC
>JAYTTN010000843.1:0-11418 GCA_043745295.1 Fimbriiglobus sp. | reverse complement strand
GGCGATGGGGAAAAGCTATGGGTTCGACCGCACTCGGAGAGTGCGGACTACCCTGAAATCGCCGGCGGCTGGAACTCGACGGCGAAGTACGTCTTCGTCACCGCGTCGCCCAACCGGTGGACGCTGTCCACGACGTGCGTCAGCGATTCGTGCAGGCCGGCGCGGATGAGGTCGGGGATTTCGCGGCCGTCCAGCCAGGCCAGCAGGTCGGCGAGCTGGCGGTCGGCCTCGGTCGGCGGGCCGGCGGGGACGGCGACCGCCGCGAGCGCCTGCTTGCACGCCGACAGGCAGTGGTGGACGGAGCGGGGGAACTGGTCGTCGAACATCAGGAATTCGACGACGGCCGCCGCCGGGTCACTGGCCGCGCGGGGCTTCTTGTGGAACGGTTCGTACCCGGAGCAGCTCATCAGGATGGCCACCCAGTGGGCGTTGTCTATGGGCGTGCCCACGTCCGCCAGGGCGGGTAGCAGGATGTGGTACTTCACGTCCAGGATGCGGGCCGTTTGGCAGGCGCGTTCCAGGCTGCGGCCGAGGCGGAAGAACTCCCACGCCTCGCCGTGCGCCATGGTGGCGTCGGCGATGCCGTTGAGCAGTTGATTGATGCGGCGGGTCTGCGCGTAGAACTCGCCCCGGTTCACGTCGTACAGGGCGCGGCTGGCACTGCCTTGAAACCACAGGTGGTAGTAGTTCATCCGCTCCCACATCTCGGCCGAGATCACCTCGCGGATGATGCGGGCGTTCTCCCGCGCCCAGCCCAGGCTGCTGCGGATGCTGAACGGGTTGTCCGCGTCCCACGTCATGAACTCCTGCACGTCCTCGCCGGTGGCCGGCTTGTCGTAGTCGGGGATGCCGGAGATGATGAGCAGCGGCCGCCACTGCTGTTCCATCGGCACGTGGAAGTCGAGCAGCAGCGTCTGGTTCACCTCCAGCACGCGCGCGGTGTTCTCCGACCGCTCGAGGTAGCGGGCCAGCCAGTAGCAGTGTTCGGCGACGCGGGAGATCATGGGCGGAGGCAGTGGTCAGGGGGCGGAACGACAAACCTTCTTCACGCCGGAGGAGTGGCGGACTGTAGCCAGGGGTGAAACCCCTGGTGGGCAAACACCTTGAATTTCTCGCACCCCGGAGGGGTGCCGGACCATTCGCCACCCGTCACGGCTTCCAGGGGTTTCACCCCTGGCTACAGTCCGCCACGCCTCCGGCGTGAAGACCGAAGACGGCTGCCTCACGCCCCGTTGCTCTCCAGCACCCAGGTGTCCTTGCTGCCGCCGCCCTGGCTGCTGTTCACTACCAGCGACCCTTTGGTCAGCGCCGTCCGCGTCAGGCCGCCGGGCAGCACCCAGGTGCTACGGCCGCTGACGATGTACGGCCGCAGGTCCACATGCCGGGGTGCCATGCCGTCCTCCGTCCAGGTCGGGCAGGTGGACAGCGTGATCACCGGCTGGGCGACGTAGTTCCGCGGATTCATCGCCACCTTCTCGCGGAACTCGGCCCGCTGCCCCGCCGTGCTGTGCGGCCCCATCAGCATCCCGTATCCGCCGGACTCGTTGACCGCCTTCACCACCAGCTCGCCGATGTGGTCGAGCGTGTACGCCAGGTCGTCCGGTTTGGCGCAGATGTACGTCGGCACGTTCTTCAGGATCGGCTCCTCGGTCAAATAGAAGCGGATCATGTCTTCCACATACGGGTAGACGGCCTTGTCGTCCGCCACCCCGGTGCCGACGGCGTTGGCTAGCGTCACGTTGCCGGCCCGGTACGCGGCGAACAGCCCCGGCACCCCGAGCAGGCTGTCCTCGCGGAACGCTTTCGGGTCGAGGAAGTCGTCGTCCAGCCGGCGGTAGATGACATCCACCCGCTCCGGCCCGTGCGTCGTCTTCAGGTAGACCACGTCCTCGTGGACGAACAAGTCTTGGCCCAGGACCAGCTCGATGCCCATGTGTCGGGCGAGGAAGCTGTGTTCGAAGTACGCCGAGTTGTACGGCCCCGGCGACAGCAGCACCACCGCCGGCGGGTCGGACGCGCCGTTCGGGGCGACGCTCTCCAGCGCCTGCCGCAGCCGCTGCGGGTAGTCCTCCACGCGGCGGACCATGCAGTCGAGGAACAGGTGCGGGAACACCTTCTTCATGACGGCGCGGTTCTCCAGCACATAACTGACGCCGGACGGCGTGCGGCCGTTGTCCTCCAGTACCACGAACTCGCCGGCGGCGTCGCGGATCAGGTCGGTCCCGCAGATGTGGATGTACTGCCCGGCCGGGGGCGTGAACCCGACCATCTCCTTGCGGTAGCCCTTCGACCCCAGCACGAGGTCGGCCGGCACGACGCCCGCTTTCAGGATGTTCTGGGCGTGGTACACGTCGCCGAGGAACAAGTTGAGCGCGAGAAGTCGCTGAATCAGCCCGGCTTCCAGGCGGTCCCACTCGCGGCCCGGCACCGGCCGGGGGATCAGGTCGAACGGGAAAATCTTCTCCACGCCACGCCGGTCGGAGTAGACGGAGAACGTCACCCCCTGGTTGACGAACGCCACGTCCGCGCTCGTCCGTTTCGACAGGAACTCCGGGACATGCAGCTGGCCCAGGCGGTCGGCGAGGACTTTGCAGTAGGCGTGCGGCAACCCGTCGCGGTCGAACAACTCGTCCCACGCCGTGGCGTGCGCGGCGTAACCGCCGAACAGGGGCGAGGCCGGAGTTCGACCCTGAGACTGGCTCTGGGATTGGCTGGCGAGCAAGCCGGAGTTGCCGTGCATTGCCGAAAGTCCTGGCACGAGTGCCGTGAAGCGCGGCGGGAACCGACACCTGTCGCGGCGAAAACAGCAGCTCCAGCTCTGCAAGCATGTTGCATTCCAACGCGGACTTTCCCGTGACCGCATGCAAGCTGAGCGATCCGAAACCCGCGTGTCGAATTCGTCAGCAGTCAACCGGCTGTTGCCTGCAACCGGCGACACCGTACTCGCTTGTCGAAGTGGTGTCGATTGTCAATTCGGCAAATTCGGCTGAAGCCCGTCGGCAGGCGCAACCGATACGAGCGGTACCAACGACATCAGCCATTGCCCGGACGACGGGCGTTCTGGCGGCGTGGGGGCACTTGCCCTGCATCCGCGAGACAGGCACGTCGGCCGCGCTGCCGGCCGGAGGGGAAACTGCCATGACCAAGTTGAATCGATGGCTGCTCCGGTGCGCCGCCGGCGCGGCCGTGAGCGTCGGCGGCCTGAGCGGGTGCCAGACGCACACCGGCGGCATGACCCTGCCGTCGCCGCACTACCTGAACCACTACCCGACGTACTTCCCGCCGGACCCGCCGTTCACGCACCAGCGGGAGCGGGACTCGATGCTCGACCCGACGGGCGAGATCCGCCGCGGGGTGAACGCCGGCGGCCAGGGCGGGCCGGCCGGGGCGCTGCCGCCGCCGGGAGGCCTCCCGGCCCCGCAGCCGGTGAAGTGACCCGACGAGGGAGACCGACACGCGCGACCGCACCCCGTGGGTGCGGTTCCGCCGTTTGGCGAACCCGGCCCGCCAGGGCCGTGGGTAGCTTGGTTTTCCGACCACCCACGGCCCTGGCCGGTGCCTTCCCGCATTTCACTTGGCGTTGTGCCCCCATCCCGGCGTCGGTATTGGCCCCCTCAATCGGAATTCGTTTCGCGCATTCGCCACACCAGCCGAGGGGGCTAGGCATGGGGCGGCCGTTCCTTTTCCCGCGTGTCGCCGTCGTCGCGGCCCTGGCGTTCGCCGGCTGGGCCTTCGCGCAACGGCCGGCCATGCCGCCGCCGCTTACCGCCGCGCAGTCGATCCCGCCGGCGCAGGCCGAAGCCGCGGATAAAGTGCTGCCGATCAACCTGGCGACCGCGCTCCAGTTGGCCCACGCCCGGCCGCTGGACGTGCAAATCGCCGCCCGCCAAGTGACCCTCGCCGCCCGCCAACTGGACCGCGCCAAACTGCTGTGGGTGCCGAACCTCGTCACCGGCCTGGACTACTTCCGGCACGACGGCGGGCAGCAGAACTTCACCGGCGACATCGTGCGGTCGAGCCGCGGGTCGCTCGCCGTCGGCGTCGGGCCGAACGTGGTGTTCAACATCTCCGACGCCATCTATGCTCCGCTGGTGGCGAAGCAGGACTTGCGCGCCCGCCGGGCGCAGCAGCAGGCGGCCGCGAACGACTCCACGCTGGCCGTGGCCGAGGCGTACTTCGGCGTCCAACAGGCGAGGGGCGAGCTGGCGGGCGCGGCAGTGGCATTGACGAAGGCCGAGGAGGCGGCGCGGAAGGCGGAGAAGCTGGCCGACGGCCTCGCGCCGCCGCTGGAAGCCAGCCGGGCGAAGGTGGAACTGGCCCGCCGGCAACAGGCCGCGACCACCGCCCGCGAGCGGTGGCGGGTGGCCAGCGCCGAACTCGTCCGCCTGCTCCGCCTCGAACCCGGCACGCTGGTCGAGCCGATGGAACCGCCGTTCCTCACGGTCGCCGTGATCGACCCGGCCGCCACCGTGGACGCGCTCGTCCCCATCGGCCTGACCAACCGGCCGGAGTTGGCCGCGCACCAGGCGGTCGTGCAGGCGGCCCTCGCCCGGCTGAAGCAGGAGCAAATCCGCCCGCTGGTGCCGAGCATCGCCCTGCGCAGCACCGCGACGAACCCCAGCGGGTCGCTCGGCTGGGCGGGGTTCGGCGGCGGGCCGAACGACAAGCTGAACGGGTTCGGCGGCCGGTTCGACGTGGACCTGCAAGTGCTGTGGGAGTTCCAGTCGCTCGGCTTCGGGAACAAGGCGCGGGTCGGCGAGCGGCGGGCCGAACAGGAGGCCGCGACGCTGGAGATGTTCCGCGCGCAGGACCGCGTGGCCGCCGAGGTGAGTACCGCGTTCGCGCAGGCGAAATCGGCCGGCGACCGGCTGGCGCAGAGCGAGCCGGCGCTGAAGGACGCGCTGGAGCTGGTGGACAAGAGCCTACAAGGGATGACGCAGACGCGGCGAATCGGGACGGCGCTGACGCTGGTGGTCCGCCCGCAGGAAGTGGTGGCGGCGGTGCAGGCGCTGGGGCAGGCGAACGCCGACTACTACGCCGCCGTCGGCGACTACAACCGGTCGCAGTTCCGGCTTTACCGGGCGCTGGGGCACCCCGGCCACAGCCTCGCGGGGGCGGTGCCGCAGGTCGCGACGGCCGACCCGCTGCCGCCTCCGCAGACGATGCCGGCGGTTCGTTCGCCGCAGCCGGTCAGCGTCCACCCGCCGGCGGTGCCGATCCTGGTCGCGCCGCCCGGCCGCGCACTCGCGCCCCCGCCGACCGAACTGCCGACCCCGCGCGGCGCGATGCCACGCGACTCGTCGGACCTCCTTCCCCCGCCACCCGTGGCGACGATGCCGGCACGACTGTCCCCGTGGGATTTGCCGATCACCCGGCACCTGCTCGCGGCTCGCCGGACTCCGGGGGCGGTGCAAGTCGTGGCGCACCGCGAGCCAGCACCCGCGCCGCCGACCGCCGAAATCCCGTGGCAGCCGATCATTCCCGAAACCGGGGGTTCCACTCCGGCCCCGGCTTCGCTTCCGTTGACCGTGCCGATCCCCAGCCGACCGACGGACATCCCGCCCCCCGCCGTGGCCCCACCGCCGTCACCGACCCCGAAAGACGAGGGCATCCAGTGGGAAACCATCCGCCCCGGCGAACCGGCCAAGCAGAAGTACGAGTCGCTATTCCGCTAGGGACGGCTCCGGCTCGGCCTCTGATCGTGTGGGTGGGACGAGCGCAATCCACCGGAAAGAGGATGCGAATCTCCTCAACCTTCGGGAATGTGACTTTCCGGTCACTGCACTACGCCTCTGTCGCTCCGGCTGTGATCACACCCGGAGTGGCTTTCTTGCGCCCGGAGTCGGCAACGTAGGCTTTAACGAAATGATCGCGCGGGTAGATAGGCGTAAGTCCACCATTCGGCACGCGCGAAGGTGGTACGGCGGCGGCAAAACCAACCCGTCGGAAGTCGATCCGGTATTCTTCCCCCTCCGGTGTTGATTCGGTCAAAGCGACACGACTGCCACCGCCCCTCGGTGCGATGTCCAACGGCTCTTCGCTCGGGCGGCTCTGCACCGGATGTTTGGCGAACTCCCTCGTCGCCGACGCGACGAACGGTGGGTCGAGCGGTCTCGCTTCTTCGAGCAGCGCCTTCGCCCCATCTGGCAGCCCGACGAGCTGAAAGGTTTCGGCGGCCGCGACCATCACCAGCGCCAAATATGCCCTGACGTGGGACTTCTGCCGAACGTCGAGTGGCAACTCTTGGAACCGACGCCGCGCCTCGTTCAAGTACTCCACCTGCCGCTTGGCATAACCCGCGCGCTCGTCCGCTCCGATGCCCGGCTTATGGAGACACCTGTGGCAGACGAATGACGCCACGGCAAAAGTGAAGGCCTGCGGCAGCGCGTCGATCAGGTACTGGACATATTCGGTTGCTTCGTCGAGACGGTCATCCATCGCGAGTTGGTATGCCCCGCTTTCACCAACGACACTCGACGTGACCCCGAGGCGGTAAGCTTTCGCGGACCACCGTGCGGCGGAGCGGTACTTTCCGAGGTGCTCGAACGCAATCGCCCGCACGAACGCGACCCCTTCAGGGGCTAGGACGTGGGGGTGCGCCGCGAGCAGGTCGAGGCATTGCTGCCACGCGGAAGCCTGATAGGACGCGAGCAGCGCCCTGCGGATTCCCGCTTCGTAATTCCGGCTGGCCCTGTACTCGCAATCGAGCCGGAACTGACGGAACACGGGCCAGAGACTGGGCGGCAGGTGGTCGGGATCGACCTGCGCCGCGAGCCGCTTCGCCTTCTCGTAGTCGCCGGCCTTGAAGAGTTGCGTCGCTACTTGAAAGCGGAGCGGGTGTCGGTCCTTGGCGGGATGCGTTGCGTTCATCTCGCCGGTGAGGGCGGCGGCGGCGGCGCGGTGGTACGCCCGCGCGAGGGGATCTCGCCGGCGGCGATCGCGGCGACGCCCTTCGACGAGTAGAACGTCGGGCGGTGCGAGCCGGCGAGCGGTGTCTCAAGCGTCACGGCGAGATTCCTCCCAGTCGCGGCGCGTGAAGTGTCGCAACACGCTAGCCACCTCACCGTTTGGATCTTTGAACTTTGTAACCGAAACGACCCCGTAACCGAGCGCTATGTTCCCGAACAACTGGTCCGCCTTCTCGCGGACCCGCGCGCGGAGATCGGACTCACCGCCTGAGCGGATGCCACTCACCTCGACCATTCCCGTACCCCCTTCCAAGCGGAAGTCGCCCCGATCGCCGTAGGCGGCCACGCGAGCGAGGGCGATCCCATCCAAGGCGTGCAAGAGGAGCGCGCAGGCGACGACGGCAGCCCTCCCCGTTACTTCTCTCTCTGGGTGAGCGTCCGCGTAGCATTCGGCCGCCAAAAGGCGATCAAGCGATTCCCCTTCCCACGAAAGGTGACGGACTTCGTCGCGGGCCGAGGAGCCGAGGGGCGTCCACCGGACTGTGATCGGGCACGACTCGCCGCCGCGAGGCCGGGGATCGTGCGCGAGGCGAGCGATCAGAGCCGCAGCGTCGTCCCACAGCGCGTACCCGATCGCCGGGTGCCGCGTCGGGAGCGAGCTGAGCAACAGCGGATTCATGGGACGAACAAGGTTACAAGGTGGGCGTGAACAGGGGACTGCGGGTGCGCCAATCTCCGGACCGCAGCGGCAATCGCTACCGCTATTCTCACCCTTCACCCACCGCAACCGCAACCGGTTCGCCCACAGCTTCCTCGGGGTGTAGCAATTGATTTTGGCGGCTCCGGGCGAGCGGGGGGCGGTCAGCCCCCTGTTCCCTGGGGATTTCGACCACAACAGGGGGCTGACGCCCCCCGCTCGCCAAAATCCGCTGCCGCACCCACCTCCTCGACCGCGACGCCGTGTTCGATCACCTTCATGGACCGCCACTTGCCGCCCAAGAACCGCACTGCGAACGCCACAGCCAGCGCCACCACCCACAGGGTGGCGAACCCCCACGCGGCGTACAGCCCCCACTCCAGCTTCCAGCACAGGTACGACGGCAGCACCATCAGCGGCCACGACGTGCCGATGGCGATGAGCGACACGAACCGCGTGTCGCCGGCCCCCCGCAGGGCGTAGGCATACACGATGTTCGCGCCGTCGGCCAGCGAGTACGCGGCGACGAACAGCAGCAGCGTCGGGATGATCGGCCCGACGGCGTCCCACTCGGCCGGGGTCATCTCGGCGGCGAACGGGGCGACGATCAGCCACGGCACCGAGCAGTACAGGACGGCGACGCAGCCCATGTAGGCCGTGGCCAGCGCCGCCCCGGCGTGGGTGGTGCGGGCGGACAGGTCCGGCCGGTTCTCCCCCTGCCGCTTGCCGACCAGCACCTCCACCCCCTGGCCCAGCCCCATCACCGGCAGGAACGTCAGCAGGTTCATGGTGAACGTCAGCGTGGTGGCGGCCAGCTCCGCCTTCCCCAGGTTGCCGATCATCAGGATGAACGCCGTGAACGCCACCGCCTCGATGCAGAACTGGAGGCCGTTCGGCAGGCCGTAGTTCATCAGCCGCTTGAACAGCGCCGGGTCGAACCGCCACCCGGACACGGTGGCGAACTCCTCGCGGTATCGCCGGCGGAACAGCAGCACCAGCCCCAGCACCGCCGAAACCAGGCTGCCCAGTGCCGCCGCCAGACCGGCCCCGAACATGGCCGCCGCCGGGTCGTCCCGGTTCCACAGGATGAGCGGCACCGCCAGCAGCGCGTTCGTCGCCGCGCCGACGGCGTTGACGAGCAGCACCGTCCAGCTCTTCTGCCGGCCGGCGAAGAAGGCGTTCACCCCGGCCACCAGCAGCATCGGCAGCGCGGCCAGGCACATGCCGCGGAAGTAGACGGCCTCCAACTCCTTCACCGCCGGCGGGTGGTCGGTGGCGGCGATGATGACATCCACCAGCGGGATGAACAGCGGGAACGCCAGCCCGGCGATGGCGGCGAAGTACAGCCCCTGCCAGACCACCGGCCCCACCCGGTTCGGCCGCCCCGCCCCCAGGTACTGGGCGACGAACACCGTCACGTACAGGACGGTGAACTGGAGCAGCGCCATCGGCACCCAGAAGTAGCCGATGGTGGGCATGGCGGCGGCCACCGCGTCGGCGTTCACCCCGGCCACGAACAGCCGGTCGATGAACACCTGGACGGTGGTGAAGCTGGAACTCAGGATGAACGGCCCGGACAGGGCGAGCAGCTCGCGGCAGGCCTGCCAGAAGGTGCGCGGTTCGTCGGGCGGCGGGGCGGGCGATTCGGGAGAGGGCGTCATCCGGGAATGATACCGCGCCGCCGCCCGGCGGGTACAATGCAAGCGGTTTCCGACCGGGAGGACCGCGCATGACGACCGTCACTGGCATCTACCGCAACGGCCGCGTCGAGTTCGCCGACCCGGTTCCGGCGTGGGCGGACGGCTCCCCCGTCGCCGTGACCGAACCCGACACGGCTGCGGCCGGGATCGACATCACCGGCGACAGTCCGGAGGCCGTCGCCGCCTGGATCGCCTGGTATGACGAACTGCACGATTGGATTCGCGGCGAGACGGACACCGAAACCACGGTCATCGAATCGCCGTCATCACCGTCTTGAATCGCCAGTACGATTGGAACGCTGGTTCCTCAGGGTTTGGCTCATGCATTCCCCCGTAGAAGACCCAGCGCGAGCCAGATCAGGCCGAACAGCCAAAGTGGCAGGATGAAGAATCGCCCTCCTCGATCCGGAAACAGGCCGTAACCAAGCGACCACAAACTTCTGACCGCGACATCGGCTCCCGTCGCGATGGGGCCACCGATCAGAAGCACGGTGTTCGACCTCGTGTCTCCGATCGCATATCCGATCAGTGCCGCGAGACCGAAGCAGATGCCGATCAGCAGGTAGCCGGTGCGATTGTACAGACCGCATTCGCCGTACCCGAACACCGCCGCGACGGCCAACCACCACGGTAGAGGGGTCGGCGGCACCGGCACGGGGTGCGGGGCGAGAGAATCCGCTGGCCCGACGACTTGGCGGACTGGTTCCGGCGGCTCATCCAATCGATTCCGGCACTCGGAACAGAAGGCATCTCGCATCGTTCCCAGTCGGACACCGCAGTGAGGACAGGTGTCACGCATCGTTAATCCTCCGCGCGTTCGAGTGGATCAGTGTAGGTTTCCGACCCGCCCGGCGGCAGCCACGGCCAAGGTTTACGGTCTGCCGCCGTCTTGTCGTCATCCCGTCGCCCCATTGACACCGCGCCGCCGCCGCGAACAATGACAGCCGCCGCCACGCGCGGTGCCCGCCGACTCCCCTTTCCCCGCCGAGGTTCCCGTCATGACTCGTCTGCTGTCCGTCGCCCTGTTCGCCGCCTGCGCGGCCGGGGTGGCGTCGCTGTCCCTCGACCCCGCCGTCGCCCAAGACCCGAAGCCCAAGGAGAAGGCCAAACAGCCGACGAAGCCGGCCCGCATCGCCGTCAGCGAGCCGAAGGAACTGGCCGACGACAAGGACTTCGCCCTCCAGGGCGAGTACGAGGGGGCCATCGTGCTGAACCGTGGCGAGGTGAAAGTCGGCGCGCAAGTGGTCGCCAAGGGCGAGGGCAAGTTCGCCATCAAGGTGCTGATCGGCGGGCTGCCCGGTGCCGGCGCGGACCCGAAGGCCGAGCCGATGCTCGCCGAGGCGAAGCGGGGCGACGGCGATTCCGCCGAAATTTCGGGCAAGACGCTCAGCGGCACCCTCGGCGGCGGCAAGCTGACCCTGAAGGACGGGATGAAGATCGACGCCACCTTGACGAAAGTCGAGCGGAAGTCGCCGACGGTCGGGGCCAAGCCGCCGGACGGGGCCGACGTGCTGTTCGCCAAGGCCGGCGACGAGGCGAACTGGAACGGCGGCAAGGTGGTCGAGTTGTCCGACGGCAAGTACCTGAACACCGGCATCAAGAGCAAGAAGGCGTTCGGCAACTTCAAGGCGCACGTCGAGTTCCGCCTGCCGTGGATGCCGAACAGCGGCGGCCAGCAGCGGGGCAACTCCGGCTTCTACCTCCAGGACCGGTACGAGGTGCAGATCCTGGACAGCTTCGGCCTGAAAGGCGAGAACAACGAGTGTGGCGGGGTGTACACCCTGGCCAAGCCGAGCGTGAACATGTGCCTGCCGCCGATGGCGTGGCAGACCTACGACCTGGAATTCACCGCCGCCAAGTTCGACGGCGACACGAAGACCTATCCGGCCAAGCTGACGCTGCTGCACAACGGGGTGAAAGTCCACGACGGCGTGGAACTGAAGAACTCGACCGGCGGCGGCCAACCGGAGAGCACGAAGCCCGGCCCGATCCAGCTCCAGAATCACGGCGACCCGCTGGTGTTCCGCAACATCTGGGTCGTCGAGACGAAGTGAGCATTTATGAGCCGCGACCGCCAGGGAGTGGCACCTTTCCGGTTGGAAAGGTGCCACTC
>JAYTTN010000842.1:0-11465 GCA_043745295.1 Fimbriiglobus sp. | reverse complement strand
GTCTTCGCGAAGACCGTCGCTCACGCTTCCGGCTCGGACATGGACGCCCATGCCCCGCACCCTCATCGTCACCGACGCTTGGCACCCGCTGGTGAACGGCGTCGTCCGCACGCTGGACACCACCACCCGCACGCTCCGCGAGCTGGGGCACGCCGTCGAGGTGCTGGAGCCGTCGGCGTTCTCGCAAATCGGCGTGCCGTTCTACCCGGAGATCCGCGTCTGCTTCCCGTGGCCGCACCGCGTCTTCGACCGCATCCGGGCGTTCGACCCCGACCACGTCCACATCTCCACCGAAGGCCCGCTGGGAATGCTCGCGCGGCGGTTCTGCGTGTCGCACGGCTGGCGGTTCAGCACGTCGTACCACACCAAGTTCCCGGAGTACCTGAAGACGCTGGCCCGAGTGCCGCTCGGCTGGACGTACCGCTTCCTCCGCTGGTTCCACAACGGCGGGTCGTCGCTGATGGTGGCCACGCCGAGCCTGGAAGCGGAGTTGAAAAGCCGGGGGTTCACCGCCCCGATCCGCCGCTGGTCGCGGGGGGTGGACCTGGGCACGTTCCGCCCGCGCCCCCGCGCCGACCTCGGCTTCCCCCGGCCGGTGCTGCTGTACGTCGGCCGCGTGTCGGCGGAGAAAGGGATCGGCGAGTTCCTGAAGTTGGACACGCCCGGCACGAAAGTCGTGGTCGGCGACGGCCCCGCGCGGGCGGACCTGGAGCGCCGCTATCCGGCGGTGAAGTTCCTCGGCTACCGCACGGGCGAGGCGCTGGGCGAGTGCTACGCGGCGGCGGACCTGTTCGTCTTCCCCAGCCGCACCGACACGTTCGGGCTGGTGGTCATCGAGGCGCTCGCCTCCGGGCTGCCGGTCGCGGCGTTCCCGGCCACCGGCCCCATCGACATCCTCACGCGGCCCGAACTCGGCTGCACCGACGACGACCTCGGCGCGGCGATCCGCATGGCCCTCCAACTCGGCGACCGCGCCGCCTGCGCCGCCGACGGCGCGAGCTACACCTGGGCGCGCAGCACCGGGCAGTTCGCGGGCAATCTGGTGGCGGCGCGGTGAACTGCCTTCGCTGTCAGGTCGGTATTCGGGAGAAACTCCACCCTGCCCGGAGAAGGCGTGTTCGAGAGGACATAGTTATCTTGCGAGCCGCGACCGCCAGGGAGTGGTGGTCGCGGCGGCACTCTGGAACCCGGAAGTGTACACCAGTAGTTATGTGTTCCGTTTTTGGGTTTGTCAAATGAAAGCGGAAAGATTGCTGGAAATAGTTTGTCCGGTTGTTCGGGGCCGCGAGCCGGCCGGGTGGGGAAAGCGGACTTACCCGGTTCCCCGGAATCCCCGGCCGCTGCTGCACCGTCCGGCGTACAATCCCGCCGTCGCCCGTTGTTCCCCGGAGAACCGCCATGATTCGCCGCCTGTTGCTCCTGGCCCCTGTCGTCGCCGTGGCCGCGTGTCTCGTTCTGCTGCCCGCGTGCGGCAAGAAAGCCCCGCCCGTCGCTCCCGGCGGCGATCCCAACATCCCGGCCCCCGGCTCCGGCACTCCGGCGGGCGTGGCCACGGAGTACGTCGTCTTCGCCCACCTGAACGGCAAGGACGTGGTCGGCGGCGAGCTGTTCGCCGAGATCACCAAGGCGTTCGGCACCGGCGGCGGGCCGACTATGCTGAGCGAGGCCGAGAAGAATGCCGAAGGAACCATCGGCGTCAAGCCGACCGACATCGCCTCCCTGTCCGTGTTCGTCACGGACGTGTCCGACCGCAACGGGGCGAAGTTCGTCGGCATCCTCGTCGCCAACAAGGCGATCGACAAGGCCGCTGTGTTCAAGTCGTTCGGCGTCGAGGGCACGCGACCGGACGGTCGGGGCTTTTACACCGGCCGGACACCGGGGTTGCTCCACTTCGTGGACGACAAGACGGTCGTGAACGTCCACCCGGAGCTGGCCGACCAGTACCTCGCCGGGTACGCCGCGGACCGCAGCGGCTGGCCGATCGCGGCCGACCTGATGAAAGCCGCCGAGGGCCACGCCGTGTACGCCCAGGTGAACGTGGAGAAGATTCCGACGGCGATGCGGAGCGGCCGCGAGATGCAGCAGTTCGCCCCGCTGCTGGCCGCGAAGGTCGCCACGCTGACGCTGGACCTGAAAGGGAAGACGCTGGCGCTGAACGTCCGCGGGTCGTACCCGGACGCGGACGCCGCCGGCAAGGCGAAGGAGTTGGTGACGCAGGGCGTCGGGCTGGCCGGGTTCGCGCTGATGGGCGCGGGCGACGACTCCAAGATGGGCGCGATGGCTCCGGCGATGAAGGAAGCCAAGCGGGCGATCAAGGACGTGAAGATCGAAGTCGCCGGGGCCGACCTGACCGTTGACGCCAGCTACACCGCCGACTTCGACTTCGGCCCCCTCGTCGTCGAGTCCTCCAAGAAGGTGAAGGAGGCGGCCGAGCGGATGGTGTCGAGCAACAACCTGAAGCAGATCGGCATCGCCCTGCACTCGATCCACGATGCCCAAGGTGCGATGCCGGTCCACGGCGTCGGCAAGAACGGGGCGATGCTGAAGGCCGGCGACAAGCCGCTTTTGAGCTGGCGGGTGGCCATCCTGCCGTACATCGAGCAGGACACTCTGTACAAGCAATTCAAACTCGACGAGCCGTGGGACAGCGACAGCAACAAGAAGCTGATCGACAAGATGCCGAAGACGTTCGCGGTTCCCGGCGGCAAGACGGCCAAGCCGGGGTACACCCACTACCAGATGGCGGTCGGGCCGAACGCCCTGCGGCCGCAAGGCCTGACCATGGTGGGCATCACCGACGGCACGTCGAACACCATCGCCGTGGCGGAGGCGGCCGACGCCGTCGTGTGGACCAAGCCCGACGACATCATGCTGCCGGGCCGGGACGTGCCGAAGGATTTGAAGAAGAAGTTCGGCGGGCACTTCCCCGGCGGCTTCAACGTGCTACTGTGGGACGGGTCGGTGCGGTTCGTCAAGGACACGGTCAGCGACCGGACTCTCGGCGCGGCGCTCAGCCCGAACGGCGGCGAGGTCCTCGGCGGCGACTGGTGAGGCGGCCGGGGCGAGAGTTCGCGCTTCCGCCCCATCCCGCTTGAGGCGGGGGGGCCGGCGTCGTACAATTCCCCCCGTGCCAGCCGACACCGCTACTCCCGCTGATCCCGCCGGCCGGCCGCCGCCGCGGACGCTCATCGTCGGCCCCTGGCCGTCCGCCCCGGTCGTCGGGTCGCCGACGGAGCCGGGGCCGCTGGCGCTGTGCGTGCCGGACGCCGCCGCCGCCCTGGACGCCTTGCACGCCGAACCGTTCGCCGCCGTCGTCGCCGACCCGACCGTCCTCACTTCCGCCCTCGACGCCGGCCGCCGCGACGCCCTCATCCTGACTTACGCCGAGAAAGGCCTCGCCACGCTCGACCCGTCCGGGGTGGTGACGTGGTGCAACGCGGTGCTGGTGGTGTGGTGCGCGGCCGACCCGGTCGGGCAGCCGCTGCTCGCCGCGCTGGGGTCGGGGACGGTGGCCAGCGACGCCGCCGACCCGTTCGCCGCCGCCCGCGGCGGGGAGCCGGCCGCGGTGCGGCTGCACCGCCACGGCCGCGCCGCGCCGGAGTACATCGACCTGCGGATTCAGCCGGTGAAGGCGGCCGGCGGGGCCGTCACGCAACTGCTGGCGATGGCCCGCGACGTGACCGCCGAGGTGGAACAGCAGAAGAAGCTGGACGCCCTGCACCAGGCCGGCCGCGACCTGGCCGACCTGGACGTGAGCCAACTGTCGGTGATGGCCGAGGTCGAGCGGGTGGCCCTCTTGAAGTACAACCTGCGGCGGTACATCCACGACCTGCTGCACTACGACACCATCGAGGTGCGGCTGCTGGACAAGGCGACGGGCGAGCTGAAGCCGCTGCTGGAAGACGGCATGACGGCGGAGGCGGCCGCGCGGCGGCTGTACGCCAGCCCGGAGAAGAACGGCGTCACCGGGTACGTGGCGTTCACCGGCACCAGCTACCTGTGCCGGGACACGGCCGACGACCCGCACTACATCCTGGGGGCGACCGGCGCGCGGAGTTCGCTGACGGTGCCGCTGGTGTACGCCGACGAGGTGGTCGGCACGCTGAACGTGGAAAGCCCGCTGGCGAACGGGTTCGGGGCCGACGACCTCCAGTTCACCGAGCTGTTCAGCAAGGAGATCGCCCACGCCCTGCACACGCTCGACCTGCTGTCCGCGCAGCAGAGCTGCGCCGCGTCCCAGAGCGTCGAGGCCGTCAGCCGCGAGATCGCCCTGCCGGTGGACGACGTGCTGGCCAGTGCGGCGATCCTGCTGAAGCGGTTCGGCGGGTTCGACCCGGAGGTGGTCGGCCACCTGCGGCGGATCGTGTCGAACGCCCGGCAGGTGAAGGACAGCGTGCGGCGGGTCGGCCGGCAGGTGACGCCGACCGGCCCGCAGCCGCCCCTGCCGCTGCACGCCCGGCGGGTGCTGGTGATCGACCAGGACGAGCGGATGCGGCGGATGGCGCACCTGCTGCTGGAGCGGCTCGGGGCCGAGGCCGAGACGGTCGGTACGGCCGCCGAGGGGCTGGCGCTCTTGGCCGACGCCGGGTACGACGCCGTGCTGACGGAGGTGCGGCCGGCCGACCTGGGCGGGTACGACACGTACTGCCGCATCCGCGACGCCCGCCCCGGCATCCGCATCGCCATGACCACCGGCTTCGGGTACGACGCCGCCCACTCGCTGGTGAAGGCCCGGCAGGACGGGCTCCAGCACGTCTTGTTCAAGCCGTTCAAGGACGACCAGGTGGTGCGGGCGGTGCTGGGCGTGCCGGTCGGGGCGGCCGCCGCGACCGCCGGCGGCACGCTGCCCGGCAACTACCTGGGATGAGGGACGCCTGGAATCCTTAACTGGAGGTCCTTCGATGACCCGCGACACCTTCATGGCGACGATGACCACGCTCCGCCAGCGGCGGCCGTTCCACCCGTTCACGATTTCCCTCATCAACGGGGATCGGTTCGAGGTCGATTTCCCCGACGCGCTGCTCGTCCGCGACGGCGTCGGGGCCTACGTCGCCCCCGGCGGTGTCCCGCACATCTTCGACTGCGAAGGGGTGAACGAGATCATCGGCGACCTGATGGCGCAGCCGGCGGGGTGACGCGGCGCGCGTTGGCCGGAGTCGGCGGCGGGAAGTATGCTGCCCTTCCCGACCCCGCCGCCCACGCGACCGCCGAGCCGCCCCCCATGTCCACTGCCGTCTCCGCCCCGCCCGACCGGTTCGCCGTCCGCCTCGCCGGCGTCGGGGCGGTGGTGTTCCTGGCGAACTTCGGGCTGCTCGTCCTGCAACTGGTGGCCGGCCGGCTGCTGTCGCCGTTCATCGGCTCGTCGCTGGAGACGTGGACCTCGGTGATCGCCGCGATGCTGAGCGGCATCGCGCTGGGCAACTTCCTCGGCGGGCGGGTGGCCGAGCGGCCGCCGTCGGTCGGCAAGCTGGCGCTGGTGCTGCTGGCCGGCGTCGCCGCCACACTGTGGGTGGCCGCCCTGCCGATGCTGCTGACGGAGTTCGGCTGGCACGCGCGGCTCGGCCTGACCGCCCGCATCCCGGCGCTGGCGTTCGCCCTCTGCCTGCCGGTGGCCACGGTCCTCAGTTTGCTGACGCCGCTGGCCATCCGCTTCGGCGTGCCGGACGTGGCCCGCACCGGCAGCGTGGCCGGCACGGTGTTCGCCCTGAGCAGCCTGGGTTGCCTGCTGGGAACCTACTTGACCGGGTTCGTGCTGATCCCGGAGATGGCGGTGAACCCCATCGTGTACGCGGTAGCCGGGCTGCTGGCCGCGACGGGCCTCGGGGCGCTGGCTCTGGGCGGCGGTGGTGCGACCGCCGACCCCCCGAAGTCGCCGCCGAGCGCCGCCCGCCCGACGGGTCGGCCGGCCCTGCCGTTGGCGGTCGGGTTCGGAGTGGTGTTCCTGTGCAGCTTCGCCGGCATGTGCCTGGAGCTGGCCGCCAGCCGGATCGTCGCCCTGCAACTCGGCGTGTCGCTGTTCACCTGGACCGGGGTCATCGGGGTGATGCTGGCCGGAACTTGCCTGGGCAACTGGGTCGGCGGGAAGGTGGCCGACCGCGCGCACCGGGGCGGCAACACCGACCGGCCGCTGACGGTGCTGGCCGGGTGCCTGTTACTGGCCGCCGTCTGCTCCGTGCTGGTGCTGGTCGTCCTGGCGGTGGCGAGCAACCAGCCGCTCGGCTCGCTGGGCCTGATCGGGTCGGTACTGGCGCTCACCTTCGCGCTGTTCTTCCTGCCGATGACGCTGCTCGGCACCATCTCCCCGCAGGTCATCCGCCTGTGCGTGTGGGACGTCCAGTCGGCCGGGCAGACGGCCGGGCGGGTCTACGCCGTCAGTACCGCCGGGGCCATTGCCGGCACGTTCGCCGCCGGGTACGTGCTGATCGCCGCGCTGGGCATGAAGGGCACCGTGCTGCTCGTCGCCGCCCTGCCGTGCGTCGCCGCCGCCGCGCTCGTCCGCGTCTGGAAGCACCCGGCCATGCTGTACGCCATGAGCGTCGTCGGCGGGGCGCTGCTGGGCGGCACGGTGCTGCTGTTCCGCGTGCGGGAGGACGTGGTCGTCGAGACCAACTACTACACCATCCGGGTGGACTACGACCGGCAGTGGCGGGGGCTGCCGAACCCGCTGGCGGCGGCCGTCGGCGTCATGCCGGCCGCCGAGCGGGACATCCTGGGCACCCTCTGCCTGGACAAGCTGATCCACTCCGAGGTGAACCTGAACGACCCGACGTTCTTCAAGTACCGGCACGAGCAGGTGCAGCTGGAGGCGGTGTACGCGGCGGCCGCCCGCACGCCGGCCCAGCGGGTGCTGGTCGTCGGCGGCGGCGGGTACACCCTGCCCCGCGCCGTCCGCACGCTGGTGCCGACGGCCGCCGTGGACGTGGTCGAGATCGACCCCGGCGTGACGCGAGTCGCCTACCAGATGCTCGGCCTGAAGAAGGAGCTGGACATCCGGTCGTTCCATCGGGACGGCCGCCAGTTCGTCGCCGAGGACGCCGCCCCGAACAGCTACGACGTGGTGTCGCTGGACGCCGTGAACGACTACTCGGTGCCCGGCCACCTGCTGACGAAGGAGTGCAACGAGGCGGTCAAGCGGACGCTGGCGGCGGACGGCGTGTACCTGGTGACGGTCATCGACCTGGTGAAGGACGGCAAGCTGTGGAAGGCCGCCTTCCACACCCTGCGGAAGTCCTTCAAGCACGTCTACTTCACCCTGCCGGCGGGCGACGTGGAGGCGTCCCGCTGGTCGGCGGAGGCGCACCTCGTCGCCGCCAACCGGCTCGGTCACGCCGCGGACTTCGACGAGGTGACGGACGCCGACGCCGTGTACGCCATGTCCCGGCACGTCGTCGTCCTGTACGCCTCGGACACGCCGCTCGACACCGCCGCCCTGGGCAAGCTGGTCAAGGCCCGCACCGGCGTCGCCGCCGACACCTACGTCCTGTCGGACGCCCTGGTCGCCGGGCTGCTGGCCCGCGAGAAGGAGTTGGTCCTGACCGACCAGTATTGCCCGGTGGACAACCTGATGGCCACCGTCTTCCTGCGGAGCGACCGGTAGCGGCGGCAGGTGTGTCGTTTTGTTAGCCCGCCGCGCCAGCAAGGGGCCACCCCCATACGCGGTTCGCCCCTTGCTGGCGCGGCGGGCTAGCACGAAGACCGCTACCCTGCATCGAAGTCCGCTCGCGCGACCACGCCGGAACGATTGTCACTTGCCGAGGAACGACCGATCCGCGCTCCGGCCACGGTCGCCGGTACCGCTGGTGCCGCTGCTCGCGTTGGCCTTGGTGGCCAGCCTGGCCGGCAACGCGAGCGTCGCGCCATCGCCCCGTCAGATCCACCCCGAGGAGGCCATCAACTTCGTCCATTCCAAGCAGTGTGAAACATGAAATGGCCTTGGGAGAGGTGGAAACACCCGGCGTTCCGGTCGGCCATTTCCCCGCCACGGTCTTACGACCCACGTCGATCCCAAGACCTACGTCGAACAGCCCCTTTTCAACCCCGGAGCCGGCATTTGCTCAAGCATCATTCCAGACATTTCACCCGCGAGTTCCTCACCCGACCCCCCCCAAATTTCGTGGCAACTCGAATTTTTCATTTGACAGGCATACTCGATTGCTCCAAGATTTACAAAGCGTCCGATTTTCCGTCATCGGGGAACCCTCCCGTGTTCACCCCCGGCACTTGCCCGTCGTGTTTGAAACCACTGCCTGCCGTGGCGGATGCGTCCGGGCTTTGCGAGGAGTGCCTGCGCTCGACGGATCGGACTTCGCCGACGGTCCCGGATCTGCTGCCGACCGCGAGCGCGGCCGTCGCCGCCAACGCCAGCACCGTCACCTTTTTCCCGTCGGGCGGCACCCACTCGGTCCCGACCGACGCGCCCGATCCGGTCGTCGTGTCGGCCCGCATGACCCGCCTCCGCAACGGCGGATGGCTGGATGTCCGGCGGTGCGGCGGCGGCGGAATGGGGGAGCTGTTCGCCGGCTTCGACCCCGGCCTCCAGCAACAAGTGGTGGCGAAGTTCATCCGCCAGGACGCGATCAGCGATTCGACGCGGGACCGCTTCCGGGTGGAGGCGGCAACCCTCGCCCGCCTCGTTCACAAGAACGTCGCCCGCCTGTTCGCGTACAGCGAAGGAGACGACCCGTATTTGGTGATGGAGTACGTGGACGGCGGCACCCTCTCCGAACTGATCCGGGGCGGCGCGCTGCCGGCCCGCGAGGCCGCCGCGATCCTGGAAGGGGTGGCGCGGGGGGTGGCCGCCGCGCACGCCGGCGGGGTGGTCCACCGCGACCTGAAGCCGAGCAACGTCCTCCTCGACCGGTCCGGGGCGGCGGTCGTGCCGAAGGTGACGGACTTCGGCATGGCCAAGGACGTGGACGCGATCGACCCGCTGACCGGCAGCAACGCCGTCCTCGGCACGCCGGAGTTCATGTCGCCCGAACAGGCGGCCCGCCGCAGCGCCACGTGCGACGCCCGGAGCGACGTGTGGGGCCTGACGGCCACCCTGTACTCGGCCGTCACGGGGCAGCCGCCGTACACCCGCGACCTGCTGAACCCGCCCGTCCTCACCGAACCGCTGACGCCGCCGACGGCGCACGCGCCGGACCTGCCGGCCGACCTCGCCGCCGTCATCGCGATGGGGCTGGAGAAGCACCCGAACGACCGCTACCAGACGGCGGACGAGTTCGCCGACGACCTGAAACGGTTCCTGGTCGGCGAACCGGTGCACGCCCGCCGGCGGGCGTGGCCGGTGCGGGTGTGGCGGCGGGCGCGGCGGGTCTCGACGGGGACGGCGGTGGCGGTGCTGTTCGCGGCCGTCGCCCTGACGGCGGTCGGGGCGACGTACTTCGGCCGCGCGCTGACGCCGGAGGAGAAGGTGGGACGGATGATGGCCGAGTTGGCGGCCGGCAAGTCGATCACCCTGATCGGCCCGACGGGACTGCCGGTGTGGCACGAGACGGTCATCGGCCACGCGACGGTGGACCAGCCGGAGAAGATCGGGGGCGCGGCCGGCGTCACCTCCTTCGGCCGCGCCGTGGTCCGCCTCGCCACAGCAATTCCGATCCCGAGGTATCAGATCGAGGTGGAGTTGGAAGACGTCGATGGCGTTTCCAAGCCCGGGCCGGGCGAGCCGTACCACGAGTTCGGCCTCATTGTCGCGGCTGCCACCTCCCGGACCGCCGACGGCCGGACGGTCATCCAGGGCATCGAGTTCAACTACCACGACATGGATCGTGCCACGGCGTTCCGCCGCGTCCCGCCGCCGTCCACACTGAATGTCGCGTACGTTGCGTATCGGTCGGACGAACCGACGAATCGCCACGTGGACGGAATCACCTCCTGCAAATTTCCGTCGAGCCGCGTGCCCCCGGCGCGGGGCGTGTCGCGGCTGCTTCGGGTCCGCGTCACCCCCGTCGCCGTGGAAGCGTTCTTCGAGACCGCGCCGCGAAAGGCCGACGGCACGAGGGCCGAACTGACCCCCCTCCGGTTACTCGACTGGCCGACCGTCGCCGACGACGTGGGGCGGGTCCAGACGCGACTGGCCCCGCTCGCCCTTCAGGCCCCCGTCCCGCTCGGCTGGCAGCTGCAGGGCGGGATCGCCATCACCTGCGATTCGGCCACCGTCGGCGTCCGGAATTTGAGGGTGTCCCCGCTCGCCGAGTAGCGTCCGGTTCCCGGTCCTTCCTTCCCCCAAACCCGAGAGGCGACCATGCCCAGCTTCAACATCGCCTACCCCTCCGCCGATTCCGACATCGCCGAGACGTTCGTGGCCTACGGGCCGTACAGCGCCATCCGGACCTGGCTATTCCTCATCCGACTCGGCCTCGACGGCAAGACCGGCACGCCGGAGTACAAGTCCTGGACGAAGCTGCTCGACGGGGCGAAACTGACCGGGGCGTGGGTCGAGTTGCTGAAGCGCAAGGAGGAGGCCTTGAAGACCGGGCCGAGTCCGGAGTTCCTCCGACTCGTCGCCGCACTGCCCCTCACCTGTACGCTCTACCGGATGGTCGCGGGCGGCGCGGAGCAACAGGTGGGGGGTGCCGTCACCGCGACGATCTACTGCTCGGACACCAAGTGGAGTGCCGGGATGCCGTCGTCCGGAACCTGCGCCGCCGATGACGGGGCCGGGCACCCGTACGTGTATCGGTTCGAGGCCAGCCTCGCCGGCGGGGGCCCGCAGTCGAGCGGCCCGCTGACGGCGAGTCCGATGCTACTGACGTCGGTGGCGACGCCGTGCGTGGTCGAGACCGGCAAAGATTCCCGCCGGGCCGCGACCGGGGAACTCGTCGCGAAGTCGTCCGGCACGACGACCTACCCGCCGCGCGTCGTGATCGCCGACTACCCCAGGAATCCCTACGTCACGGCCGCCACCTGCACCGTCTACCGCATCGACGCGCACAACAAGCCGGCGTTCATCCGCGCCCTCTCGGCCACCCCCAGCTTCGGCCGCTGCGAATTCGTCGTCCCGATCCCGGACGACGCGAAGACGGTGGAGTACTTCGCCGAAGCGCTACTGTTAAGTGAAACTGGGCGAGTCATCAACACCCACCGCGAATCCCTGAAACAACTCTAGACGGCGCGCTTCCCCCGCCGGTGTAATTCCTACCGGCGGCCGGTAGCAGGGCTGCTCAGAGATTGAAGGTGGGGCGTTGAGCATGTCGAGGGCGCGGTCGGGGAAGGCGGCCATCTCGCGGGTGGCGGCCGGGACGCTCGGGTGGTCGGCGTTCCGCAGCAGGTACACGGCCACGTTCCGGAGGCTGGCCGGCACCCGCGGGGCGTTCCCTCGCCGCACCCGGCAGCGGTCTTCCCCGAACGTCTCGTCGCGGGTGTGGTGCAGCCCGTTCTCGATCCCCCAGTGGTCCCGCGACTGACCCGGCAGCCGGGCCGCGTCGGCCACCAGTCGGCTCCGGCTGGTGATCCCGCAC
>JAYTTN010000841.1:0-3106 GCA_043745295.1 Fimbriiglobus sp. | reverse complement strand
TGGGGATGTTGAACACAACAGGGGGCTGACGCCCCCCGCTCGCCAACAACAATTGCCGCACCCTGCCGCCACCCACGAACTTCGATTTCATACCCTATTGCCCATGCCTGTCCCCCTATCGAGATGCCGCGATCACGGCCTCGGCGTCGCCGAGCGGCTACCCGCCATCGCCGCGGTGACGAGGTTGACCGCGTAAGGTGGAGAAGTGAGCTGATCGAGCGACGGCACGAACGGTTTGAGGAGGGCTTCCATGCCGCACCCGGATGAACCGGCGCGATTCGAGCGACTTCCACTCGACGACGACGACCGCTTGGTCGCCGCCGTCTCCGGCGAACACTTCGCGCGATTGCAGGTGTGGGCCGTCGTGTTGGCAATCGGCCTCGCCGTCGGCGGCTGGTACATGTGGGGGCGGGGACACGCCGTCGATGCCGTGGCGTGCGGCGTCGGCGTCGCCCTGATGTTGGCGTCCGCCGTCGGCCTGGGGCGGGCGCGGGCGCGGGACGCCCGGCTGGCGACGAAGGACGCGATCACCGGCGTGATCCGGCACCGAATCCGCGTCCAGACGGAGTACAACACGTTCCACGCCCTGGATGTCGGCGGGATCGAAGCGTTCGTGCCGGCGGCCGTTCACGACCGCTTCCGGGAAGGGCAGGTTGTCCGGGTGGAACGGCTGAGCGGGTCGCGGCGATTCCTCTCGATCCGGCCGGTCGCGGTTCCCGACTCGCCCCCGTGACGGCCGGGCGAATCCATACCCTATTCCCCATGCCTGTCCCCCCTGTTTCCGTCGGGCCGCACGCCGTCGGCGACGGCCGTCCGCTGCTGTGGATCGCCGGGCCGTGCGTCATCGAGAGCCGCGACCACTGCCTCGCCGTCGCCGAGCAGCTGCGCGGCATCGCCGACCGGCTCGCCGTGCCACTGGTGTTCAAGGCGTCCTTCGACAAAGCGAACCGCACTTCCGGCAAGTCGTTCCGCGGCGTGGGTCTGGACGCCGGGTTGAAAATCCTCGCCGAGATCGGCCTCACGTTCGCCGTGCCCGTGACCACCGACGTTCACGAGATCGGGCAGGTGGCGGCGGTGGCCGAGGTGTGCGAAGTGCTGCAAATCCCCGCGTTCCTGGCCCGGCAAACGGACCTGCTGGAGGCGGCGGGGCGAACCGGCCGGGTGGTGAACGTGAAGAAGGGGCAGTTCATGGCCCCGTGGGACATGCGGAACGTGGTGGCGAAGCTGGCCGAGGTCGGCAACCGGCGGGTGCTGCTGACCGAGCGCGGCACGACGTTCGGTTACGGCCTACTGGTGAACGACCTGCGGGGCATCCCGTGGATGCGGGAAACCGGCGCGCCGGTGATCTTCGACGGCACGCACAGCGTACAGACGCCGGGGGCGCTGGGCGACCGCACCGGCGGCGACCGGCGGATGGTGCCGACGCTCGTGCGGGCGGCGGTGGCGGCCGGGGCCGACGGCGTGTTCGTCGAGTGCCACCCGGACCCGGACGCCGCGCCCAGCGACGGCCCGAACATGCTGTCGCTGGCCGACGTGCCGGCGCTGATCGCCGTCTGCCTGCGAATCCGCGCCGCCCTCGCCGGCTAGGCGGTTTTCCCACCGCTCCCCGCTGGGGAGAGGTCGGTTGCGCAGCAACCGGGTGAGGGGTCTTTGTCTTTCACGGGTTTGGAAGCCCGTGCCGCAAGAAGAAGCCCCCCCCCGGCCCCCTCCCCGTTCCGGAGAGGGGGTGTTCAAGGCGAAGTCGTGTCCATGCAGCCGCGTCGGTGACTCGATTGCCGTCGGGAAAACTCGACCGCGTGACCCTGTTGAACACCCCCTCTCCGGAACGGGGAGGAGGCCGGGGGGTGGGGTTCGGGAAACCGGCGATACCGCCTGCCGCCGCCAACCGACACCGCCCGCCGGTGAGGGCGGGCGGGGCGGGTGTCCGACGGATGCCGGACGGAGTTACTTGTCTTCGCCGCCGGCCATCGTGCCGATGGCTTCGGCGGACAGCTTCAGGCTGATGGTCACGTCGCTCTTGGCCACCTTGTGCTTGAGCGTCTTGGTCAGGTCGTCGATGAGCGGCTTGGCCTGCGGGGCGCTGCCGGCGGCCAGCGGGAGGAACGTCTTGGCCAGGCCGATCAGCTTGTCCACGTTCGCGCCGAACCCGTCGGCGGCGTCGGCGTCCTTCATGCCGGTGGTCAACTCGACGGTCACGTCCTTGCCCACGCGGAGGGTGAGGCCGGCGTTCACCATCTTGTTGAGCTGCTCCTTCAGTTGGTCGCCGTCGATGCCGGGGATGCCGTTGATGTTGCCGGGGATGGCGTTGAATTTGCCGTCGGTCATGCCGCAAAAGAACATGCTCGCCTTCTCGTCCTGCTTGAGGACGAGGGCGGTCAGATCTTTGTTCAACTTGGCCTTCGCCCCGTTCTTCTTGGCGGTCAGGCTGGCGGCCACCACTTTCTTGTCGGTGCCGATGAGGAGGGTTTTGTTATCGGCCACCGAGGCGAACCCCGGCTTGCCGTTGTCGCCGACGAACTTGATCAGCTTGTAGTCGCCTTCCTCGACGATCGACATCTTGTCGCCGGCCGCCTTGGCGAACTCCTCGGCCGCCTTGAACAGCTTGTCGCCGTCGAACGTGCCGCGGAGGACGCCGATCACCTTCATGTCCTGCGGGTCGGTGCCCCACAGGCCGACGGTGGCGCTGGCGATGTCCTTGAGCGGGTCCAGGCCGAGCTTCTCCAGCATCGCCGCGGCGTCGCCCATCTTCATCGCTTCCTTGAACTTCGGCAGGGCGTACTTCTTGAACAGGTCGGAGTCGAGCACCTGCTTGAAGTTGACGTGGGCGACCGCTTCGGTTTCGGGCGGCAGCAGGGCGTCCACTTCGGCGGCGCGGGTCGCCGGGGCGGCGACGGCGGCCAGGGCGGCCACCAGGGCGAAACGGCTGAGTCGGCGCATGGCGATCCTTTTCGTGCGGGAGGCGTGGTGGGGACGGCGAACCGTCCGGTGCCGAGAGATTGTACTCGCCGACCGGCGGGCGGGTTTCAGGCGAGTGCGGAACTCGGAAGTCTTGCGAGCCGCGACCGCGAGGGAGCGGCATCTTGAGGAGGAAAATGCCGCTCCCTCG
>JAYTTN010000840.1:0-3113 GCA_043745295.1 Fimbriiglobus sp. | reverse complement strand
TCCGCACGGCAAACCACCGGCGGGCTGACGCCGCGCCGTTCGCCTGGGATCACGCCACCATCAACCGCGGGGCGCGTTCGGCCTTCAGCGTCCGCACGGCGTCGGCGATGCCGGCCGCGCTCACCCCGTAGGCGGCGATCATGTCCAGTTGGTCGCCGTACTTGTTCGGGAACACGTCCGGGATGCCGATCCGCTTCACCCGCCGGCCGTGGAGCAGGTCCGCTTCGGCGAGGTATTCGATGACGCCGCTGCCGAACCCACCTATCACCGTGTTCTCTTCCACCGTGACGATCACCGGCACCTTCTCCGCGTACTCGGCGAGCAGCTCCGTGTCGAGCGGCTTCACAGTCGGGAAGTGGACGACGGCGGCGTTGATCCCTTCCTTCGCCAGCGCTTCTGCGGCCGGGAGCGCGTGGTGCAACCCGACGCCGGTGGTGGCGATGAGGGCGTCGGTTCCGTCGCGGAACGCGCGGCCCTTGCCGATGACGAACGGGCCGGGGTCGCCGGTGATCTTCGGCTCGTTCCCCTTGGCGATGCGGATGTAGATCGGCCCCTGATGGTCGAGCGTGGCGTGCATGAACCGGATCATCTCCGGCTCGTCCGCCGGGGCCACGACGGTCATGTTCGGCAGCGCCCGCATGATACTCAGGTCTTCAATCGCCAGGTGCGTCGGGCCGAGCGGGGCGTACACGCAGCCGCCGCCGTTGGCGATCAGCCGCACGTTGACGTTGTGCAGACACAAGTCCACCGCCACTTGCTCGTAGCATCGGCGCGTCAGGAACGTGGCGATGGTGTTCAGGTAGACGATGCCGCCTTCCATCGCCAGGCCGGCGCTCAGGCCGACGAGGTTCTGCTCCGCCACCCCTTCCATGAAGAAGCGGTCGGGGTACGTCTGCTTGAACTTGTCCAACACGCCGATGCCGAGGTCGGACCCGACGAAGAACACGCGGGGGTCTTTCTTGGCCAGCTCGAACACGGTATCGAGACACTTCTCGCGCATGGGTTACGCCTCCTCGATGCCGGCGAGCAGGCGGGCGACATCGTCGTCCGTCACCCGGCTCTTGTGGTGCCACTGCATGTTGTTCTCGGCGCACTTCGCGCCCTTGCCCTTCACCGTGTGGCAGATGATGGCGGACGGTTTGCCGCCGTCGAAGGGCAAGGCGGCGAACGCCTCGCGGAGGGCGGCCACGTCGTGCCCGTCCACCTCCCGCACGGCGAACCCGAACGCCCGCCACTTGTCGCCGAACGGCTCCAAGTCCTGCACTTCCGCCGTGCTGCCGTAAGCCTGGTGCTTGTTGTAATCGACGATGGCCGTCAGGTGGCTGAGCTTGTGCTTGCCGGCGCACATGGCCGCTTCCCACACGCTGCCCTCGTTGCACTCGCCGTCGCCGAGGATGCAGAAGACGCGCGACGCCGACTTCTGCTGCCGGATGTGCAGGGCGAAGCCGACGCCGATGGGCAGCCCGTGGCCGAGCGCCCCGGTGCTGGCCTCCACGCCCGGCACCTTTTCCATGTCCGGGTGGCCGCCGAGGATGCCGTCGTAGTGGCAGAACTTCCAGAGTTCCTCGCGCGGGAAAAACCCCTTGTCGGCCAGCATCGCGTAGAGCGCGAGGCAGCCGTGTCCCTTGCTGAGGATGCAGCGGTCGCGGCCGGCCCAGCGGGGGTTGGCGGCGTCGAACTTCAGCACGTCGTCGTACAGCACCCGCAGGATTTCGACGAGCGAGTACGCCGCGCCGACGTGCCCGCGCTTGCCCTTGCGGAGGGTCTCGACGATAGTCCGTCGCAGGTCTTTCGACCGGTCGTCGAGGCGGGTCAAGAGTGGTGTTGCGGCAGTCGTCATGTCGGGCCTCTCGCGTAAGGACGCAGTTTGTACCCGAAGCTGGGAGGGGTGGGAAGGCGAAGTCGGTTTTGGGTGCGCCAACAAATTCTGGCGGTCTTGGCGAACCCGGCCCGCAAGGGCCGTGGGTGCTTCGAGTCAAAACCACCCACGGCCCTTGCGGTCGCGGCTCGCAAGCCCTTATCCCCGGAACACCTTCCGCTTCACCGCTCCGCCGAGCCACCGCAACTTCCCCCACAGGCCGGGGGGCGGGATGCGGCGCTGGGCGTATTCCAGTTCCGCTTGCTTCTGTCGCACCTCGTCGGCCGCCGGGCAGTGGTTCGGTTGCAGAAACAGCTCCGCCAGTTGCCGGACACGCTCGTCGTCGCTTGCGGCCTCGCGGTACTGCTCCTGCGTGAACCCGCCGAGGAAGCCGAGGATGTCCGGGCTGAATCGCTCCTCGCGCTTGGCCGCCGCGCGGATCACATCCGTGCCGAAGTAGCTCATCGACCCGCTGCTTCGGAAGAACTCCGCCACGACCGCGAACGCCGGCGACCGCAGCAGGTCGAACACGTTGCCCAGTACCTCCGTGTGAACGTCGCGCGGCTTGGGCTTCACCGAGTACGCTTCCGGCAGCATCACCCGCACCGACAGGCATTCGGGCACATGCACCGCGCCGCGGCGGAAGGCCGTCACCAGCCACGCGAACCAGTCCGAATACCACCGCAGTTCCGGGCGGAAGCCGCCGACGGCCCGCAAGTCCTTCGTGTCGATCAGGATCGCGTGGCCGGGCAGGTTGCACCGCAGGTTCTTCGCCACATCCGCCGGCGGGAAGTACGTCGGCCGGTCGCACCACCCGGACGGGTTCTCGACGACCGGCCCGTCGTCGCCGTGCCGGTGCGAGTCGTACCCGAAGGCGACGCCGGCGTGCGGGTGCGCCGCGAGCGCGGCGGACAGCTTTTCAAAGAGCGTCGGCAGGGTGTAATCGTCGGCCGCGCCGAGGAAGCAGTACCGGCCTTTCGCTTCGGCGATGCCCCGGTTGAAGGTCGGACAGACGCCGAAGTTCCGTCCGTTGCGGATGACTCGGATCGACGCATCCCGCCGGGCGAAGTCGTCCAGCACCGCGAGGCTGTCGTCCGTCGAGCCGTCGTCGATGACCAGGATTTCGTCGGCCTTCCGCGTCTGCGCCAGCAGCGCCGACAGGCACCGGGGCAGGTACCCCGCGTGGTTGTAGTTGGCGATGACGGCGGTGATCATGGCCTTTCCTGCGAGCCGCGACCGCAAGGGAGTGGCATCT
>JAYTTN010000839.1:0-3115 GCA_043745295.1 Fimbriiglobus sp. | reverse complement strand
GGCACTTGCTCGCCCAGAACCGGGCGGGTGTGACGATCCAGGTGTACCTGGCGATCATCGCGTCGCTGCTGATCGGCCTGTGGACGGGGGCCAAGCCGACGAAGCGGCTGTACGAGTTGCTGTGCCAATACTTCAACGGCTGGGCCACGGCCGAAGAAGTCGAGCGGTACCTCGACACCCTGAAGCAAAAAGCCCGACCCCCAGGCAAATAGCGGGCCGAACAGTATTGGCCGGGTGGTGGGGTTTCGGAACTCGCCAGCGAACAGTGCCGCACCTCCTGGCCCCGCCGTCACCCCGGCGGTCGGGGGCCGCGCGGCGCAGTGCCGAGGAAGGCGCGGTGCGGCAGGTTGCGGAGCAGTTCCCGCAGCACCTCCTCCGGGTCCGGCGTGACCAGGTTGTCGCCGTACTCCAGTACCGTCTGGAAGTCCTTGCGGGCCGACCACAGCGCGTCGATGCCCGACCGGGTGATGCGGTTCGACGACACGTCCAGGAAGTCCAGCCCGGCCATGACCGGCGAGAACGCCAGCGCCCGCGCGCCGCGGTCGGCGATCCGGTTGTGCATGAGCGTCAGCCGCCGCAGGTTCGGCAGGCATTCGGATTCCGCCAGCGCGCGGGTGCCGTCGTCGGCGAGCTGGTTGCCGGTCAGGTCCAATTCCCGCACGCCGGCGACGTGCGGCGACTCGGCCAGCGCCCTCGCCCCGCTCGGGCCGATGCCGCTGCGGGGCAGCGCCAGCTTCGGCTCGCGGGCCAGCATCCGCGCCAGCAGTTCCGACCGGGCCAGGGCGGTCGCGCCGGCGTCGCCGATGCGGTTCGAGTGCGCCGCGAACGTGTGCAGGTCGCCCAGGTACGGGCTGCCGACCACCGCTTCGATGCCCGCCGCGCCGATGTCGTTGGCCGACACGTCGAGCAGTTCCAGCCCGCCCAGCGCCGGCGACTCGGCCAGCGCCGTCAGACCGTCGGCGGTCAGCCGGCCGTTGTCGTTCAGCCGGAGTTCGCGGAGGCGGGGCAGCGCGGAAGTCCGGGCCAGCAGCCGGGCGGCGCTGTCGTCTAATCCGTTGAAACTGAGGTCGAGGCTTTCCACGGCGGACAGGTGCCGGGAGCGGAGCAGGAGGTTCAGCCCGCCGTTGCCGAGGTCCGCCCCGCACAGGCCGAGGTCGCGGACCCGCGCCAGGTGTTCGCACTCGGCCAGCCTCCCGACATGACGGGCGGCGTCCAGGAACTTCACCCCGCGGACCGGCGCGCGGCGGAACAGCTCCTCGCCGCGGGCGGCGAACGTGCCCACGTCCACCGACACCGTGTCCAGCAGCCCGCGGTGGAAGGTGAAGCCGGTGGCCAGCCCGCGCAGGTGGGCCGTCCACGCCGGCAGGTGGCGGTGCAAGAGGTCGTCGGCGCGGTGCTTCAGTTCGCGGCGGCGGGGGTGGTCGTCGGGCAGCTGCGCGAGGGCCAGTTGGAGGCGGACGAAGTCGGCCCGGTGGCGGTCGGCCGGGTCGTCCGAGTCGGCGAGGAAGTCGGCGTAGATGAGCCGCGGGCCGTCGTCCCGCTCGGCGGCCCGGATCGGCGTCAGGAAGGCGGACTCCTCGGCGGCCGTCGGCATGGCGAGCGCTCCGGCGAGCGGGACGCGAGTATTGTAGCCGCCGCCACTTCGGAAGGGGTCGTCACTACTTCTCGACGAACTTGAAGTTGTCGAAGAACGTCGTCACCATCGCGTGCCGCTCGCCGACGCCGTCGCCGCCGGCCTGGAGGACGACGACGGTGCCGTTGTGGACGCCGACGCGAAGGTAGAACGTCTGCGGGCCGATTTGGAGCGACAAGTCGCGGGCCGTCTTCCCGTCCAACTTCGTGTTGTGCCGCGGGCCGATGGTGCCGCCGCCGCTGATCGCCCCGCGGTCGAGAAACGTGTCGATGAAAACGTCCGCGTCGCGGGCCGCCTCCGCCGCTTTCGCCGCGTCCAGCCGCAAGTAGCGAATGAGTAGTCCCCCGTTGGGGTCTCGCGTGGAGCGGGCGAATGCCGTTCCCGACTGAATGCCAGGTGCCGCCGGGATCTCCGACTCGCGGATGGGCCGGTTGTCGGAGCGAATCCAGACTGTGAACTCCGGCTGCTTGAACTCCTCCCACCCGGCCGGCGGGCCTTGCGGCCCTCCCGCCCCGCCCGGAAAGCGCGGGCCGCCCGGTCCGCCGGGCGTCGGCCGCTGCGACCCGCCACCCGGCGGGTTGGTGATCGGTCCTTTCGCCACCTCGGTGGTGCGGAGGACGAGGAACCACACCAGGAAGCCGACGACGGCCAGCCCCAGCACGCCGCCGCCGACGAGCAGCGGCAGGTTGCTCGCCGCCGCCTTCTTTTTCCCCTTGCCCTTATTGAGCTTCTTCGGCCGCGGCCGGTCGTCGTCGTCGTCATCGTCCACGGCGACCAGCTTCTTCACCGGCTTCTTGGGCGACGGGCGGTCGTCCTCATCGTCGTCGTCCAGCAGCGCCGGTTTCGACTTCTTCTTGGGCGACGGGCGGTCGTCTTCGTCATCGTCGTCGATCTCCAACTGGACCGGCTTCGGCTTGGCTTTGGCCGGCAGCGGCAGGGCCTTGGCGACGGGCGGCGGAGGAGCTTTGGCGGCCGGCCTCGGCACCGACGACTGGACCGACGGCATCATCATCGTCGGGGCGTCTTCGACGACCTCGTAATCGGCGTCCGGCTCCGATTCGGGCAGCGGGATTTCCAGGATCGCCCCGCACTTGCGGCACTTCACCCGCTTGCCGGCGGCGGCGTCCGGGGCGGTCAGGGTGGCCTCGCACGCGCCGCAGATGAGGGAGATGGGCATGGTCGGACACCGGAGTCACGGGTGGGGCGAGTCGATGCGGGAATGATACGGCGCGGGGCCGACCGTCCGCAACCCCTGCACCCACCCCGGCCGGGCCGCTCGGAGGTGGCGATTCCCGTCGCCCGCACCTCGGACCCCAGTCGGGGGTAGGCATTCGAGTTTCCAGGGTTTTGGAGACGCCGGCCCCGTCCCCCGGGTGTAGCAATGGATTTTGGCGGCTCCGGGCGAGCGGGGGGCGTCAGCCCCCTGTTCCCTGGGGATTTCGACCACAACAGGGGGCTGACGCCCCCCGCTCGCCAAAATCC
>JAYTTN010000838.1:0-3116 GCA_043745295.1 Fimbriiglobus sp. | reverse complement strand
TGCCGTTCTCGGCGGCGATGATGAGCAAGTCAACCCCGCCGACGCCCTGGTGCAGCACGCAGCCGGGGTCGCCGTGGTCCGGGGCCGGCACGTCGGTGTGGACATCCGCGACCAGGGCGTCCCACTTCGCGCAGTCCTCGGGGCCGCGGTAGAATAGCGCCGGGTACCAGCCGGTGTACTTCGGGACCCACGCGCTCCCGAACGGCTGGTGGCCGATCTGCATTACGTCTTCGAGCACCTTGCGCTCGTCGGCGGTCAACTCTTGCTGGGCGAGTTGCTTCGTCGCCACGACTTTCAGCCGGCCCATCTGGGCCGCGAAGTCGCGCAGGAACTTGACCTGCTTGGCCTGCGTTGCCGCGACGGCCGGGGGGAATGGCGTCGCCGCCAGCAGGTCGGCCGAACGACTGGCCGTCACTTCGAGCTGCGCCCAGAACGGCACCACCGGCTCGACCAGCCCGGCCGGGTAGTAGCACCCCGGCGTTCCCGTGTACGACTGCTTGACGTAGAGGATGGTGTCGTGCCGCAGTTGCGACCACGACGCCAGTTGCGTGTTGGTCTGCTTCATCGCCCAGGCGCGGGTCCGCATCGCCTCCGGCACCTTGGCGTCGGCCGGGGCGGACAGCGTCCGCAGAGTCTTCAGCCACGCCATATACATCGTCTCGTCCCACGCCTTCGCGTCGAGGCCGTCGAGGACGTTGCGCACGGCGGCGAGATTGTGCTGGTACGACTTGCCGTCGCGGAAGCGGTGCGAGCCGCCCTCGATGCGGCCGACAAGGTCCGGCACGACGTGGTTGTTGCCCAGCGCGGCGAAGGCCACGTCGAGGCAACTCGGCACCCGGCGGATGACCTTGGTGTCGTCCCAAAGGATGTCGTCGAAGACGACCTTCGAGGTCACCCAGCTATCGACGACGAACTTCTGCCCCAGCACCGTGAACGACCGCGGCAGCGACACCTTGACACTCGGGTGCGGCGAGGCGTACACGTCGCCGCGCACGTCCTGCTTGCCGGCGCTGGAGTCGAGGATCACGTCGGCGAGCGCTTTCAAGTCGTCGTCGGTCTTGAGGTCGGCGGGCGAGTGGACCTTGGCGGCGGCGGTGACGCGGGCGAGGTCGTCGAAGGTCGCCGGGTCGGTGCGGCCGACGAAGGTCTGGATGGCCCGGTCAAACTGCCGCCACGACTCCTCGCGTCCGGAGCGGCGCAGCAGGTCGAGCAGTACGACCGACGCACCGAGTTCGCGGCCGTTCGACAGCACGCCAGTGGCGTCGTAGCCGCCGGCGACGCGCAGGTCGGTGCGGCCGCACCACATCATCGCCTTGAAGTATTTGCGCAGCTCCCGGTCGGACTCGTAATGCCCGCGCGGCTTGAACTGGCTGAAGTCCATCTCGCGGTCGCGGCCGAACAGCTTGAACGTGTGCATCCCTTCGTTCTTCACCGCGGTAAGGGTTGCGGCGATGCGGTCGTTCTGTGCGAACTTGCTCGGCACCTGCCCGTCGGTGAACAGGCTGCGGCCGACGGCGAGGAAGTAGTCAGCGTCGAGGACCGAGTCCTTCATCAGCCCCGCGCCATAGGCGGCGTGGGCGGCCGGCAGGGCGTCGTGCAGGCCGCCGAGCAGCGATTCGAGGGCCTGCTTCAGGTACGTCAGTTCGAGTTCGGCGAGCATGGCGTCGTAGCTGCGGTGCCAGGCGTGCAGCACCGAGTCGGACGAGATGAACACCGGCAAGTCGCGGGTGTACACGTCGTAGTACGCCTGCCCGAACGAGTAGCCGCCGAGGCGCTCCGAGACGACGAAGCCGTTAGCCTGGAACTTGGCGAGTTCGTCGGGCGTCAGCTTGTACCCCGGCAGTTCGTAGGCTGGCTGCGTGTAAGTCCCGCCACCCTCACTCCGGGGGCGCGTCACGGCCGGCTTGAAGACCTTCTCGGCGTTGATCTGGTCGAAGAACTTGGCGGTGGTGGGGTCCCACGAGAGCTTCGCCAGGTACGCCGGCGGCGGGTAGGCGGCGGCGAACTGCCCCGGCGTGATCTGGCCGAGCTTCGCCACCTCCGCGTCGAAGGCGGCGCTGTAGCCGAAGGGGTCCGGGCCGGGCTTGGCCGGGCCGGCGGCGAGTTGGCCCGGCGCGCTACCCGGCGGGGAGTTCGATAGCCCGAAGCCGACAGCCAATAGGGCGACACCAGTGAGGCCGGCGGCGAGCCAACCCAGGCGACGTGACGACACGGCCAACCCTCCGGGGAGTGCGGGGCGGACGCCAGTGTAACGCGACGCCGGGGCAAAATCTTAATGAAATGCGTCACCCGCCCGGTTTCGGCCGGCGGGTTTACTGCCGCCCGTGTGACACTCATGTGTCGAATCCCTCGGCCGCGGAGAACGGAATCCCGATGCGAACCGCAATCGCCCTGGCCATCGCCGCGTTGCTCGCCGGCCACGCCCTCGTGCCGTTGCTCGCGACGCCGGCGGACAAGCCGGCCCCGGTCGCGCAACGGCACTTCGAGCCGTTCAAGGACAAGCTCGAATTGCGCAGTGACGACGACACCCTGTTCGTCGGGTCGAGCGGCTTCCCGGACCACCCGATGATGGTCGGCATCCGGGCGTGGCAGCAGCAAGTGCCGTTGCCGCAGCCGTACACCGGCGAGAACGCCTGGCAGATCCCGCTCAAGCCGCGGCTCGCCGACAAGCCGATCTCGGGGAAGACGCACCTCTACCGCGGGGCGATCGCCCTGGCGGTCAACGGCGTGCCGATCTTTAACGCGTTAAACAACCGCGGCGAGGACGCGTACTTGGCCGGAGAACTCGACGAGTACGGCGGGCACTGCGGCCGCGGCGACGACTACCACTATCACGTCGCCCCGCTCCACCTCGAGAAGGCCGTCGGCCGGGGTAACCCGATCGGCTACGCGCTGGACGGCTACGCCCTCTACGGCACCACCGACGCCGACGGCAACGCGCCGACCGACCTCGACGAG
The DNA here is from genome assembly GCA_043745295.1 of Fimbriiglobus sp. Lineage (GTDB taxonomy): Bacteria > Planctomycetota > Planctomycetia > Gemmatales > Gemmataceae > JALHQU01. The sequence goes on along the minus strand of JAYTTN010000838.1, from coordinate 158 downwards.
TTCAACGGCCGGACCGAGGGTGGGCTTTACCGCTACTACTCGACGAAGAAGTACCCGTACATCAACGGCGGCCTGCGCGGCGTCGTGACGGTGCGCGGCGACGGCGTCGAGCCGCAACCCCGCGACGCGCCGGTCCGCCCCGCCGGCCAGCCGCTGCG
>JAYTTN010000837.1:0-3123 GCA_043745295.1 Fimbriiglobus sp. | reverse complement strand
CCGAGCAACGGCGCGCCGGCCACGGCCGGGTCGGTGGCGGACAGCGGGCAGGTGTCGGTGAAGCTGACCGACGGGGCGGACGGGGACATCGCGTCGTCCGTGTCCGGCGGGCTGGCCCGCGGGGCCGTCGGGTTCACCAACGCCACCGGGTACGCCGACGGCACGGCCAAGGCGGGCACCGGGGCGGTGGCCGCCGGCCTGCCGCGGCTGACCCAGCAGTCGGGCGGCAGCAAGATCGCCATGATCGACGGGGCCGGGGCGGCGCTCTGGTTCGACTTCGCGTCCGGCGGCACCTACACCACCCCGTTCGGCCACCCGGCCGTGCTCGTCCAGAACTCCAGCACCGGCGAGTTGGAACTGACCGACGGGCGGGGAGCGACGCTCTACTTCTACGACTTCGGCAGCGGCACCCCGACTGGCCGCGCCGGGCGGCTGAAGAAGCGGGTGGACGCGGCCGGCAACGCGGCCGAGGTGACGAGTTGGGACTCGGCCGGGCGGGCGACCGAACTCCAGATGACGGACGCGGCGACCGGGGCGGTGGAGAGCCTGGTGTCGGCGTTCGACGTGTCCGGCTACCAGACCTCGGTCACCCGCCGGCGGAAGGTCGGGTCGGGGTCGTGGGCCACCGTGCGGACGGTCGAGTACGGCTACGCCGCGGTGAGCGGGGCGAGCGACCTGGCGCTGGTCGGGACGACGGTGAAGGACGCGGCGGGGACGGTGCTGGAGGAGACGTACGACCGGTACTACGCCTCGGGCGCGACGACCGGGTACGCGGGCGGGCTGAAGTACCACCTGGGGGCGGCGGCCACCGCGCGGCTGAAGGCGACGTACTCGGGGACGGCCCCGTCGGCGCTGACGGACGCGCAGGTGGCCGAGTACGCCGACGTGTCCCTGGAGTACGACCCCACCAGCAAGCGGGCGACCAAGGTGGTGACGGCGGGGGCCGGGTGCAGCGCGTGCAGCGGCGGCCTCGGCACGTCGGCGGTCAGCTACTCGGTCAAGGCCAGCCCCGGTTCGGGCATCAACGACTGGGTAGCGAAGGTGGCCGAGACGCTGGACGACGGGACCGTGAAGGTGAGTTACGCGAACGGGTACGGGCAGCAGCTGCTGAGCGTGACCGCCGAGCCGGCCACCGGCAAGACGTGGCTGAGCGTCACCAAGTACGACTCGGACGGGCGGGCGATCCTGACGGCCAACCCGTCGGCGGTGACGGGGTACGACGAGGCGCTGTCCGACCTGGTCGGCTGGAGCGGGTCGTCGGCGACGTACCTGCGGGCGGCGGACGGCCTCATCGGCACCGTCACCTACGGCACCGGCACCACGGCCACCAGTTCGACGGCCGGGGACGTGGCGGGCTATGTGAAGAGTACGGCCATCCAGAAGGGGACGGGCGGGACGGCGGTGCCGCAGTCGGACACGGCGTACATTTCCCGCACGGCGAACGGCCAGACCCGCTACCACGTCGCCGCCAGCACGCGGTACCGCAACGACGACGGCACCGGGGCGGAGACGACCACCTACGCCTACACCTGGCAGGGTTCGACGGCGGAGATGGCGTCGGTGACGGCCACCCAGCCGATTGTCACGACCGCCCAGAACGGCCCGAACTCGGCGGCCAGCTCCGTCACCGTATTCGACGCGCTGGGTCGGCCGATCTGGTCGAAGGACGCGGCCGGGGTGCTGGGGTACACCGCCTACGACGCCCTCACCGGGGCGGTGGTGAAGGCCATCGCCGACGTGAACGCGGCCAACACCTCCGACTTCGCCAACCTGCCGAGCGGGTGGAGCACGCCGTCCGGGGCCGGGCTGCACCTGATCTCGACGTACGAGGTCGATGCGCTGGGCCGCACCACCAAGAGCGTCGATCCGCTCGGGCACGTCACGTACGCCACCCACAACGACGCGGCCAAAGAAGTCCGGGTCTACGGCGGGTGGGACTCGACTGCAAACGCGCCGACCGGGCCGACGGTCGTCATGCGAGACGACTGGGCGAGCGGGTACACCGATTCGCTCACCATGAGCGCCGCCCCGACGGTCAGCGGCGGCCGGCCGACCGGCACCGAGGCCGTCTCCGGCATCCAGTCGCTGAGCCGCAGCTATCGCAACCCGGCCGGCCAGACGACGTATTCGGACTCGTACTTCGACCCGACCGGGGTGACGTACTCGACGGCGGCGAACATCGGCACCCAGGGGACGAACTTCTACCGCACCCAGCAGGCCTACGACAAGCAGGGGCGGCCGAACAAGGCGGTGTCGGCGGCCGGCACTATCACCCGCACCGAGCGGGACGCCCTGGGCCGCGCCACGAGCACCTGGGTGGGCACCGACGACACGCCGACGACCGGCTTCTGGAGCGTGACGAACACGGCCGGCACCGACATGGTGAAGGTGGCGGAAGCCGCCTACGACGGCGGCGGGGTCGGCGACTCGAACCTGACCTCGTACACCGAGTGCCCGAACAACGGGCGGATCGCCCGCGTCACCCAGATCGCCTACGACTGGCGGGACAGGGCCGTCGCCGCCAAGTCCGGGGTCGAGGCCAGCGAAAGCACGTCGGTCAACCGGCCGCTCGCGTTCGTCACCCGCGACAACCTGGGCGAGACCCTCACCTCGGCGGTGTACGACGGCGACGGCGTGTCCGTCTCCACCGCCGCCCCGTCGTCGTCCCTCCGCCGGGCCTACACCGTTTACTCCTACGACGAGTACGGCCGGAACTACCGCACCGACGACTACGGGGTGAACCAGACGACCGGGGCGCTGGCGTCCACGCCGCTGACCTCGCAGGTGTGGTTCGACATTCGCGGGCTGGACCTGAAGGAGCTGGCCCCGGACGGGCAGGTGCGGAAGACCCAGTACGACGGCCTCGGCCGGCCGGTGGCGGCGTACCTGACCGACGGCGGCGGGGACACCACCTGGGCCGACGCGGCCACCGTGACCGGCGACACCGTGTGGGCGCAGGCCGAAGTGGCCTACGACGCCGGCTCGAACGCGATTCAAACGACCGGCCGGGACCGCGTGGACGGGGAGACCGGCACCGGCGCGCTGGGCACGCCGACGACCGGCGTGAAGGCCCGCGTCACCTACGCCGGCTCGTACTACGACCTGGCCGACCGGCTGACCGCC
>JAYTTN010000836.1:0-11646 GCA_043745295.1 Fimbriiglobus sp. | reverse complement strand
CCGGCAAGGGGCGAACCCCTCGTGCGGTTCGTCCCTTGCCGGCGCGGCGGGCGAACGAGACAAAACCCGGCACAGATCGATCGGGCGCGGTATGATCTTTCGCCAGTCTTCCCCCGCGTCGGAGTTGTCCCATGCGATTCGCCGTCCTCGTCGTCCTCGGTTCGCTCGCGGCGGTGGCCCCGGCCGCGGACTGGAAAGCCGTCGTCGATCCGCTGGCCGAACCGCTGACCAAGGACAAGCCGGCGGTCGGGCTGGTGGTCGGCGTCTGGGCGGACGGCAAGCCGCACGCGTTCGGCTACGGCAAGGTGACGACTCCGACCGGGGAGGCGGTGCCCGACGGCGACACGCTGTTCGAGATCGGCTCGATCACGAAGGCGTTCACCGGCGTGCTGCTGGCGGACGCGGTCGCCCGCAAGGAGGTGGCACTCGACGACCCGGCGAACGCGCACCTGCCGGCCGACCTGCGCGTCCGCGCGAAGTCGGACAAGCCCGTCACGCTGCTCCACCTGGCCACGCACCGGAGCGGGCTGGCGGTGCAGCCGCCGCTGCTGCCCCTGCTCGCCCGGAACGCAGCCAACCCCTACGCCGACTTCACCCGGCCGAAGCTGGTCGGGTTGACGGCCGCGCTGACGCCCCAGCGGGAGCCGGGGGCCAAGTGCGAGTACTCGAACCTCGCCGTCGGCCTCCTCGGGCACGCGCTGGTGTCGGCGGCGAAGGCCGACGGCTTCGACGCGCTGGTCCGCGAGCGGGTGTGCCTGCCGCTGGGGATGAAAGACACCGGCGAAGCCCTGACGGGCGCGCGGAAGGCCCGCCTGGCGCGGGGGCATTCCGCCGACCTGAAGCCGGCCGACCCGTGGGACTTCGCCACCCTGGAAGCGTGCGGCGGGCTGCGGTCGTCGGCGGCCGACCTGCTCCGCTTCGCCGCTGCCAACCTGGGCGAGGTGAAAACCCCGCTCCTCGACGTTCTGACGGCGAGTCACGCCAAGCGGGAGGTGGTCGTTCCGGACGTCATCGACATCGGGTTGTGCTGGCACCGGCTCACGCTGAAGGACGGGGGCGTGGCGGTCTGGCACAACGGGGGCACCGGCGGCTACCGGAGCATGCTGGCGTTCACCCCCGCCTCGAAGCGGGCGGTGGTGGTCCTAGCCGCCGCCGCCCTGGGCGACGAGATCGACAAGCTGGCCCTTCGCGTGCTGGAACGGATTCAGCCGAAGTGACGGGGTCGCGCCCGGCCGACCATTCTTGCCCCACGGGCAGGCCCCGCCCTCGGCTGTCAGTGGTGGAGTCTTAGGCATTTGCGGGATGACGGACTCCCGGCGGCGGTTCGCGCTACAGGCTGTCGGACGCACCGGTCGCCGAGCTGCTGGCCCGCGAAATGGAGTTGGTCCTGACCGACCAGTACTGCCCGGTGGATAACCCGATGGCTGCCGTCTTCCTGCGGAGCGACCGGTAGCGGCGGGGTGGTACCGAGGTCGTCGTCGTTCGCTCCGCGAACGGACGCGAGGTGCCGAGAGAAGGAGGACGGCACTGTCTACGGGTTGGGGATAGGAATCGACCGGAAAACCGTGGCGGAATGACGAATCCCGCCCCACCTCTCGCCCCGCGCAGCGGGGGAGAGGTCGCCTCGTGCGCCCCGCACGAGGCGGGTGAGGGGGCTTTCCTCCGCGTAGCGCCCCCTCACCCGGACCGGCTGCGCCGTTCCGACCTCTCCCCCACGGGCGTGGGGGAGAGGTGTTGGGTGGCTGGCTCCGTCGCCTCGGTAGATGTCCCCACCAGGCTCCACCTCTCGTTCGACTGGCGCGGGGCGGGACTGGCTCGCCCCACAACAAGGTTGTTCCGCCAAAGATGTGGACGGCGCTGGCCTCACCCTCCCAAGATGCTACCCGACCTCGGCGTCACTTGCCGAGGAACGACTGGTACGCCTCGGCCACCTTGCCGGCCTTGGCGTCGCCGGCGTGCGCGTAGATGGCGTACCGCAGCGGCAGCTTCTCCCCCTTCTTGATCGTCACCAGTTCGGTCTTGCCCTTCAGGCCGGGGTAGCCGGACTTCTCGCGGGCGAACGGGTTCGCGGCCATGAGGCCGTAGGCGCGGGTGTGCCAGTACGCCGGCGAGGCGTTCTTCTCGCCGTCGAAGATGGCGATGCCGGCGTCCTTGTCTCCGACCTTGCCGCTGTAGTCGTGCCAGGCGGCCGGCCGGCCCCAGATGGGCAGGTTGTCCTTCGTCCCGGCCGTCACCGTCTTCCCGTCCGCCGACGCGATCGCCCCGCCGTCCTTCCGCGACACGCCGAACGCATCCGGCGCGCGGACGCCCATCGACCCCTCCTTCGTGTCCCCGAACCGGATGTCGCACACGCCGGCGGTGAACTCGATGTGCAGGTCGATGAGGTAGCCGGCGTCCAACTTCACGACGCGAATCAGGCGCGACTCGTCGAGAATCTTTACCCCGTCCGGCGTCCGCCACTCGTTCCGCGTCGGGATGCGGACCTCGGTCTTCGACACCGGTTTGACCTCGCCGACTTCGACGCACACCATCTTCCCGTGCCCGGCCCCCTCGGACCAGAAGTCCACGCCTTCCACCCGCTTGTCCGACGACCGCACTTTCAGTTCCATCCCGACCGGGATCACGTCGCCGTGGCAGAACCAGGCCGACTTCTGGTGGACGTGGTCGGTCGTCTCGCCGGCGGTGCCCTTCGCCATCGGCCACGCCCGCGTGACCGGCACCGCGCCCGGCGCGTTCACCGGCCAGAAGTACGGCTTCGCCACCGTCTCGCCGATGTGGTACGTCGTGACGACTTCCTTGCCGAAGGTGATCTCGACGGCGTCTTTCGTCTTCTTGGCGGTCAGCTCGTCGGCGAACGCGGGGCCGGCGAACAGCAACAGCAGCGTGGCGTGGCGGCGCATGGGACGGGTTCCACGGGGAGGGGGAGGACGGACGTTACTATCCCCGCTGCGACGGGCGGCGTCAAGGAAGGGAAGTACGAGACGAAAACATCACCGCCGTACCGCCTGCCCGGCCGCGACGGTGAGCGGGGCGCGGGCGGCACCGGCGACCCACGCCGTCAGCAGTTCCACGGACGCCGGCGTGCGAAGCCACTCCAGCACCTCGACACTCCGCAGCACCCGTAGGCGGTCCGGCGAGTTCGACCCGATGGCCGCGAGCGCTCGTGCCAGCCGCCGTTGCACCTCCGGCGATTCGCTCCGCTTCCGCTCCTCGGCCAGCCAGGGTTGCACTACCTCGGCCACCGCTTCCAGTTCGCCCGTGGCCCGTTCGCGGACGGCGAACGACCGGCTTTGCAACTCGATCACCCGCTCGGCGAACCACTCCGGCGCGGGGGCGACGGCCGGCGGTTGCTTCCGGGCGAGCAGCTTCACGGCATCGCCCGGCGCGGCGGCCAGTTGCTGCATGGCATCGAACGCTTTCGCGGCGTCGGGGCTGGCCAGCGCCATCCACAGCGCGTCCCCGGTTGCAGCGTCGAACGCCTTCGGCAAGTCGAGCAGCTTCCCGCGCACGTCCCACAGATACACCGGGGCATCTGGCGAAGCGGCGGCCAGTTTGGTCCCATCCGGCGAGAACGCCAGTGCGGTGATCGCGTCCTTGTGCTGGAAACTGGTGCGAAGTCCGCCCGTCGCCGCTTCGAGGAGTTGCACCTGGCCGGACCCCCACCCGCACGCGAACACTCGACCATCGGCGGAGACGGCGACCGACTGACAGTAGTCACCCTTCTTCGATACTTCGGCGATGCCGGACCCCGTGACCGGATCGATGATCCCACCGGAGTCGAAATGCTCCACTCCGTACATCCCACGCCGATCGGGAGTCTCTTGTCGATCCGCACCCACAAGCAGCCGCGACCCGTCACGGCTGAGTGCGGGTAGCGGCAGGCGAGACATGGCATTCACGAGGTACTTCCGGTGACACAGGGTCTTCCCCGTGGCCATGTCGCACACCAAGACGCTTCTCGAAGAGGTCATGTCATCCCGGAGTTCGTAGAAACCGCCCGTGACAGCGACCCGGTTCCCGTCGGCCGAGATCGCCATGCTGCTTCCGGCAAAACGAACCGGTAGGCCGTGGACTTCGCCGACCACTTCGCCGGACGAGACCGCGAACTTCAGCACCCGCGTCTGCCCGTCGTTGCTGAATGCCGCGACCACGAACCGCCCGCACGGGGTCGGTTCGACAGCCCGCGCGTTGGCCAGGTACTTCCAGTTGCGGGGTTCCACCCGGCCGGTCAGCGGATCGATCAGCGCGAACAGGCCGTCGGGCGATTCGGCGAACACCCTCCGCCCGCCGGCGAACGGCAGCCCGCGCCACTCCTTCGGCCGGTCGAACCGGGTCCGCTCCCGGCCGGCGGCCGCGTCCCACAGTGTCACCGTGCTGTCACCGAACGCGGCCACGGTGCGCCCGCCGTCGTGGAACTGCAACGCCACCGGCAGCGGGTCGGGCGGTCGGCTGATCGGAAGCCCCGTCTCCGCGTTGTGGACGGTGATCTGCTTCGGCCCGTTCGTGACGAACCGCTCGCCGGCCGCGTCGAAGCGGACGATGTTGCGGAACGACCCGGCGACCTCCACCCGGCGGCCGGTGCGGAGGTCGAGGAGCAGCTCCCCGCGGAAGTCGCGGCCGGTGGCGATCAGCCGCCCGCCGTCCGGACTGACGGACGACACGAAGAACTCTTCGGCCTTGATGTCGAGGAGTTCCAGCTTGCCCGTCCGCGTGTCGCACCGCCAGACGCCGCTGAATTGCTCCTTGCCCGACACCCGCACCACCACCGTCTTCCCGTCCCCGGAGTACCGCGCCGACATGCCGGAGAGGGCGTGCCCTTCCTTGGCCGTCACGACCTCGCGGACGAGTTTGCCGGTCGCCACCTCGTACACCGCCAGGGCGGAGTCGGTGCCCACGACAACGCTCTTGCCGTCCGGCGCGGGGAACAGCTCCGGCCGCGCGTCGGGTTCGACCCGGCACACCTGCCGCGACAGCCCGGTGCGGGCGTCCGCCACCGTCACGTCGCCGGTGTCGCGGTCGAACCGGGCGTACCAGCGGAGGTTCTCGGCGAACGGCGGGACGCCGCTCCGCACGTCCATCGGCGTGCGGGCGATCACCTTGCCCCGCGCGATGTCCCAGGTGACGACGTGGCTTCGCCGGGTGCCGGCTTCGGCCGTGAGGACGACGTACGCGCGGCCGTCGTCCGACACGCCGAGGACGTTCTGCACCGCGTCGTGGCCGGCCAATTCGCCGCTGCGGAGCGTGACCTTGCGGACGAACAGCCCGGTGCGGGCGTCCATGAAGCGGAAGTGAACGGCCTCGCCGTCGGGTTCGCCGAACAGCAGCTCGCCGGCGGGGGTGAACACCGGCCCGGTCAGCTTGTCCCAGGTGCGGAAGCGGGTGCTGCCGAGCCGGGCGAGGGCGCGGTCGGGCAGCGGCACGCCGTCGGCGTCGAGGCGCGGGTCCGCCGCCGCCAGCGGTGCGGCGAGGGCCAACAGCACGAGCCAGCGCGGCATCACGGGCGACCTCGACGACTTGGGACGATGTTGGCCATTATCTGCCCGCGGCGGGCTAACAAGTGCCGCCCTTCTCCGAGGTCTTGACATGCGGCTGTCACTCGTGGCCGTGCTGTTCGCCGTCGCGCTCGCCCTCGCCGAACCGCCGACGGCCGACGCGGTCAAGGCCATCGACCCGCGCGTCTTCCCGGCCGGCTCCGACCGCGCCAAGGAGCTGCCGAAGCTGCTTCGCGCCGACGCCGGTAAACGCCTGCAAGACGCCGTCACCCGCGAGAACGCCGCGTGGGCGAAGGTGACGACCCCCGACGAGTGGCACGCCTTCCGCGACGCCCGCATCGCCAAGTTGAAGACCGCCATCGGCACGTTCCCCGAACCGCCGAAGGCGATGGCGATCAAGACCGTCGGCGAGATCAAGGGCGACGGCTTCGTCGTCGAGAACGTCGTGTGCGAGTCCCGCCCCGGTTTGTGGGTGACGGCCAACCTGTACCGCCCGGCCGACCCGCCGGCGAAGATGCCGTGCGTCGTCATCAGCCACAGCCACCACAACCCGAAGACGGAAGGCGAGTTGCAAGACATGGGCATGACGTGGGCGCGGGCCGGCTGCCTCGTGCTGGTGCCCGACCACCTCGGCCACGGCGAGCGGCGGCAGCACCCGTTCCGCACCGCCGCCGACTACCCGAAGCCGTTCCGCGTCGGCCGCCAGGACTACTTCCACCGGTACGCGGTCGGCACGCAACTCGACCTGATCGGCGACAGTCTCATCGGCTGGCTGGCGTGGGATTTGATGCGCGGCATCGACGTGGTGCACGCCCGACCCGGCGCGGACAAGTCGAAGACGATCCTGCTCGGCGCGGTGGCCGGCGGCGGCGACCCGGCGGGCGTGGCGGCGGCGCTCGACCCGCGCGTGACGGCCGTGGCCCCGTTCAACTTCGGCAGCCCACAGCCGGAGGACTACCCCATCCCGGCCGACGCCGAGACGAAGTTCCGCTTCTTCGGTGAGGCGTACTGGGAGACCTCGCGATGCATCCGCCGGGGCGCGGCCGACGGGTTCGCGCACTGGATGATCGTGGCGTCGGTGGCCCCGCGCCGGCTGGTGCATTCGTCCGAGTTCGCCTGGGACAAGGACCGCGACCCGGTCTACCCGCGCATTCGGAAGGCGTTCGAGCTGGAGAAGGCGTCGGACCATTTCGCCGCCGCGAACGGGCGGGGCAGCCTGAAGGGCCAAGCGCCGGAAAGCTCACACTGCAACAACATCGGCGCGCTCCACCGGGAGGGGCTGCACGCGGCGTTCGCCAAGTGGTTCGAGATGCCGGTGCCGAAGGAGTATTCCAAGCGGCTGCCGGCGAACGATCTCTTGTGCCTGACGAAGCCGGTGGACGGCGTGACGCCGAAGCTGGTCCACGAACTGGCCGGCGCGACTGCGGATGCGATGCCGAAGCGAGGACGGGGAGAATTGAAGGCGCGGTGGGCCGCTGTCCTGGCGTCGTGCGAACCGGCTGGTGCGGCGAAGGTGTTGGAGTCGAAGGCGACGACCGCCGACGGCGTCACGACGGAGCGGATCGCGCTGGAACCGGAACCGGGTGTCGTGCTGCCGCTATTACTGTTGAGGCCGGAGAAGGCGGCGGGCAAACTGCCGGTCGTGGTCGGGTTCGCGCACGACGGCAAGGCCGGGTTCCTGCTGCACCGCCAACAGGACATCGCGGATCTCCTCAAGGCCGGGTTCGCGGTGGCGCTGCCAGACGTGCGCGGCACCGGCGAGACGAAGGCCGGCGGCGACAGTGCCCGGCACAGCAGCAACCGGACCTCGGCGTCTCTGAACGAGTGGCTGCTCGGCCGCACACTACTGGGGCTTCGGCTCGCCGACGCGCGGGCGGTGATGCGGCACCTGAAGACCCGCGCGGACATCGACCCGAAGGGCGTGATGCTGTGGGGCGACAGCTTCGCCGCGACGAATCCGGCCGACACGCCGATGGCCACGCCGATGGAGGTGGACCCGTTCCCGACGTTCGGCGAACCGCTCGGCGCGCTGCTGGCCGTGCTGGTGCCGGTGTTCGAGGACGACATCTCGGCTGTTGCGGCCCGCGGCGGGCTGAAGTCGTTCCGCAGCATCCTCGACGCGCCGCAGTTCTTCATCCCGCACGACGTGCTGGTGCCCGGCGTGTTCCATGCCGGCGACATCCCGGAGTTGGTGGAGGCGCTCGGCACCATCCCGCACCGGTACGATGACACCATCGGCGGCCAGAACCGCCCGGCGTCGGAGCCGTCGAAAGTCGTAGCGGCCGAGTGGTTCGCCGCCCGGAAGTGAGTATTTCGGAGCCGGAAGCGAGAGCGACGGTTCTTCACAGGTTTTGTGGCACCGGCCTCCTCCGAGACGGTGTGATTTCGGACCGCCGGCTCGGAGGCCGGTGCCACAAGAAGAACACGCGTCGCTCACGCTTCCGGCTCGGATCGAACCGACGAGGTTTCGCATGGCCCGCCACCGCGACCCGGTCGACAACGAGGACTTCGAGGACGACGAGTTGCCGGACGGCGTCTACCACGACGACGCGCCGGCGATGGTGGCCTGCCCATACTGCCGCGAGCTGGTGTACGAAGAGGCGCAGTACTGCCCCCGGTGCGAGAATTACATCTCCACCGAAGGCCGGCGCGACGGCAAGCCGCTGTGGGTCTGGGTGTGCCTGATCCTGGCGCTGCTGGCCTCGCTGGTCGCGGCGTTCCTGTGACTACTCTGGTGTCGCCAATGCCCCTTCCGAAACTGCTCGTCACCCTCGGCGACGTGGCCGGCATCGGCCCGGAGATCGTGGCCGCCGCCTGGCCCCGGCTGCTCGACTGCTGTCAGCCCGTTGTCATCGGCGACCCGGCGTGGCTCCCGCCGCACTTGCCGGTCGTCAACCCGTCGGCGGCCGACCTGTCGGGCGTGCGGCTCGGCGAGGTGTCGGCGGCGGCGGGGCGGGCGGCCTACGACTGGCTGTGTTACGCCATCGACGAGTGCCTGGCGGGGCGGGCCGACGGCATCGTCACCTGCCCGCTGCACAAGGAGGGGTTGCACGCGGCCGGCGTGCCGTTCCCCGGCCACACGGAAATCCTGGCCGCCCGCACCGGCGCGAAGTCGCACGCCATGCTCCTTTATGACGACGAGCTGCCGCTGGCGGTCGCGCACGTCACCCTGCACCGCAGTTTGAAGAGCGCGTTCGACCACGTCACGGTCGAGTCGGTCCTCGACACGATTCGCCTGCTGCACGGCATCGTCCCGCAGCTCACCGGCAGCTCGGCCCGCATCGGCGTGGCGGCGCTCAACCCGCACGCATCCGACGGCGGACTCTTCGGGAACGAGGAAGCCGAGGTCATCGCCCCGGCGATTCGACTGGCGAAGGCGGAGGGCATCGACGCGACCGGTCCGATCCCGGCGGACGCGATCTTCCTGCCGCACAACCGAGCGCGGTTCAACGGCGTCGTCTGCATGGTCCACGACCACGGGCACATCGCCATGAAGCTGCTCGGCGGCCGGCGGGCGGTGAACGTGACGGCCGGGCTGCCCATCGTGCGCGTGAGTGTGGCGCACGGCACCGCGTACGACATCGCGGGAAGGGGCGTCGCCGACTCGAGCAGCTTGATCGCCGCCGCGCGGGTGGCAGCGCGCTTGGCGGAGGTGAAATCAGGCGGGCGCTAACTGTCAGAAACACCGGTGTCGTGAATTCGGGCGCGCGGCTCCTTCCACCCAAAGCGGGACTACTTTGGGGGAACAAATCCTTCCTCTCACCCGTAAAACATGTGGGTAGCATCGTGCCGTCGTCTGGCGTGTCCGCTCAACCGGCCCCGACCGACGAACCGGCCTTTCCGAAAGGAAACTGTTGCCCACCGTGTCGGGCCTGGCTAGGGGTAGTCCAGTCCCGACACGGCTTTTACCCCCCTTGAGGAAGGTCGCCCATGAAGTTGTCCCTGACCGTGCTGGCCGTCACGCTCCTGGCCTCGATGCCCGTCGCCGCCGCGCCGTTCACCAACGGCAGCTTCGAGACGGCCCCCGTAAACTCGAATGGACAGGGGTACACCGAACTCTTCGCGATCAACAACTCGATTCCCGGTTGGACCGTGACCGTCGGCAGCGTGGACTGGATACGAGGCGGCTGGAACCCGAGCCAAGGGCTGAGCAGCCTCGACCTGAGTGGCCGAGCGTCGGGAACCATCCAGCAGAGCTTCGACACCACTTCTGGCCAGGTGTACAACGTCCTGTTCGACATGGCGGGCAACCCGGATGGCGGGGTCGGCACGAAGCAGTTGAGCGTCAGTACGGATGGGATCCTTTTCGCGCCGTTCACCTTCACCGTCGGGGTCGGAAACACCACCGCGAATATGGGCTGGCAGGAACGCGGGTTCTCGTTCACCGCGACTTCGGCGACCACCACTTTGACCTTCCGCAGCGACGAGAATTCGCCCTACGGTGCCGCGCTGGATAACGTCCGCGTGTCCGCCCTGACCGTCATCCCGGAGCCGGCGACGCTGGCGGTGTTCGGCGGGATCGCACTGGCCGGGGCCTTCGGCTACCGGCGGCGGACGGCGACCGCACCGGCGTGAGTGTTTTCGAGGGACGAACGGTTTCCGCACTCTACCCCAGTTCGGCGGCGAAATCCGCCACCAGCGCGGCGTTGACGGGGTCGGGCAGCGTCACCACGCGGAGGTGGTTGCGGGGCCGGAGGGCGTCGGCCAGCGGGCGGGTGCGGAGGTCCTTCCGGCCGTCCGCCACCGAGGTCGGCAACAGGCCGACGCCGAACCCGGCCACCACATAGCCCAGCAGCACCCGCCAGCCGCCCACCTCGATGACCGCCGCCGGCGGGTGCGGCAGCGCTTTGGCCAGGCGGTCGTCCCACTCCTGCCGCACCGCCGCGTCCGGCTCCGGCAGCACGAACGGCCACTCCTTGAGCTGCGCCGCCGTCACCTCCGCCGCGCCGTCCTCGAACTCCTTCGCCCACTCGGATTTCGCCTCGCACGCCAGCACCAGCTTGTCCTCGCCCAACTGGCGCACGGCCATTTTCCGCCGGGCGATGGCCTCGATCTCGGCCTTCTGGCTCGTCACCAGCGCGAGGTCGTACTGCCCGCCGGCCACTCCCTCGATCCGCCGCCGGCCGCGCACCACCGCGATGCGTAGTGGCGCTTCTGGGTGCGCCTTTCGGAACGCCGCCGCCGCCGTCAGCACCACCCCGCCGGCCGCTTCTTGGCCGCACGCCACCGTCAGCCCCGGCAGCCGCTGCCGCTCGGCGTCGGCCACCAGCCGATCCCACCGGTCGGCCAGGTCGGTCGCCGCCGGCAGCATGGCGGTCCCCTCTTCGGTCAGCAGGAACCGCTTGCCCACCTTGCGGAGCCACGGCCGGACCAGGTGCGGCGGCGCGCCGGCGACGAGCGGGCGGAGCCGCTTGGACAGCGTCGGGGTGGCCTCGCCGAGGTCGGCCGCGACTGCCTTCAGCACGCCCTTGGCCCGCTCGAGGGCGACGAACGTGCGGCACACTTCGGGGGTCAGCGGGGAGTTGGTGGCGGACACGGTCGGCCTCGATGTCGTTTCCAAATGGGAGTGTCATCGTTTCGATTGTAGCAACGTGCCGAAATGCGTGTCACGGAATCCGTCCCCGGAGGTATGATTCCACTGCCGAGGGAGAAGTTGCCATGAGAGTGTCCGTTGCGGGGCTGGCGTGCATCCGACGGGCGGGTGCGGACGGCCCGGAATTCCTGACGCAGTGGAGCGAGCGGTGGGGCATGTTCTCGCTGGTCGGCGGGCACGTCGAAGAGGGCGAGACGTTCCGCGCGTGCTGCGTCCGCGAGGTGGTGGAGGAACTCGAACTGGCGGCCGGCGTCGGGTTCGCAGTCGCCGAGCGAGCGATCCGGCCGGAGGTGGAGTACGCGGCGATGTCCGGCGGGGCGAAGGTGGAGACGCGGTACCGCGTGGAACTGTTCGCCGTCGAACTGCTGACGCCGGCGGCGGTCGCGGTGGTGAACGCGAACCCCGCCAACCGCTGGCTGACGCCGGCCGAAATCGCGGCCGGTGTGACGACCGACGGCCGGCCGATCTCGGCCCAGGTGAAGACCGTGTACGCGCTCAGCGGGGTGATGTGACACGTCAGGTTCCGCCCGGTCACCGCGCTCCCGGCGACGACAAGGACCA
>JAYTTN010000835.1:0-3124 GCA_043745295.1 Fimbriiglobus sp. | reverse complement strand
CCCCCCAAACCCCGGCCACACCACCGCTTCGACCGACCTCTCCCGCTTGCGAGAAGTGGGAAAACAGCCCGCCGTGCAACTCGGATTCGGGTCGCTTCACCGGCACTTCGAACTCGACCGGTTCGCCGCGAAAGGTCATTAGGATTCGCTAGGAAGTACCCGGCGTCCTACCGGCCTTCACCGGCATCTCGAACCGCTCGGTGTGCATTTCATTGAGCCGGCGTCGGCGCGACTCGCAGCGCCGCCGAGAGCGACTTCAAACGGCCACGATTCCCACCCCGCCCCGCCGTATAATTCCCGCAACTCCGCCCTCTCCCCGGTGGGGTTCCTCTCCCCGTTCCCCGCGTCGGAGTTCCCAAATGGCTGCGCCCGCGTCCGGAAACCTGTTCGAGCAAAGCCCCGTCTACCGCATGGCCTGCGACCAACTGCGGGCCGTCGCCGCCCGCATGCCGGAGTACGACATCGGTATCATGGACCGCCTGATGACCCCCAAGCGGTCGCTCGTGGTCAGCGTGCCGGTGCGGATGCGGGACGACAAGACGAAGGTGTTCATCGGCTACCGCGTGCAGCACTCGATGACCAGCGGGGCCAGCAAGGGCGGGCTGCGGTACGCCCCCAGCGTGGACATCGGCGAGGTGGCCGCGCTGGCCATGTGGATGAGCTGGAAGTGCGGCATCATGGGCCTGCCCTACGGCGGCGCGAAGGGCGGCATCGCCGTCGATCCGGCCGAGTTGAACCTGCAAGAGAAGGAGCGGCTGACCCGCCGGTTCACCGAGGAGGTGCTGCCGATCATCGGCCCGCGGATCGACGTGATGGCCCCGGACATGGGCACCGACGAGCAGACGATGGCGTGGATCTACGACACGTACAGCATGTCGGTCGGGTACGCCTGCCCGGAGATCGTGACCGGCAAGCCGGTGGAGCTGGGCGGGTGCGTCGGCCGCAAGGAGGCGACCGGGCGGGGCGTCGTGTACTGCGTCGTCGAGGCGATGAAGGAGCTGCGGCTGGCCACCGAGGGCGCGACGGCGGTGGTGCAGGGGTACGGCAACGTCGGCTCGGTGACGTGCGACGAACTGCACCGCCGGGGGGTCAAGGTGATCGCCGTGTCCGACCGGTATGGGGCGGTGTTCAACAAGGCCGGCCTCGACGTGCTGGCCCTGAACCGGTACGTGTACGAGAACGCGGACAACCACCGCAAGTCGGTGGACGGGTTCCCCGGCGGAGAAGCGGTGGACAAGGACCAGCTGCTGACGACGCCGTGCGACATCCTGGTGCCGGCCGCGATGGAGCGGCAGATCACCAAGGACAACGCGGCGAAACTCAAGTGCCGGGTGCTGGCGGAGGGGGCGAACGGGCCGACCACCGTGGGGGCGGACGCCATCCTGGCCGACAGCGACATCTTCCTCATCCCGGACGTGCTGTGCAACGCCGGCGGCGTCACCGTGAGCTACTTCGAGTGGGTGCAAGACTTGCAGCAGTTCATGTGGGATGAGAACAAGGTGAACGAGGAACTGCGGAAGCAGATGCTCAAGGCGTTCGCGCGGGTGCGGTCGAAGGCGCTCGACCGCAAGCTGTCGATGCGGATGGCGGCGCTCAGCCTGGGTGTCGAGAAGGTGGCCAACGAGAAGGCCAAGCGCGGGCTGTACCCGTAACGACCTCCGAGCCGGAAGCGTGAGCGACGGCCTGAGCCGAAGACCGTCGCTCACGCTTCCGGCTCGGATCACGCCCGCTTGCCGCGGCCGATGGCGTAGTACGCGAAGCCGTACCCGGCCATCGCCTTCTCGTCGTAGATGTTGCGGCCGTCGAAGACGACCGGCGCGGCGAGCAGCCGCCGCATGAGTTCGAAGTCCGGGGTGCGGAACTCCTGCCACTCGGTCACGATGACCAAGGCGTCGGCACCCTCGAGCGCGCCGTAGGGCTTGTCGCAGAAGGCGACCCTGTCGCCGTAGATGTCCCGCACGTTCTTCATGGCTTCCGGGTCGTGCGCCCGCACCGTCGCGCCGGCGGCCAGTAGCGCGTCGATCAGCACGAGGGCCGGCGCTTCGCGGATGTCGTCGGTGCGCGGCTTGAACGCCAGCCCCCATACGGCGAACGTCTTGCCCGCGAGGTTCCCGCCGAAGTGCGCGGACACCTTCGAGAACAGCACCTGCTTCTGCGCCTCGTTCACCTCGTCCACCGATTGCATCATTCGCAGCGGCAAATCGACCTTGCGGCCCATGCCGATGATGGCGCGGATGTCCTTCGGGAAGCAGCTTCCCCCGTAGCCGGGGCCGGGGAACAGGAACTGGAAGCCGATCCGCTGGTCGTGCCCGATGCCCCGCCGCACGTCGTTGATGTCGGCGTTCAGCCGGTCGCACAGGTTGGCCATCTCGTTGATGAAGCTGATCTTCGTGGCGAGCATCGCGTTGGCCACGTACTTCGTCATCTCGGACGACTCCGGACTCATCACCAGGAACGGCCGCTCGGTGCGGAGGAACGGGGCGTACAGCTCCTTCAACACGTCGCCGACTTCGGCCTTTCGCACGCCGACGACCACCCGATCCGGCTTCATGAAGTCCTCGATCGCCGCGCCTTCCTTGAGGAACTCCGGGTTGCTGCAAATGTCGATGTGCGGGCAGCCGTTCTCGGCCAGGATTTCCGCCACGCGGGCGTTGGTACCGACGGGCACGGTGGACTTGGTGACGACCACCCGCGACCCGGCCGGGCCGGGCGGCAAGTCCTTCAGCGCCAGGGCAATCGCCTTGGCCACGGCCCAGACCGCCGTCAGGTCGGCGTCACCCTCGTGCGACTGCGGGGTGCCGACGGCGATGAAGATGAGCCGGGCGGCGCGGACGGCCGTGGGCAAGTCGGTGGTGAACGTCAGTCGCCCGTCGCGGCGGTTCTTCGCCACCAGTTCGGTGAGGCCGGGTTCGTAGATGGGCATCCCGCCGCCGTTGAGCAGGGCGATCTTGGCGGGGTTGTTATCGACGCACGTCACCTCGTTCCCGCTCTCGGCGAGACAGGTGCCGGTGACGAGGCCGACGTATCCGGTGCCGATGACCGCGACTTTCATGGGGAATTCCGTGCTTGATCTCGGCGAGCGGGGGGCGTAAGCCCCCTGTTTAGTGCTGAAGAAACAGGGGGC
>JAYTTN010000834.1:0-11646 GCA_043745295.1 Fimbriiglobus sp. | reverse complement strand
GGGGCTTACGCCCCCCGCTCGCCCGGCGTGTGGCTGCCGTCGTCATCGACTCCTTCGTGGCGGGCGAGATGGGCGGCACCGGGCACGTCGCGCCGTGGCACCTGCTGGCGGGTCTCGAACTCGGCGTGCCGCTCATCCTGGCCGGCGGGCTGACGCCGGACAACGTGGCCGACGCGATTCGCCAAGTCCGACCGTGGGGCGTGGACTTGGCGAGCGGCATCGAATCCGCACCGGGAGTGAAGGACGCCGGCAAAATGCGGGCATTCGTCCAGGCCGTCCGGGAAGCCGACGCCGGATGACCCGCGCCGGGCGATTGCCGTTGTTCCCCGCCCCGGCCGTCCTAAAATCTCCCCCGCGATGAATGGCGGATGCGGTTGCCGCTCGCGGCACCCTCTCGGAGGCAGCGATGAGTACCGGCCACTGGCTCGGCGTCGATTTGGGCGGGACGAAGGTTCTGGTCGGGCTGTTCGACGACGACCTCAAACTGCTCGCGCGCAACAAGCAGCCGACCGGCGCGGAAGCGGGGCCGGCCAGCGTCATGGGCCGCGTGGCGCAGGCGGTGGACGCCGTCGTCCGCGAAGCGAACATCGATCCCGCCACGATCCGAGGCATGGGCTTCGCCATTCCGGGGCAGATCGTCCCCGGCGAACCGGTCGTCCGCTTCGCGCCGAACCTGGAGTGGTCGAACGTCAACGTGAAGGAATTGCTTCCCCCCGCGTGGACGTGGCCGGTCGTTCTGGAGAACGACGTGCGGATGGGCACCTACGGCGAGTTCACGGCCGGCGCGGCGAAAGGCGCGAAGCACGTCTTCGGCATCTTCGTCGGCACCGGCGTCGGCGGCGGATTCATCCTGAACGGCGAGCTGTTCACCGGGTTCAACGGGCACGCCGGGGAGATCGGCCACACCGTCGTGGACTGGCGGAAGGGCACCTCGCTGGAGTCGGTCGCCGGCCGCAAATACCAGATGCGCCGGGCGAAGGTCATCCTCGACGACGCCCCGAAACGGCTCCGCAAGGCGTGGAAAGGGATCGATTTCGACAAGGTGAAGAGTTCGCAGTTGGCCGAACTCTTCGGCAAGGACGACCCGGTCGCACTGACTGTCGTCGATGACGCCGCGCGGGCCGTTGGGGCGGCGGTGGCCAGCGTGGTGAACCTGCTCAGCCCGGAAGTGGTGGTCGTCGGCGGCGGGGTGGCCCAGGCCATCGGCGAGCCGTTCATCGAGCGGGTGTGGGAGATCGCCCAGCGGTACACGTTGCCCGGCGCGACGGCCAACGTGCGGTGCGTGCCGGCCGCCCTCGGCGACGACTCCGGCATCGTCGGCGCGGCCGGATTCGCACGGGCCAAAGTGGGAGCCTCGGCATGACTGCGGACTGGCGGACGCGGTACAATTTGGCGGTGGAAGCGGCCCGGCAGGGCGGCGATCTGGCGCGGCAGGTGTACGACTCGACGTTCCACGACCGGAGCATGGAGGTCGTCCGCAAGGCCGACGACAGCCCGGTGACCGTGGCCGACCGGGGGGCCGAACGGCTGATCCGCGACCTGGTGACGAAGCACTTCCCGACCGACGGCTTCCTCGGCGAGGAGTTCGGCGACCAGCCGGGCAGCTCCGGCTTCCGCTGGGTCATCGACCCCATCGACGGCACCAAGTCGTTCGTCCGCCACGTCCCCATCTGGGCCACGCTCATCGGCCTGGAGTACAAGGGCGAGCAGATCGCCGGCGTCGTGTATATTCCGGTGTTCCGGCAGGTCTACCGGGCGCTGCGGGGCGACGGGGCGTACCTCGACGACTGCCGCATCCGCGTCTCGGACGTGCCCCGACTGTCCGACGCCATCCTTTGCTATTCCAGCATCGGCTGGTTCACCCGCGCCGGCAAGCAGGACACGTTCCTGAACCTGTACCGGCAGACCTACCGGCAGCGCGGGTACGGCGACTTCTACGGGTTCGTCCTCGTCGCCCAGGGGTCGTGCGACCTGATGGTCGAACACGGCGTCAACCCGTGGGACGTGGCCGCCACGAAGCCGCTGATCGAGGAGGCCGGCGGGCGGTTCACCGACTGGGACGGCACCCCCACCATCCACCGGCCGGACGTCCTCGCCACCAACGGCAAGCTGCACGAAAAAACGCTGGAAATGTTGCGCACCTGAGTCGCGCGGCGGGGACTAAACTGTGACAGACGGGGTAACGCTGCCCGTCTCCCGCCGGCCCTCCCACCTCTTCGGAGACTGTGACCCATGTATCGCCTGCTGTCCGTCGCCCTGTTCCTGGCCGCCGGCACCGCCGCCGCCCAGGACAAACTCGTCACCCTGAAGGGCCAAGTGAAGTTCAACGGGGACAAGGCCCCGGAGGTCAAAGTCGTCGATGTGATGACCGACAAGGCCGTCTGCTGCAAGGATGGCCCGCTGCCGGACACCCAGCAGATCGTGGACGAGAAGTCCCTCGGCGTGAAGAACGTCATCGTCTGGCTGCGGCCGGACACGACGGACCGCAAGGACACCTTCCCCCTGGACAAGGTGCCGGCCAAGTTGAAGGAGGCCAAACCGGTCGCCCACGTCGTCGATCAGCCGAAGTGCCAGTTCGAGCCGCGGGTGTTCGCCGCCCGCACCGGCGACACGCTGCTGTTCAAGAACTCGGCCACCATCCCGCACAACACGAACTACAGCACCGACGACGAGAGCAATAACGTCAACATCCCGGCGGGGAGCGAATTGAAGCTGAAGAGTCCGCTGAAGGCCCAGCCGACGCCGATCACGTTCAAGTGCGACGTCCACCCGTGGATGTCCGGCCGCGGCCGCGTGTTCGACCACCCGTACTTCGCCGTGACGGACAAGGACGGCAAGTTCGAGATCAAGGACGTGCCGGAAGGGAAGTGGCGGATCGTGTACTGGCACGAGGGCGGGTTCCACAAGGGCCGCGACGGGGCCATCGGCTTCCCGGTCGAGGCCAGCGCCGCCAAGCCGACGCTGGAACTGGAGCCGATCAAGCTGGAACTGCCGAAGGCGAACTGAGCGCGTCTTGTAGGGGCACCCCTTGTGGGTGCCCTTCTCGTTTGACTCGGGCACCCACAAGGGATGCCCCTACGAGGCAATCATTTCCCCTTCTTCTGTCGTGCCACCCACGCCGCGCCGACGAACTCGCGGAACAGCGGGTGCGCGGCGGTCGGCTTGGACTTGAACTCCGGGTGGCACTGCACCGCCAGGAACCACGGGTGCCCCGGCAGCTCGACCACTTCCACCAAGCTGCCGTCCATCGTCGTGCCGGACACCACCAGCCCCGCCGCCTCCAGTCTCTCGCGGTACTCGTTGTTCACCTCGAACCGGTGCCGGTGCCGCTCGGAGATGACCTCGGTGCGATACGCCGCGTGCGCCAGCGAACCGGGCGTCAGCTTGCAGTCCTGCGCGCCGAGTCGCTGCGTGCCACCGAGGTGCGTCACCTTCCGCTGGGCGTCAAGCATGGCCACCACCGGGTGCGGGGTGGTCGGGTCGAACTCGGCGCTGTTGGCTTCGGCGAGGCCGAGGACGTTGCGGGCGTACTCGATGGTGGCGCACTGCAAACCGAGGCAGATGCCGAAGAACGGCACGCCGGTCTCGCGGGCGTAGCGGATGCCTTCGACCTTCCCGGCGATGCCCCGCTTGTCGAACCCGCCGGGCACCAGGATGCCGTCCTTGTCGGCCAGCACCTTGACGGCCCCGTGCTTCTCGATCTCCTCCGACTCGATGCGGTCCACCTTCACCCGGATGTTGTGGGCGATGCCGGCGTGGTCGAGCGCCTCGTACACGCTCTTGTAGGCGTCCCGGTGCTTGACGTACTTGCCGACGACGGCGATCCGCACGTCCCGCCCGTCCTTCGGCTCCAGGATGTGCGACTTGATCCGCTCGACCATCAGCTTCCAGTCGTCCAGTTGCAGGGCCTTCGCCTCGGTCAGGCCGAGGCGGTCCACGATGAACTCGTCCAGCTTCTTCTCGCTCAGGCTGACCGGCAACTCGTAGATGCTGAACTCGCGGTCCTTCTCCTCGATGACCGCCCGCCGCTCGACGTTGCACATGAGCGCGATCTTGTCGATGTCCTCGCGGGGGATCTCCCGCTCGGTGCGGCAGATCAGCACGTCCGGCTGGATGCCGATCTCGCGCAACTCGCGGACGCTGTGCTGCGTCGGCTTGGTCTTCAGCTCGCCGGCGGCTTTCAGGTACGGCACCAGCGTGAGGTGGACGAACATGCAGTTCGCCTTGCCCACGTCCAGCGCGAATTGGCGGATGGCCTCGAAGAACGGCATCCCCTCGATGTCGCCGACGGTGCCGCCGATCTCGGTGATGACCACGTCCACGCCGGGCACGGACAGCCGGCGGATGCACGACTTGATCTCGTCGGTGACGTGCGGGATGACCTGCACCGTCTGCCCTCGATACTCGCCCCGCCGCTCCTTCTCGATAATGCTCAGGTAGATCTTGCCGGTGGTGAAGTTGCAGTCGCGGTCGAGCGGGGCGTTCGTGAACCGCTCGTAGTGGCCGAGGTCCAGGTCGGTCTCGGCCCCGTCGTCCAGCACATAGACCTCGCCGTGCTGGTACGGCGACATGGTGCCGGGGTCGTAGTTCAGGTACGGGTCGAACTTCTGCATCCGCACGTTCAGCCCCCGCCGCTCCATCAGCAGGCCGATGGACGCCGAGGTCAGCCCCTTGCCGAGGGAGCTGACCACGCCGCCGGTGACGAAGATGTGTTTGGCCATGTCGGGCACCGGTACGGAAAACGAGAAACACCGGCGTGGGAACCGGTGCCGTGCGGGGTGTCGCTACGATTGGATTGGTTTATGTCGGCCGGCCGGTGGCGTCTTCCGAATGTCGCCCGAAGTCACCCCGAATTCGCCACCGCCGCGCGGTACGACCGGACGAACGCCTCGTAGTCGGCCGGTGTGTCCACCCCCTTGTGCGCGACCGGAATCACCCCGACGCGGATCGGGATGCCGTGCGCCAGCGCCCGGAGTTGCTCCAGTTTTTCCAGCCGCTCCAACTCGACGGGCGGTGTCGCGGCGAGTTTGAGCAGCGCGTCGCGGCGGTAGGCGTAAACGCCGAGGTGCTGGAGGAACAATCCGCTTCCGAAGTCCGGCTCGCCGTCGCGGACCATCGGCATCGGGCTGCGGCTGAAGTACAAGGCGCGGCCGGCGTCGTCGCACACCACCTTCACGATGTTCGGGTTGCGGTAGTCGTCCGCGTTGCGGATCGGCGTGGCCAGCGTCGCCATCGGGACGGTGTCGTCATTCGTCAGGAACCCGGCCAGCGTGTCCACGTCTTCGGGGGCGAACTGCGGCTCGTCGCCTTGCAGGTTCACGATCACGTCGGCAGTGAGTTGCTCGGCGACTTCGGCGATGCGATCCGTGCCGGACGGGTGGTCCGCGCGGGTCATCACCGCCCGCCCGCCGAACGATCCCACGGCGTCGAAAATGCGAACGTCGTCGGTGGCGACGATCACGTCCGCGCCGCACTTGGCCATCGTCGCCAGCTCGTAGACGTGCTGGATGAGGTACTTGCCGGTCTCCCGCAGCAGCGGCTTGCCGGGCAGCCGGGACGAGGCGAACCGCGCCGGGATGACGATGGCGACCTTCATGGTCCCGTTCCCTCGGAGGGCGAGGCTCCTGCCGAGCCGTGTTTGATCCGAGCCGGAAGCGTGCGCGACGGTCTTCAAACCAAACCGTCGCACACGCTTCCGGCTCGGATGACCATCCATCAATGCGGGCCGGCGTGCCCGTTCGCCTTCGCCGCGCCGCCGAGCAACAGGTCGATCAGCGACTTCAACTTCTTGTGGGCGGAGGTGCTGCCCCGCGCGAGCTGGTGCGCCTCGTCCAGCGTCAGGCCGGGGTCGGGCAGGGGAATCCGGCCGCGGGCGGAGTCCAGTTCGCCCACGAGCGAATACTTGTCGCCGGCGGTGCTGATCTCGACGCCGACCTCGCGCAGGTAGCGCACGTCGCGGTAGAAGCCGCGCGTGTCCAGGCCGAGTTTCGACAGCAAAACAGTCCGGCCGCGGGCGGAGCCGGCGATCAGCTTGAGGAACTTGTGCAACCGGGTGGCGCGTTCGGCGGTCAGGGGGGCGACCGCGGGGGCTGTGCGTTTCATGTCGTCTCCGGCGCGACCGGGGCGGTGGTCGAGGCGTCCGAGCCGTCGGCACCGGGGCGGAACCGTTCCGTCCGACGTGCCCCGACGAGTCCGTGTCGGGGTGTCTGATGGCGAAGGTGAGATGCTAGGCGGGGCGGGCCGTGACAGCAAGCGGCACGGGGCGGGAAATCGCGGCCCCGCGCCGGCTTTCCCGGCGGCGTCCGATTACTTGGCAGCCAGCTTCTCGCCGCACGATTCCAGCGCCATCACCGCCAGCGCCGTCCCGGCGTTCGCGATGTAGTGCGCCTTGTCGTTGTTGAGCGACCGCGTGTACCACCGGCCGGACTCGCGCTGGTTCGCCTTCAGCCACTTCACCCCGGCCGCGACCGCCGGGTCGTCGGCACTGACACCGGACTGTCGCAGGGCGAACACGGCCAGCCCGGTGGCGTACCCGTCGCTGTCGGCGGCCGGGTCGTTCGGCGTCTTCTTCTCGTCCCGCCGGGTGTATTTGCCGAGGCTCGGCAGGCACCAGCCGCCGTCCTTGTGCTGGGCTTTTCGCAGGTCCGCGACGGCGTCCTTCTTCTGCCCGGCGGTCATCAGCCCGTCCACCTTCGCGGCGGCCCACAGCAGCCAGGCCGAGTGGTGCAGGTCCGGCGAGGGCGTCTTGGCGAAGTGCGCCTGCAAACTCTTGATGCCGGCCTTCGCCTGGTCCGACTCGGCGTACTTCCCCGGTGCCTCGGCCACGGCGACGGCGGCCAGTACCGCCCCGTAATAGTCGTCGTGTTCGAGCGGCGGCCACTCGCACTTCAGCCAGTTCCAGTCGCCGGCCTTCCGCTGCACGGTCCACATGCGGTCGAGCGCGGCTTTCGTGGCGGGGTGCAATTTGCCCGTGGTGCGGGCGTCACTCACCGCGAGTGCGGCGGCGGTGGCGACGACGTAGGCGTCCCCCTTCGGCTTGCCGCCGTTGCTCCAACCGGTCACGTCGTCTTCCAGGAACTTGCGGACTTCCTTCCAGCCGTCGTCCGGCGCGTCCTTCAACAGCGGCCGGGCGAACAGGTACGGCATGTTCGTGTGGCAGGTCACGCACTGGCGGTCGCGGGTCCAGTTGACGCCGACGCCGTCGAGGTACTCGGCGGCTTTCGCGGCCGACCACGTCTTGGCCGTCGCTTCGTCGGGTTTGGTCGGCTTCGGCTGCGGCACCTTCGGCAGGTCGGCGGCGGACGCAATGCCGGCGAGCAGGAGGAGGGCGAGGAGAGGTTTCATGGGTGGTGTGGTTTTGATTTTGTAGGGGCACCCCTTGTGGATGCCCTCGGAGGGCGGGGCACCCACAAGGGGTGCCCCTACCGGAACCGGTCACGCCCCGTCGGTGATGTCGAACCCCTTGCGGTAGGCGCGGAAGAGCAGCTCGTTCGCCTTCTTCACGTCGGCCCCGGCGGTGGCGGCGGTGAACTTCTCGGTCTTCGGGTCGAGGGTCAGTTTCGGCCCGACCACGCCGACCGCGTCCTTCAGCTCCACCTTGTTGTCGGCGATGTGGTCCTTCATGCGGCCGAACGCGGCGGCGGCTTCCGGCACGCCGTCGAACGCCTTGATGCCGTCGGCCATGGTCGCCTTCTCGCCCAGCTTGTAGCTGACGTTCCCCAGGTGGCAGAGGGCGGCCGACAGGTGCCCCTCCTCCACGTCGCAGTTCAGGTCCGTGTGCTTGCCGCTGCGGACGGCCTCGACGAAGTTGTCGAAGTGGAACTGGTCGCCGCCGCCCTTGAACTCGTCCACCTTCGTGCCGTCGCCGTCGAAGGCGACGCCGCTGGCGTAACTCGGGCAGACGACGTACCCCTTGTCGCCGAACCAGATGTTGCCGACCTTGACGCCCTTGTAATCCTTGGTGTCCAGCCCGCGGACCTCGAACATCAGGTGCGCGCCGGGGTAGTCGTACAGGCACAGTTGGGTGTTCGGCGTCTCGCCGTCATCGACGTACCCGAACCGCCCGCCGACGCTGACCACGCCGGTCGGCAGGCCGGGCAGGTTCAGCCCCCACCGCGCCTTGTCCGCCTCGTGGACGCCCTGGTTGCCGAAGTCGCCGTTGCCGTAGGCCCACACCCAGTGCCAGTCGTAGTGCAGGCCCTTCCGCTTGACCGGCAGGATCTCCGCCGGCCCGCTCCACAGGCTGTAGTCCATCGTCTTCGGCGGGGTGGTCGCCGACGCCACCTTGCCGATGCTCTTGCGGGGCTTGTAGCAGGTGCCGTAGGCCAGCGACACCTTGCCGATCTTGCCGGCGTGGATGTGGGCCATGGCCGCCCTCATGCCGGGGTTGCTGCGGCTCTGCGTGCCGACCTGGCAGATGCGGCCGTACTTGCGGGCGGCGGCGGTCATCAGCCGGCCCTCGTGGACGTTGTGCGTGGCCGGCTTCTCGCAGTACACGTCCTTGCCGGCCCGCATGGCCCACACCGCCGCCAGCGCGTGCCAGTGGTTCGGCGTGGCGATGGACACCACGTCGATGTCCTTGTCCTCGACCACCTTGCGGATGTCCTGCACGAACTTCGGGTCGGGACCGTCCGGCTGGGCCTTCTTCACCGCCGTCATCGCCTTGCCGATGACCCCCTCGTCGCAGTCGCAGATGACCGTCACGTCGCAGTTGTTCTTGCCGGCGAACCCGTTCACGTGGCTCATGCCCCGCCCGTTCACGCCGACCACGGCCACCCGCAGGCGGTCGTTCGGGCCGCGCCGCACGGCCTTCGCCGCGTCGTCGGCCGCGCGGGCACCGCTCAGGTGCAGGCCGAAGCCGGAGGCGGCGACGGCGGACAGGAGGGAACCGCGTTCCAGGAACTCGCGACGGCTGAACACGCTCATGGGAGGAGCCTCGGCGGACGAGGGAAGAGGGGAGCGGTTCGGGGTGAACCGCGTCGGGCTTTGGCGAAGTCTAATCGGCCACGGGCGGCAACGCAACAGGCTGGAAGTCGGGTTGTTCACTCGAAACGACCTCGTCGCCGCGAGTTTGCGAGCGGAACGTCCGACCCGCTCGCAAACTCGCGGCGGCGAGGACGAATGTGGCCGTCACGGCGCACGCCCCCGTGCGGGAATAACGGTAGGATACGCACGGTGTGGACAAATGTCAATACTCCGTGTCGGGCGTCATGGGGACGTGGAGCGGATTGCATGCTCAACCGGGATTGCTGGTCGGCATCGCCTGCTGGACGGCGGGCAGCAGGTCGTTGAACTCCTCGATCCGCAGCATTCGGATGTCGCGGACGGAGGTGGCGAACCAGGGGAGAGCGCGGGCGAGGTCCATTACCGCCAGGACGCAGGTGACGGCGTTCACCTGCGGACCGCCGAAGTACACGCTGCCCTGCCGCCAGAGGAACCCGTGCCGGGCCAGAACCCGCTGGATTTCCGAGTAGGCGTTGTTCCACGACGGGCCGGGGGACGCCTTCTGTAGGGTGTCGGTGTCCATGTCGAAGGCGATGGCGTACACGCGGGTCTCCTGGCTCGGAGTGGCGACTTTCGGCTCGCGGAATTGGACGGCCGGTCTGCCGGTCAGGATCGCGGTGGCCATCGGTTTCGACCTCAAGAGTGAACGGCGTTGCCATTGTACTCGCTGTCGGTTTGCACGTCGTCACCCCGCGATCGGTACCGCGACGAAGCCGCCCCACTCGGCGTCCTGGAGGAACTCGGCGGCCGTCTGGTAGCGGTGTTCGGGCATCTTCGCCAGCAGCTTGCCGAGCAACTTGTCCACCGCCGGCGGGACCAGCGGGTTCCGCTTGCTGGCCGGCGGGAACGCGCCCTTCTCCTTCGCCGACAGCAACGCAAGGAGGTCTTTCCCCTCGAAAGGCGGTCGCCCGGTCAGGCAGAAGTACGCCACCCCGCCGAGGGCGAACAGGTCGCTCCGCCCGTCGGCCCGCTTGGCGTCGCGGATCTGTTCCGTGGGGGCGTACAGCGGCGTCCCCATGCCCGTGCCGGTGCCCGTCAAGTTCGTGTCCGTCTCGTCGGTCACTTTCGCCAGCCCCAAGTCGGCCAGTTTCACTACGCCGTCGGCCGTCAGCAGCAGGTTGTCCGGCTTCACGTCGCGGTGAACGACGCAGTTCTGGTGGGCGTAGTCGAGCGCCCGCGCAATGGCGATGGTGACGCTCATTGCGTCCGCCACCGACAGCGGCCCCCGGCGAGCGACGAGGTCGGCCACCGTCCCGCCGTCGAGCAGTTCCATGGCCACATAGACGAACCCGTCCACCGCGCCGGCGGCCAGATACCGCACGATGTTCGGGTGGACGAGCCGGCCCATCGCGCGGACTTCGCGGTCGAAGCGGGGGACGAACCCCGGCACGGCCGTCAGGCGACGGGGCAACACTTTGACCGCGACGGCCTGACCGGTGCGGCCGCGCACGGCCCGGTACACGGCCCCCATTGCCCCTTCGCCGAGCTTGGGGCCGAGGGTGAAATCGCCGAGGACGCTGGGCGGCGGCTCGTCGGTGGAGCCGCCGGGCAACTCGTCCAGGCCGAGCAGCCGGGTTTCGTTCAGTTCGAGGTTGGGCACGACCTGCGTGCGCGCCGGGTCGTCGGGAGTCGTGGACATGGGCGGCCTTGGGCGAGGACCGTTCCCGTGACGGGAATGTTCCGGAATTATATTCCGGATACGGGTGCGTCACTTCGCAGCGGCCCACTTCTCGCGGATGAACCGGATGCCCTGCGTGTACACCTCGTCGGCCGACGGGAACAGGTCGCGCCACACCCGCGTGGCAGCGGCCAAGTCTGGCAGGGCGCGGCCGAACGCCTCGATGACGAACCAGCCGTCGTAGCCGGTGCGCTTCAGGGCGTTGAAGGCGTCGTCCCAATGCACCTGGCCGGTGCCCGGCGTGCCGCGGTCGTTCTCGCTGATGTGGACGTGGGCGAACACGTCCTTCACGCTGGCGATGGCAGTGGCCTGGCTCTTCTCCTCGATGTGGGCGTGGAAGGTGTCGTACATGCAGCGGAACTTCGGGTGATCGACGGCCCGTACCAGCTCGGCCACTTGCGCGGCCGTGGTCACGAAGTAGCACTCGAAGCGGTTCAGGTACTCGATGGCGAGGGTCATCTTCGTCCCCTCGGCGAACTGCGCCATCTGCCGCAGCACGTCGGCGGCGTGGCCCTTTTCGTCCGCCGTCGGCCCGCTGCCGCTGAACACGCCGAGCGGCGAGTGGTACGGCCCGCACACGGCGTGGCTGCCGAGGATGTCGTTCATCTCGATCACCCACCGCAGCCGATCGACGGCCGCCGCACGGACGGTGATGTCCGGGCTAATCGGGTTCGCTTCGGGCGTCATCACGGTGACGGTGGAGCATTCTAGCCCCTGCTTGTCGAGTTCCGCGCGGAGCATCTTGTAGTGGGCCGCGTCCCCGCCGAAGAGGGGAATCTCGACGCCGTCGAACCCGGCCGCCTTCAGCTTGGCGAGGGTGGGGAAGTCGGCCTCGGTCACATGGCCGGTCCACAGCAGCAGGTTCATGCCGATCTTCATCGCGTCTACTCCGGGAGAGGGGCGGGAGCGTTCGGGCGAGCGGGGGGCGTCAGCCCCCTGTTGCGATTGGAGAAACAGGGGGCTGA
>JAYTTN010000833.1:0-3129 GCA_043745295.1 Fimbriiglobus sp. | reverse complement strand
GACGGTTCTTGATGCCCGTCGCTCACGCTTCCGGCTCCGAAAACCCGGAACCGTCGCTGACGCTTCCGGCTCCGAAAACCTAGAACAGCGGCATGGTCGAACTCATCGCCCGCGTGCCGGACGACCACCACCCGTGGCAGTCGGTGTTCCTGGCCGCCGGCCCGCCGGCGTTCGGCGGGTGGCGGGCGGACGGCCCCCGCTTCGAGTGGCGGCACGGGTCGCACCACCTGTTCCTCGACCTGCCCGACGGCACGCCCCTCCGCTTCGTCCTCACCCGCGGCCACTGGCGGAATGCCGAAGTCGCCGGCGACGGCCGCGAACACCTGCCCCGCGAACTGATCGCCCGACCCGGCCTCCGGTACGAAATCTCCGTCGCCGGGTGGGGTCGGACTGGCGTCCACTATCACCACGATTTCGCCTCGCGGTTCCTGCCGCACAACCGCACCGTTTCCGTGTGGCTGCCGCCGGGGTACGACCACGACGCCGACCGCCGCTACCCGGTGCTGTACCTGCACGACGGGCAGAACCTGTTCGACGCGCACACGGCCTTCGCCGGGGTACCGTGGCGGTGCGACGAAACCGCCGAGCAGGCGGTGCGGAACGGCTGGTGCCGGCCGGTCATCCTGGTCGGCGTGGCGAACACGCAGGACCGCCTCCGCGAGTACGGCCCCCGCCCGGAGAGCGACGACGATTTGTCCTGGGCCTACGGGTCGTTCCTGACGCAAGAGGTGAAGCCGTTCATCGACGCCGAGTACCGCACGCTGGCGGGGCCGGAGAACGCCGGCGCGGGCGGGGCGTCGATGGGCGGTCTCATCTCGCTGGTGCTGTGCGAGCGGTACCCGGACCACTTCGGCCTGTGCGCCGCGATGTCGCCGTCCTTGTGGTGGGACGACGAGCGGCTGATCCGCGACACCGCCGCCGGTGACAGCCGGCTGTCGGCGTGCCGGGTGTGGGTGGACGTGGGCGCGAAGGAGGGGCACTCGGCGGCGGGCATGGCGGCCAACGTCGGTCGCGCGCGGCGGATGGCGGAGCTCCTCGCCGGCCGGTCGCGGGGCGGGGTGACATTCGCCGAAGACCCCGACGGCCACCACAACGAACATGCCTGGGGCGGGAGATTTGGGGAGGTGCTGAGGTTTTTGTTTCCGGCGTGACCTCCCTGAAGCCCCGAAGGGGCGACCGCCAATAGCCTGGGGCGTCAGCCCCAGGTTCACCGGACCAACCACCGTCAAGCCCCGGAGGGGCGGCAGTGACCCAGGGCTAACGCCCTGGGCTATTGGCGGTCGCCCCTTCGGGGCTGCACCCCGAAACCTGACACTCACTTCACGCCCAGCAGCTCCGGCAGGTACTTCACCGAGATGGTGCCCTGGTTCAGCACCGCCTCGTGGTACGTGCCCAGGTCGAACGCCTCGCCGTCCCGCCGCTGCACCTTCTGCCGCAGGGTGTAGAAGGCCATCCGTCCGATGAAGTAGGTGCTGAGCTGGCAACTGCTCTGCTTCGCCCGCTGCACCTTGCCGAAGGCTTCGCCCTCGGTCTGGAAGCCGCGGCCGACCAGCAGCGCCATCGCCTCGTCGTCGGTCATCGCCGTGCAGTGCATCTTGTTGTCGAGGATCGCGTTCAGCACCGCCCGCAGGTAGAACTTCAACTGGTGAATCCGCAGCGCCAGGTCGCCGTCGCCGTAGCCCTGATCCAGCATCATCTGTTCGGTATACACGGCCCAGCCTTCGGCATACACGCCGCTAGACAACACCTTGCGAATGAGCGACGGGTTGCGGTTGCCGTACTCCAGTTGCACGTAGTGGCCCGGATACGCCTCGTGGATCGTGAGGATTTGCAGCATCGACCGGTTGTACTCGCGGAGGAACGCCGTCCGGCGTTCCGCGGGCCAGTCGGCCGGCGGCGGCGACACGGCGTACAGGCTGTCGGCCTTCGGGTCCAGCGGCGGGGCCGGGTTCAGGTACGCCGCCGAGAACCCCCGCTGGAACTCCGGCATCTCGATGATCCGGCACCGATCCGGGTCGGGCAGCGTCAGGATCTTCTTGTCCTTGATGAAGGCTTTGATCTTCTCGACGGTCTTCTTGGCATCGGCGACCAGCTCCTCGGGCTTGCCGTGGTCCTTGCCGAGTTCGTCCAGCACCAGCTTCACGCACAGCCGCCGGCCGGGCGCGTCGTCCACCGGTAGCGCCTTGCCGGGGTACAGCTTCGCCCACAGTTGCTTGGCGACGGTGTACATCTCGCGCTCGACCCGCTCGGCCTCCGCCTCGGCGAGCGCCACCACTTCATCCGCGGTCAGCCCGGCGTCGAGGTCGTAGTCGAGCTTCTTGGCGAACAGCTCCTTGCCGATCCGCCAGTCGCCGGTGCTGCGCGGCAGCAAGTCTTTTTCCAGGAACGTCTGGTACTCCTTCAGGGCCAGCACCGCCGCCGCGCACGGCTTGCTCAGCGGGCTGACGCCGGGCGTCTCGCCGGTCAGGGCGAAGATGTCCTTCTCGTAGAAGCCGATGGCCCCCAGGTTCCGCTTGACGGCGATCTCGGTCAGCACCTTCGGGCAGCGGGCGAGCAACTTCTTGTCGGCCTTGTCCATCGCCGCGGCGACCACCCTCGGGATGAAGGCGATCCGCTTGGCGGCGTTCTCGACGTTGCGGGCCTTCGGCAGCGTGGATTGCGTGAGCAGCGCGAACACGCAGTCGGAGAGGTACAGGCCGAACTCGCGGGGGTCGTACTCGAACGGGTCGAGGCCGAGTTTCTGCAATTCGATCTGCGCGTCCAGCGTCCGCTTCCAGATGCGGTAATCGATCTTGCCGGCCGCGGTCAGGCCGGCGGTGTCGAACTTGGCCAGCGCGTCGGCCCAGGCGACGGTGGCCGCGAACGCCTTGGCGCGGGCGGCCGGGCTGAGGTCGTCCAGCCGGTCGTCGAAGTCGTGGTTGCCTTGCGCGGTGGCGAACGCCGGGTGGCGGGCGAACTCTTCGTCCAAGTACTTCTGGAAGAGTTTGGCCAGGTCGGCGTCGGCGGCGGGCACGGCGGCGGGGAGCAGCATGAGGGCGGCCAGCGTGAGGGCGGTTCGGCGCATGGGGGGCTTCCGGGGGCGTCCGAGCCGGAAGCGTGAGCGACGGTTTCCAAACACCCGTCGCTCAC
>JAYTTN010000832.1:0-11678 GCA_043745295.1 Fimbriiglobus sp. | reverse complement strand
TGGAACACCTGAACAACAAGTACGCGCTCGACGGCCGCGACCCGAACTCGTACACGGGCGTGCTGTGGTGCTTCGGCCTCTTCGACCGGCCGTGGCCGCCGGAGCGCCCGGTGTTCGGCAACGTGCGCTACATGTCGTCCGAGAACACCGCCCGCAAGTTCGACTTGGACGGCTATTACGAGTACGTGGAGCGGGTATCGCCCCTGCGGGACAAACGCTAAACGCTGCGCTCGATTCTGAAAGAGCTTGTCCCCGATCGCTCGCTGTGCTACGAAAATGGTTACCAGTTGATCGTTCAACGAGGCCTTGCCTTGAGCCGATAAGCCACCACCACCTCGAGCGAGGGGCGCTGCAACGGGACGCACGGGCGTACTCGTCAGGCTCGCTGGGGTGGATTACTACCGTGCAACGGCGCCCGTTCATAGTTGAGGAGACTTTGAACGTGACCACCGTTGCACCCAAGCCCGCCACTTTCAGCGACTACCACGTCGCCGACATCGCGCTCGCCCCCTGGGGCCGCCGCGAGATCGCCATCGCCGAAACCGAGATGCCCGGCCTCATGGCCATCCGCGAGGAGTACGCCGCGCGCCAGCCCCTCGCGGGCGCGCGCGTCACCGGCTCGCTCCATATGACCATCCAGACGGCCGTCCTCATCGAGACGCTCAAGGATCTCGGGGCCGAGGTGCGCTGGGCCTCGTGCAACATCTTCTCGACCCAGGACCACGCCGCCGCCGCCGTCGCCGCCGCCGGCGTCCCCGTCTTCGCCTACAAGGGCGAGTCCCTCGTCGAGTACTGGGAGTACACCCACAAAATCTTCGAGTGGGCCGACGGCGGCTTCACGAACATGATCCTCGACGACGGCGGTGACGCAACTCTACTTCTCCACCTCGGTGCCCGCGCCGAGGCGGACATCCGCGTCCTCGACAAGCCGACCAGCGAGGAGGAGCGCGTCCTGTACGCCGCCATCAAGAAGCGGCTCGCGGCGCAGCCCGGCTGGTACGCCGAGCGGCTCGCCGCCGTCAAGGGCGTCACCGAGGAGACCACCACCGGCGTCCACCGCCTCTACCAGATGCACAAGCGCGGCGACCTGAAGTTCCCCGCCATCAACGTCAACGACAGCGTCACCAAGTCCAAGTTCGACAACCTGTACGGGTGCCGCGAGTCGCTGGTGGACGGCATCAAGCGGGCCACCGACGTGATGATCGCGGGCAAGGTCGCCGTCGTCGCCGGCTACGGCGACGTGGGCAAAGGCTCGGCCCAGGCCCTGCGCGCCCTCTCCGCCCAGGTGTGGGTCACCGAGATCGACCCCATCTGCGCGCTGCAGGCCGCGATGGAAGGCTACCGCGTCGTGACGATGGAGTACGCCGCCGACAAGGCCGACATCTTCGTGACGACCACCGGCAACTTCAAGGTCATCACGCACGCCCACATGGCCGAGATGAAGAACCAGGCCATCGTCTGCAACATCGGCCACTTCGACAACGAGATCGACGTGGCGTCGCTCGAGGACTACCGCTGGGAGGAGATCAAGCCGCAGGTCGATCACGTCATCTTCCCGGACGGCAAGCGGATCATCCTGCTCGCCAAGGGCCGCCTGGTGAACCTGGGTTGCGGCACCGGCCACCCCTCGTACGTGATGAGCTCCTCCTTCGCGAACCAGACCCTCGCGCAGATCGAGCTGTGGCGGCACAACGCCAAGTACCCCGTCGGCGTGTACGTCCTGCCCAAGAAGCTGGACGAGCACGTCGCCCGGCTGCAGCTCAAGAAGCTGAACGCCCAGCTCACCGAGCTGACGCCCGAGCAGGCCGCCTACATCCACGTCCCGAAGGAAGGCCCGTACAAGACCGACCAGTACCGCTACTGAGTTGGCATTTTGGGTGGCCGACTCTCTCGCCGAGAGTCGGCCTTTTTCGCGTAGGGGCACCCCTTGTGGGTGCCCTCGATTGTGCAGGGCACCCACAAGGGGTGCCCCTACTTGGCAGTGTCGGAGCGACCCACCGTGGCAGTCTCCTTCACGCCCCCTGCCTCCGCACCTCCCACTCCTCGGTCGTCACCAGCACCTCGCGGGCGTTGCTGCCGTTGAAGCCGCCGACCAACCCGTCCTCGGTCATGAAGTCGATCAGCCGGCTGGCGCGGCCGTACCCGATGCCGAGCGCGCGCTGCAAGAGACTGGTGCTGCCGCGCTGCTCGCGGACGACGATCTCGATGGCCTGCTCGTACATCGGGTCGCGGTCGCGCAGCTTCTCGCCCAGGTCGCTCGGCCCGTCCTTCGCCTTCAGGTTCAGCAACTCGCCCTCGAAGTTCGGCTCGTACTGACTCAGCTCCGTCGTGATGCGTTCGATCTCGCGGTCGTCCACATACGTCCCCTGCCCGCGGACGATGGTGCTGGTGCCCGGTTGCAGGAACAGCATGTCTCCCATGCCGAGCAGCTTCTCCGCCCCCTTCTCGTCCAGCACCACCATGCTGTCGGAGCGGCTGGCCACCTGAAAGCAGATGCGCGCCGGCAGGTTCGATTTGATGAGGCCGGTGATCACATCCACGGTCGGCCGCTGCGTCGCCAGGATGAGGTGAATACCCGACGCCCGGCTCTTCTGTGCCAGGCGGATAATGTGCGTCTCCACTTCCTTCTTCATGCTCATGATGAGGTCGCCGACTTCGTCCACCACCAGCACGATGTACGGCATCTTGCGGGGAATCGCCTTGCGTTCGTCCTCCGTCTGCGGGTCGATGCGGCGGATCAACTCGTCCCAGGTCAGCTCGTTGTAACTGGCGATGTTGCGCACGCGGGCCTTGCGCAGCAGCTCATAGCGGTCCTCCATCTTGTCCACGGCCCACGCTAATATCGCTTCGGCTTTCTTGTCGTCCGTCACCACCGGGTGCATGAGGTGCGGGATGTGCGCGTAGTCGCTGAACTCCACCTTCTTCGGGTCGATCAGGATGAGCCGGCACTCGTCCGGGTCGCGGGTGAGCAGGAAGCTCTGGATGATGGCGTTCAGGCAGACCGACTTGCCGGTGCCCGTCCGCCCGGCGATGAGCAGGTGCGGCATGGTCGCCATGTCGTACACCAGCGACCGCCCTTCCACGTCCTTGCCCAGGTAGATGGGCAGCTTGTACTTCGCCACCTTCGCCGTGGTCGCCTGAATCAGTTCCTTCAGCCGCACCGTCTGGCGGTGGTCGTTCGGCACCTCCACGCCCATCGTGCTACGGCCGGGCAACGACGGCACGATGCGCACGCTCGGCGCGCCGAGGTTCAGGGCGATGTCGTCGGCCAGTGCCGTCACCTTGTTCAGCCGCAGGCCGGTTTCCAAAGCGATTTCGAACTGCGTGATGACCGGCCCGGTGTGGATGCCGACCACCTTGATGCTCAGTCCGAAGTCGGTGAACGTCTTCTCCAGCAGGGCCGCTTTGTCCCGCAGCCGCTGTTCGTGGTCCTCGATGGGGAACGGGTCGGGGTCGGCCAGCAGCGACAGCGACGGCCGCTCGTACCCGTCCGGGCGGACGCTCGGCGGCTCGGCGGTCACATCCACCGGGTCGTCGAACGGGTCGCGCGGGACGATGCGGAACGTCGGCGGCGCGGCGACCGGCGTCGGGACGGGCTCCGGCGGCCGGCGGATGATCGGCACGTCCTCCGGTTCCTCGGCCGGGTCCGACTCCGGGTCGGCCGGAATGGTGTGCCGGATGATCGGGATGTCATCGGTCGCGGGCGAGTCGGCTTTTGCCAGCGGAATCGGGGCGTCCGCGGCCGGTTTGGAGGCCGCGTTCAACAGCTTTTCGCCACCCGTGCCCAGAAGTCGCAGGACGAATCCGGCCGCGGACGCCACCCGCCAGACCGCCCCCGGCAGGGTCAGTGACAGCCCGATGACAGCGACGACGGCCACGGCCAGCGGCGGCAGGGGCGGCGCGGCCAAATCGCACAGGGCGTAGCGGCCGGCCGCGCCCAGCGAACCGCCCGGCCCGTAGACGCTGACGGCCGGCGCGGGCGGGGCGTACAGGTCCGCCGCCACCGCCGCGCAGCCGGCCAGCACCGCCCACCCGGCGGCGCGGGCGAGCAATACGCCGACCCCGCGGCCGGCGACGTACAGCGCCAGCCACGCCAGCCAGCCGAGGAGCAGCACGCCGAGCGCGAACCCGCCGGCGTCGAGCAATCGACGACCCGCCCACGCCCCGGCCGGGCCGAACGGCGCGTCGGCCACTGTCGCGACGACCGTGGCGGCGAATGCGAGCGCGACGACGGACACCAGCGCGGCGGCGTCGAACCGTCGGCGCGGCGGGGCGGCAGGAACCTCCGACATGGGCAACCGCCTCCGGCCGAGGGACGGAAACAATCGTCATTGTCCGGCCGGCGCGCGGCAAACTGTAGTCGGAGGCGGAATTCGGCGAAGCTGGGGAACCGCACGGCGGCGGAACAACCGCTATCGCCGGCACGGCTTAACGTGGCCGGGCAGCTCGGCGGCGAACCGCCGGGTGAACGCGGCGGCGGCAGAGCGGGTCAAGTGGAAGCCGTCCGGCAGGCTGTCGTCGTCCGCGACCCACCCCCGCGCGTCGATCAGTGACACCCCGGTGTCACGCTGGACGGCGGCGAGATGCCGGTCCGCGAGCGCGACGGACTCGGCGGTTTTCAGCGTCCGGAACCGCGCCGATTCGGGCAGGTAGGCCAGCGAAACGGGAATGCCAAACTCCCGGCAGTGCGCGAGGCACGCCCGCAGCGCGCGGTCCTGGTTCGCGTCCACCGAATAGAAGCGGTAGAGCGGCCAGTAGTAGCCGAAGACGTGCGGGAACCCCTTGTCCCGCTCGGCGGCGGTCGTCGTCTCGCGGCCCGGCAGCCACCCCCAGCCGTCGAGGTTCGCGAACATCGCGTCGCCCCGTTCGGTGTGCGGCAACCAGCCGGGCAGGTGACGGTCCATCAGCGGTTTGCGGTGCGCGAGGAACGGCCGCCAGCAGGATTCGGCCGTGCGCCGCTTGGTTTCTTCCGGGTCGGCGAAGAACTCGTCGATGGTCCGCGCGTCCTCCGGACGGAGCCGCGTCGGGTTCAGCCGGCCGTCTTCCCGGTACGCGCCGTCGCCTCGGAAGAACGGCGGCCAGTATTCCAGCACGACGGCAGCGGGCGTGACGCCGTCGTGCCGCAACCGGCGCAGGATCATCAACTGCGTGATCGGCCCGGCCCCGGCCGAGGACAGGTTGAACAGCAGCGGCCCTTCCCCGTTCTCGACCGCATCCGGGCGAACGCCCATCGCCGTGCGCGAACTGCCGACCACGACCACCAGCGGCCGGCCGGGATGTTCCTTCAACCGCTCCCGTAGCGCGGACAACCGGAGGCCATATTCCGGGTCGCGGAGGTGCGGCGGGCCGTAGTCGAGGAGCAGGCCGAAGCCGAGGTTCAGCGCGCCTAGCACGACGGTGAAACTGACGGCGACACGCATCGCACGCCGGCGGCGGGATGGGACTGCAACGAGCGGCGGCACCGGCGAGACCACGACATCCACCCGGCGACGGACCTTCGGGATGGGAAAGCCAACGGGGAGCGGGTCTTCCACCTCCCCTCGTTGAGGGGAGGTCGGCGCGGTGGGCGACAGCTCACCCGCCGGGAGGGGAGTCTTCGTCAAACCAATCTCCCCTCCCGGTTGCTTCGCAACCGACCTCCCCTCAACGAGGGGAGGTGTTCCAAAACCGCCACGGCGGCTGGCTTCGCTCGTCCGAAGGTCGGTCATCGCCGCAGCTCCTCGGCGAGGCGCGCCGTGAACGCCTCCGCGCCGGCGGCGGTCGGGTGGTGGCCGTCGGCGAAGGAGGTGTCCGACAGCCACTCGCGGGCGTCGATCATCCGTACACCCCACTCGCGGGCGAACTCGACTGTCCACGCGGCGAGCCTGGCATTCCCAGCAATTCCGTACCAACTGCGGAACTCGGACGACTCCGCGCTCAGCAGCAGAATCGGCGTCGCACCGTGCGCGCGGCACTGGCCAATCGTGTCGCGGATGGCGGCGACGGCGGCCCCACCGGGCCGGTATCCGGCGAACGCCGGCAGGTACAACCCGCACTCGCGCAGCAGTGCGGCGGGGCGATCCGCGGGTGTCGCGTCGGCCCCGCGCACGAACCCGGACGCATCGGTGCGGCCGGCCAGGGTCATCCCGAACGGGCACGCCGACAGCTCCGGCGCGTAGCGGTCGAGCGCGGCGAAGCGGTAAGTGTGCGCGGTGGACAGCCACCCGCCGGGGCGGTGCTGAACCGGCGTGCCGAGTCGCCAGCCGAAGCCGTGCAACACGCCGATCTCGTCGCGCGTCAGGCGGTATTCGTGCAGCCAGCGGTGTTCAAAGGGCGGGTCGTGGTCGGCGAGCATGGCGGGGTGAAGTTCGATCGGCACCGTCTCGGCGCGGACGCCGGCGGCGAACAGCCGGCGGACGTACAGGGCGGTCGTGATCGGCCCGCAGCCGTGGCAGCCGAAGTTGAACGCGGCTGCGTTCGACTTCGTTCCCAGAGTCCCCGCATCCACGGCCAGCAACGTCCGCGAACTGCCGACCGCGAGGACGCGAGGCCGCGCGGCGTCGGGAGTGAAGAACGCGCGGTGACGCTGGAGGAGGTCGAGCTTCTCGGCATAGATTGGGTCGCGGATCGGTAGCGCGTCCGACTCGATGGCGCGCGACAGGCCGAACTGGACCGCGAGGAAGGCCAGCCCCGCGACGGCCACGACCCACTTCGCGCGGCGACGGCGGCACGGGTTTTTCCAGGGCGAAACCGGCGCGGTGACGACTGCGACCCGGACGACGCGCGCGGCGGTCGGTGTGGCGACAGCGGTCACGGTGCCCTCCGCAGGGCCGGCGCAATCACGTCTGTCGATAGTCGCAATGTAAACGTTTGGGCACCGGCTTTGAACATGTGGTGGCCGTCGTACATCTGCTCGTCGGGGAGCCAGTCGCGGGCGTCGGTCAGCGGCGCGGCGAACTCGTCGCCGAGTCGCCGCACGGCGGCGACGAACCGCTCGCCGGTGCCGGCCGGGTACATGGCGCGGAAGGACGAGCCTTCGGGATACAGCACCAGCCGCGTTGGGATGCCGCGCTGCTGGCCCTCCGCCAAGAGCGCGCGGAGGGCGGCGAAAGGCCGGCCGTCCGGGGAGACGTTCGCCAAGGAGCCGGCGTATTCGGCGCGGGCGTTCGCCTCCCGCTCGGCCCGCTCTGCCGGCGTGATCTCCTGGCGGGGCGGCGTGGCCCAGCCGTGCGCGTCGGCCCCGCGGCTCCAGTCGAATCGCAGGTTCCACGGCACCCAACTCGGCACCACCCGGCCGAGCAACTGGAACCGCAACTTCGACCACGGCAGGTACGCCGACTCGCGCCACGCCGGTCGCACCGCTGCCGGGTCGAAGCCGTACCGCTCCACCGTCTCGACTTCGCGGCGGCAGAGCCGTTCACCGGTCAGCGTCAGTTGCTCGGCGGGGCCGGCTGGCCCGTCGGCACACAGGCCCGGCATCACTTCGACGAGCAGCAAATCCGGCGTCACGCCCCGATCCAACAACCGGTGGAGGTAGACCAGTTCCGTCACCGGGCCGGCGGCGGGTGTACCGAAGTTGAAGGCGATCACCCGCCCGCCCAGAGCGTTCTCGGCGTGTTGCCCGTGGAAGCCGAGCAGCGTCCGCGAGCTGCCGAGCGACAGGACCAGTTTGTCGCCGGGGCGGGCGGCGAGTTGCCGGCGGAGCGTCGCCCACTTGTCGCCGTAGGCCGGGTCTTTCAGCCGGGGGGAATACTCGCCGAGGACACCGAGAGTCGCGTTCGCCAGCACGACGAGGGCGAGCGCGAGCAGCACCGTCCGTCGGCTGCGCGACACGCGCGTTTTCACTTCTGGCGTTGCCGCGACGGGTGCCACGACCACGGCGACCGATTTCACCCGCGGTGCGGTTGCGACTCGCGGCGTTTCAAGGGCGGTCACGGCTCACCCCCGCGTCAGAAGGTGAAGTATATGAACGTGCGACCAGTTTGCGGGGCGAGCAGCATGGCGGCCGTCAGGCATACCGCCAGCGCCGCGCCCAGCGCCGCCGGGGACGCGGCGTCCCACACCTTCTGCCACCAGCCCCGCGCCACCATCACATGGCACGCGAGCAGGAACAGCACCGTGTACCACAGGCTGCGGTTGTGCAATGGAAGGCCCAGGCCGCCGTGCGGGACGAACAGTCGGTTCAGGATTTCCCAACTGCCGGCGATGTCCGGCCGGAAGAACACCCACGCCAGCGACACGCACAGGAACGTGAACCCGACCCGCCACGCGGTGCCGAGCGGCGACTCCAGCGCGGCGCGGACGCCCGGCCGCGGGGCGCACCAGTCGCGGAACACGCGGTGAACGATCAGGAACAGGCCGTGCAACACGCCCCAGATGACGTACCCCCACGCGGCCCCGTGCCACAGCCCGCCGAGCGTCATCGTGATCACCAAGTTCCGGTTGGTCGCCCACTTGCCGCCGCGACTGCCGCCGAGTGGGATGAACAGGTAATCGCGCAGCCAGGTACTCAGACTGATGTGCCAGCGGTGCCAGAACTCCGCCACGTTCGTCGCCAGATACGGCAGGTTGAAGTTCCGCGCCAGCTTGAACCCGAACAGGTGCGCCAGGCCGACGGCCATGTCCGAGTAGCCGGAGAAGTCGGCGTAGATGCGGATCGAGAACGCCAGCACCGCCAGCCAGATGGCCGACGTGTTGTGCAGTTCCGGGGCGACGAGCGGGCCGGGTTGCAGGCCGGTGCCGTCGGTGAACACGGCCATGCGGTCGGCGACGGCCAGCTTCTTGAACACGCCGAGCAGGAACAGTTGCAGGCCGACCTGCACCCGCACCCAGTTCCACCGCTTCACCCGCCGCGTCTGGCGGAGGAAGTCGCCGGCGCGGACGATCGGCCCGGCCACCAGGTGCGGGAAGAACAGGATGAACAGCAGGAAGTGCGGCAAGCTCCGCTCGGCCTTGATTTTGCCCCTGTATACATCCACGGCGTAACTGATGGCTTCAAAGGTGTAGAACGAGATGCCGAACGGGACGACGATCTTCAGCGTGTCGAACGCGGCCGGATACCCGCCGGCGGTCAGCAACCCGTTGAACGAGTCGAGGAAGAAGTTCTGGTACTTGAAGTAGCACAACACGCCGAGGTTCATGCCGATGCTGGTGAGCATCAGGGCCTTGCGGACGCGCGGGCGGGTGGCGTCGTCCATCAGCCGCGCCAGGGTGTAATCGGCCAGC
Source organism: Fimbriiglobus sp. (assembly GCA_043745295.1). GTDB lineage: Bacteria > Planctomycetota > Planctomycetia > Gemmatales > Gemmataceae > JALHQU01. The sequence goes on along the minus strand of JAYTTN010000832.1, from coordinate 2,474 downwards.
GTGGTCGCCGTCACGAGGAACGCCAGTTCGGCACTCCAGGCGGCGTAGAAGTGGAAGCTGGCGACCACCAGCCACCAGACGCGGGCGGTGTTCCACCGGCGCGGGATCAGCCAGTACCCGGCCAGCACCGCCGCGAAGAACATCAGGAACGGCTGCGTCTGGAAGAATGGCTCCGGCAACAGGTCGTGCAGCCAGCGGAAGTAGGCGAGCGCGGACTCCGGCGCGGCGGGGGATGTCGGCGGTGGTGTGGTGGCGAACATCGCGGCCGTCCGTGGTGCCGAATGCCGCGGCGATCCGTCGCCGGGCGCGGGGATGGTACTGGATGTCGGAAGTGGCGGTCAAGCCGAACGGGTCGCGGGGGTGTAGCAATTGATTTTGGCACGGGTAGTTTGGCATGGGAGTTCGGGCGGTGGCGTTGGCCCACGCCTCGTGCCAGTCGGGCGAGTCCACCCGCGCCACCAATTCCACCAGCGGGCCGACGTGCTCCGGACGCCACCGCGCCCGCCTTCTTCGGCCGACGGTTCACCACCTGCTCGATCGCCCCCTCCACCCGGCCGCTCTCGATGCTCCGCCCCTCCGCCAGCCGACCGGCGTAACCCAGGTGCGTAGGGTGCGGGGCGACATACGCCGCCAGCGCCCGCAGCGGTTCCCCGTCGTGTCCCGCCGGCAACACCAAAAACGCCTCCCCGATCCACCGCTCCAACCCCGCCTTGCCACCCGTCAACAACGCCCCTCGACCGCCCGCGTACAACTCGTCCGCTTGCTCCCCGGCCGGCCAGATCGCCGTCACCGCGGCCGCGATGCGTTCCGCCGCGCGGTAAAAAACCAGCACCCCGGCCGCCTGCGGGAACGCCTCCTCGGCCAAGTTCCAGATCCACTCGGCCCCGTCCGCCGGTACCGTCACGTCGGCCGCCGCGGTCGCGTCCAGCCGATCCGTTTCGGCCCGTACCCGCCCGGCGAACGCGCTCGACGCCTCGACGTTCGCCACCACCGCGACCGCCGTCGGGGCGGGCAACTCGCGGTTCGCCCGGGCCGTCGCCGACGCCGGCTTCCCCAGCGTTCTCCCGGAAATCACCGCCACTTTCACGTCCCGCCAGCCGCCGACGGCGTTCGCCTTGCCGGCGCCGATGGCCACCTCGACGACGCCCTCGGCGCGGGCGAACCGAGCCGCGTCGTTGCGGTCGGCGCGGTCGGCGGACAACCGGCGGGCGGCGGCGTGGGTGAGCTGGCGGACGGACTCGCGGCCGAGCGTCCACCCGGCTAGCTCGCGGAGGGCGGTGGCGGCGCGCAGGAGGTTCCGCGCGTGGCGACCCTTGCCGCGTTGGCCGGGGACTTTTTTGGCGTCGGCGGTGTCCAGTCGGGTCTGGACGGCCGAGGCGAGGGAGTCGCGGAGGAGTCGGCGTCCGCCGGTCGGGGCGAGGGCCTCGCAGGCGTCGATGACGGTGCCGTGCGGGGCGGTGTGGGCGACGGTGCGGAGGTCGGCGAAGTAGGCGACGGCCCGTTCGAGCAGGAGGCGTTCGGCGTCGGTGGCGTACTCGACGGTGAGAGTCGGCGTCCGTGCCTCGCGGGTCGGGGAAGGGGTGCGAATAGCATACCAATCCCCAGGTGCCAAAATCAATTGCTACACCCGGCCGCCAGTTCGCGTTCCACCCCGGCCCGCCGGCCGCTACACTATTCGCGTGTATCCTAGTGCCCCAGGCCGTCGCAGGTTCGCCTCATGGATCAGCCGATGATCGTCGTCCGCGGTGCCCGCGAACACAACCTCCGCAACCTGAACTTGGATTTGCCGCGGAACAAGCTGATCGTATTCACCGGCGTCAGCGGGTCGGGCAAGTCGTCGCTGGCGTTCGACACCTTGTACGCCGAGGGGCAGCGGCGGTACGTCGAGAGCCTGTCCAACTACGCCCGCCAGTTCCTCGGCCAGATGCCCAAGCCGGACGTGGACTTCATCGGCGGCCTCAGCCCCTCCATCAGCATTCAGCAGAAGACTGCCAGCCGCAACCCCAGAAGTACCGTAGGCACCGTCACGGAGGTGTCGGACTACCTGCGCGTCTTGTACGCCCGCGTCGGGCAAGGGCACTGCCCGACCTGCGACCGACCGATCACCGCCCAGACCCGCGAGCAGATCGTCGGCCGGGTTCTGACGCTTCCGGAGGGGACGAAGTTCCTGGTCCTCGCCCCGGTGGTGCGGGGTCAGAAAGGCGAGTTCAAGGACTTCTTCGCCGACATGTTGAAGCGGGGGTTCGTCCGCGCGCGGGTGGACGGCCAGTCGGTGAAAATGACCGACGACTTGAAGCTCGACAAGAAGATCAAGCACGATATCGCCGTCGTCGTGGATCGGCTCGTGAAGAAGGCCGAGGGGACGTTCCGCACCCGCGTGGCGGAGAGCGTGGAACAGGCGCTGGGGTTGGCGGAAGGGAACGTGATTCTGTCCGTCGAAGGTTCCGAGGCGAGCGGGGGGCGGTAGCCCCCGG
>JAYTTN010000831.1:0-3135 GCA_043745295.1 Fimbriiglobus sp. | reverse complement strand
ACTCCAACGACGGACAACGGTTATCTCGAACGTAACCCTGACACCGTCACCATCGGCATCGGGGACGGCGGGAACGAGATCGGCATGGGGAAGATTCCGCACGAAACCATCGTAAAGAACATCCCGAACGGCGACCTGATTCACTGCGTGGTGCCGACGGATCACCTGATCGTCGCGGGCGTGAGTAACTGGGGCGCGTATGCGCTCGCCGCCGGGGTGTTCGTGCTGCGCGGGGTGACGCCGCCGCCGGACCTGTTCGACCCGGAGACGGAGTTGCGCATCCTCGAAGTCATGGTGAAGGAAGGGCCGCTCGTGGACGGCGTGACCGGCCGGCAGACGGCCACCGTCGATGGCCTGACGTGGGACGAATACGCCAAACCGCTGATCCGGATTCGGGACATCCTCAACTCGTGACGGGCATCGCCCACTCCGCCAACTTCGCTTCCAACTGCTCGCTGAACTGGCTTCGCGGCAGGACCAAATTGCACCCGGCTTTGCGGGCCGCCTTCAGCGTGTCCACGTCCACATGCGACCCGAAACCGATGACGCGCGGCATCGCCGGACAGCCCGCCCGCAACTCCGTCAGGAGTCGCTCCAAATTCATGCCGGGGTTGTGCAAGTCCACCAGCACGCAGGCCGGCGGGCTGTCGGCCGCCCGACGAACGGCCGCCTCGGCCGTTCGCGCGACCGTCACCGCCACGCCCGCCGCGCGGCCGGTCGCCGTCACTTTCGACGTGAACATCAGGTCGTCGCAGAGAACGAGGACGGCACTCATTGCTTCCCCTTGCCCCGGTTGTCCTGAATCAGCTTGATCACTTCCTTCAGGCTGTCGTCGGGCTTGTTGTCCTTCAGCCCCTTGACGACGGCGTCCCGCAGTTGCCCCTCGAACCCGTCCGGGAACTGCTTCTTCGCGTCCGCCGACACCGCGACGTACAGCGACTTCGGGTCGCTGCAAATGAGGATGCCGATGCTGTTGACGCCCTGCTTCTCCATGCGGTTCAGCGTCCACTCGCGGAACAGCTCGGTCCGCTTGGCGGGGGTGGCCACCTTCACCTCGTTGTACCGACCCTCCGGCGCTTTGGCGTGCGTCTCGATCATCACGTCCATGTCCTTCTTGAACAGGTCCACCAGCGCCTCGTAACCGGCCGCGACCGCCTCGTCCTTGAACAGCTTGGCCCCGTCGGCGATGGGCAGCGCCTTCTCGCGGACCACCCGCACCACCGGCTTCTCGCCCTTGATGTCCTTCACCGCCCGCGTGGCCAGCAGCTTCTTCACCTCCGACACGTCGATGAAGGTGCTGACCAGTTGCGCCTTGATGGCCCCGCCCTGCGTGACGCCGATGAGTTCGCCCTTCTCGTTCAGCAGCGGACCGCCGCTGTCGCCGGGGTTGGTGGGCGAGTCCGTCTCGACCACCTTCGCCTCGAAGTTGACGACCTTCCGCGGCTCCAGTTCGGCCGCCCACTTCTTGCGGTACACCTGCCGCACCGTCCCCTTGACGTACCCGAACAGCGACCCGGACGCGCCGGCGTTGCCGATGGTGTGCGTGTTCGCGCCCGTGTCCGGGCTGTCGGCCGCCAGCGGCACCGCCTCCACGTCCTTCGCCACCGCCTCGATGCGGATGAGCGCGATGTCGGCCTTCTTGTCCAGCGCGATCACCTTGCCGGGGATGCCGAGGCGGTTGCGGCGGTCCAGGTAGTACTCTTTCTCGGCGATCGGCTTGCCGTCGCGGAACACCGGGAAGAACACCTTGGCCGTCGGGTTGTCGCCGACGACGTGGTAGTTCGTCAGGACCAGCCGCTTCTCTTTGTCCACCAGCGTGCCGCTGCCGGTGGCCATGCCCTTGTCGCGGGCGGAATGCACCCACACCACCGACGGCACCGCCTGCTTGTACACCTTCGCCCCGTCCTGGGCGGGCGCGGCGGCGGGCAGGGCGAACAGCGCGAGCATCGGCAACAGCAGCGGCAGGCGCATGGCAACCTCGGTTGGCGGGAGGAACCGACTCGGGAATTGTACCGGCCGCTGGCGGTCGTCTTCCCGCAAACCGGTTCGCCGGCGATAGAATGGCGACACCAGCGAGGACACGCCGATGCCGCTCCGCGACCACTTCCGCCCGCCGATCAGCCGGAACCACCGCTGGGGGTCCGTCCACGGCATGTGGCCGGGCGAGATCGTCCGGCAACTGTTCGACCTGCTGCCGCCGGGCTTCCAGGCCGAGCCGAAGGTCCACCTGGGGTCGCCCACTGAGGTCGATATCGGGACGTTCGAGGCGGACGACCGCGACCCGGAGGCGTTCGCCGACGCCGGGCACGGCGGCACGGCCACCCTGACCGCGAGCGCCCCGACGCTGACGGTCGAAGCGAACCTGTCCGAACAGGACCAGTACGAGGTGCTGGTGTACGACGACGAGATGCGGCAGCGGCTGGTCGCGGCCATCGAGATCGTCAGTCCGTCGAACGAGGACCGGCCGGACACGCGGCGGACGTTCGTCGGCAAGGTGATCGGACTTCTGCAACAGGGCGTGTGCGTGTCGCTGGTCGATCTGGTGAGCGACAAGGAGTTCAACCTGTACGCCCAACTGCTCGCCGAACTGGGCCACGCCGACCCGACACTTCCCGCCCCGCCGCCGCACCTGTACGCGGTCTCGTTGCGTGCCCGCAAGCGGCCGCGGAAGCGGCTGTCCCTCCTCGACGCCTGGTTCTACCCGATGACGGTCGGGCAATCGCTCCCGACGATTCCCCTGTGGCTGTCGCCGACCCTCCGCGTCGAGTTGCCACTCGAACCGAGCTACCAGGAAGTCTGTCGGCTGCTGAGGATCGCGTGATACCCTTGCCGACTCTCGAACCCTTTCCCGGTACTCTCCCATGTCCGAACCGCTCCGCGCCACCGACCCGAACGCCGTCGTCGTCGGCTGGGACTTCAGCACCGGGGCGGTGAAGGCCCTCGCCTTCGACCTGTCCGGCGCGGTCCTCGCCGAGGTGCGATTGCCCACCGACCTGTGGACCGACGACGGCGCGACCGAGTTGAACGTCCTGCAATTGGAAGGGCAGGCCCGCGCCAGCGTGCGAGAGCTGGCGGCGAAGCTCCGCGACCTCGGCCGGTTGCAGGACTGGAAGGCCGGCGGCATCTCGGCCACGC
>JAYTTN010000830.1:0-11708 GCA_043745295.1 Fimbriiglobus sp. | reverse complement strand
CGGCTTCCGTCGCGTCGTAGAAGCGGGGGTGCTGGGCGTACACCGTCACGCCCTCATACGCCTTGATCGCCGCTGGCGTGTTCCCCAGCTTTTCGTTGGCGAGACCCAACTGGTACATCGTCTCCGCGCCGCTCTTCTGGTATTCGCGGTAGTCGGTGTAAGCGGCGACGGCCAGGTCCGGCCGGTCGAGTTCGTTCAGGTACAGGTCGGCGAGCAACCGGGTCGCCAAGTACCAGGCGTCTTCGTTCTCCTCGCCCGACCCGCGCGGCTGTTCCCGCACGTCTTCGAGCAGGGAAACCGCCGCATCGCGCTCGCCCTTGCGGAGCAGGATGCGGGCCTCCGCCACCATCGCGGCGTGCCGGGTCGGGTCGATGACGCGGGCCAGCTTCGCCATGTGCAGGCCGTAGTCCAGGGTGTCCAGGTCCGGCTCCTTCGCGTCCGCGACCGCCTTCGCCTTGCGGACGCAGTAGGCCACGTCGAACCAGCGGGCGACCTTGTCCTTCACCTCGGCCACCCGCTCGACCGTCACCGAGTAGTAGTACGAATCCTTCTTCCCCAGCAGGTCGGCATCCGCCTTCGAGTACAGCAGGCCGGTTTCCACGGCCAGAATCGCGTTCATCAGGTCGCCGGTCTTCGCCTCCAACTCCGCGAGTTTGCGGAGCGCCCCCGCGTCTTCCTTGGTCGCTTCGATGAGCAGCCGGTAGTCGCCGACGGCCGTTTCGTGGTCGCTCCGCTTTTCGGAGTCTTCTACTAACCGCCTGAGGGCAGCGACGTACAACTGCTTCGCTTCGGCCGGCAGCCGGTTCACGCCGACGGTCAGCCCGGCCCGCTTCACCTGTTCCAGGTAGCCGCGGACGGCCTCGGCGTCGCCCCGCTTGCCGGCGTCGTCGGCCAGCTTGGTGAAGATCATCGGCCCGCGCGCGGGCAGCCCCCGCCCGGCGATCCGCAGGAACCCGGCCCCGCGCTCCGCCCGGTTGGGGTCGGAGTCCTCGACGAGGCTCAGGCCGACCTGTTCGATGAAGTCGTAGTTGAACTCGTTCGGCGGGCCGGCCGCCCCGCACGCGGACACGAACTCCACCTCCGTCAGCGACGTGTACAGCGACCGCCGCAGGTCGTTCGCAGTCGCGTCGTCGGGGGTCTTCGCCAACTGGCGCTCGACGGCGCGGATGGCCTCGATTCGCCGGCCCGGTTCGGCGAGGTGGCCTTCGCCAAGCCGTTCGACCATGCGCGGGTGGTGCCGGAGGGCCAGCGCCCAGGCGTCGAACAGTATCGCCCCGCGGCTGTTCCCCTCCGGATACGCCGTCTCCGGGTTCAGCAGCTGCGCGAGATAGCCGGCGGCGAGGTCGAAGTCCTTGGCGTGGCAGTACGCGACCGCCTTCAGGTAGTCCCCCATCGGCCGGCGGTCGGGTTTGTACCGCTCGACCAAGTCCAGGAGGCCGAGCGCTTCGGTGCGGGTCTTCTCGGTCGGCGGCGCATCGCCGACCAGGTATGACTTGGCGACCGTCAGGCAGAAGTCGAAGTTCAGCAGGCGAATGGTGTCGGCGTCCAGTTTGGACACGTCGATCTGGCGGTGCAGTTGGAACAGCCCCTTCGTCGCCAGTTCGTTCTTGCGGTCCAGTTGCAGCGCCCGGCCGAAGCTGGCGATGCTCTCCCGCACGCGGCCGAGGGACAGGTTGCCGTACCCCCGCAGGGTGTGCTTGAACACCGTCAGCCCCGGCATGACATACTTGACGTAGGCGAAGTAGAGCATCAGCGGGGCGAGCAGGATGAGCTTGTCCGTGTACTCGCTGGCGATGCTGGACAGCCGGAGGAGGTACAGGCCGATGCCCAGACCGGCGCACAGCGCGGCGATCTCGACTTCGGACTCGTCCATCTCCCCGCAGAACGTGAGCAGGTAGAAGAACGGCAGTCCCATCAAGAGGACGATCCCGAACCAGCGTTTCATCTCGTCGGACTCGAAGTCCGGGAGCTTGCCGAGGTAGGTGACGGCGAGGTAGATGAGCGTCCCGCCGACCACCGCGCCCAGCGCGAACCGCCAGAAGCCGTCCTTCACCGCCCGCAGTTGGACGAAGCCGTAGCCCAACACCACGCCGGCGAGGGCGCAGTAGCCCAGCCAGTCGCGGCTCACACCACCCGGCACGACCGCCGTCAGGCCGCCGACGGCCGCCGCCAGCTGGTCGCCCGTCTGCGGGTCGGTTTCGACCACCAGCCCGATGCCGAGGCCGCCGAGGATGCCGGCGTACAGGAAGTACGGGCTGTCGAGGAGGACGAGGAGCAGGAAGCCGACGAAGTTCTTGCCGGGGCGATAGCCGCGGAGGAACTGCTGGACCGCTCCGCCGAGCAGACCCAGGGCCAACCCGCCGGTGGTCCAGGCGAGAACGCGGCCGACGGCGGACCAGTCCGGGTGGACGAGGGCGAGGTACGCCCATAGGCCGAGGAACAGCCCTTTGGCGAGGTACTCACGGAGAATCGAATTCATGACCGGCCGACTCCGGCAGGTGGGGAGGACGGGAAGGAACTCGAAGGTGAGTGTGGTGAGGATACGGAAGCGACGGGGGCGGAAGTAGGGTGCGGCGGCGGCCAGACCGGTCGAACTCGGAAAATCCGCCGGCCGGATCGAATTCTGGTTCCAACCGCTCCGTCCTACCGGTATAGTCTCGCCGTGTGGGGCCGGCGGTGGTCGCCCGCCCCCGCGCGGACTCTCTCAGTTCAGGAGACGGCGTCGCATGTTCAAGAAGTTCCGGGTGGTGACGGTGGTGGCCCTGGCCGCCTTCGCGGTGACGGTGACGGTCGGCGGGCTGATCGCCGCCGACGACAAGGTGCCGACCGTGAAGGAGATCATGACGCAGGGGCACAAGGGGACGGAGTCGCTGATCGCCAAGGTGAAGGGGGCCGTCAAGGGCGAGAAGTGGGACGACGCCAAGGTGCCGGCCGACGCCCTCAAAGTGTTCGGCGACGCACTGGGTAAGAACAAGCCGGAGAAGGGCGACGCCGAGTCGTGGAAGAAGCTGACCGACAAGTACAAGGCGAACACCGCCGCCGCCGCCGCCGGGGTCGAGAAGAAGGACGCCAAGGGGGTCACCGCCGCCCTCGGCAAGATCGGCGGCTCGTGCAAGGAATGCCACGACTCCCACAAGTAAGTCGCTCGATTCGCCCCGCGCGAGTCCGCAAGCACCGGCCGAACGGCCGGTGCTTTTTCGTGCCCGGAGAATCACACCGCAAATCCAATGGTGTTCGGCGGTGTTACTTCGGTTCGGTGTGGATCGCCTCCACCAGCGCCGCGTGGAAACGGCCGTTGCTGGCCGCGATGTCCTCGCGGAACGGGTCGAACGGGTGGCCGTCGCTGGTCTGCACGGTGCCGCCGGCCTCGGCGATCAGCACCGCCCCCGCCAGTACGTCCCACGGCCAGTTGTCGAACGCCCAATAGCCGTCGAACCGGCCGCACGCGACGTAGGCCAGGTTCAGCGCCGTCGAACCCGTCCGGCGAATGGATTGGGCGCGGTGCGCCACCCGCCGCCAGGCGTCCAGGCACCTCATCTGCTTCGGGTAGTTGGCCGGAAAGCCGGTGGAGAGCAAGGCGTAACCGATGTCGTCGATGGCACTCACCCGCATCGGCTGGCCGTTCAGGAACGCGCCGCCGCCGAGTGACGCCGTGAACAGCTCGTTCATCCGCGTGTCCAGGATGACGCCGACGACGGCTTGGCCGTCGGCCCACAGGCCGATGGACACGCAGTACGCCGGCACGTCGTGGGCGTAGTTGCAGGTGCCGTCGAGCGGGTCCACCACCCACGTCGGCGGGGCACCGGCCGGCGGCCGGGTGTCGGCGATGGGCCGGCCGACGAAGTCCTCCTCGCCGACGAAGACGTGGTCGGGGAACTGGCCCAGAAGGTAGTCCTCGATGACTTTCTGGGACGCGACATCGGCGTCGGTCACGAGGTCCGCCCGCGACTTCTCGCGGATGGTGAATTTGGTTCGCCACTGTTCCAGCTCGGCCCCGCCCAGTTTGGCGGCGACGACGGCGTGGGACAGGAACAGGGCGATCTGGTTGGGGGTGGTGTTCATACGGAAGATGATACGACCGCGCCCGGCACATAGAACGAGTCCAGCCCCGTGAGTTTCCGCGAGTTCCGCCCATGTCCAGTCCGAAGACCGTCCTCGCCTTGGCCAGCTACTTCAAGGGCAACCGCTTCTTGGAGGCGCTCAAGGCCGAGGGCGCGCGGGTGTACCTGCTGACCATCGAGAAGTGCCTTTCGGAGCCGTGGCCGCGCGGGGTGATCGACGGCGTGTTCGCGGTGAATAACTTCCACGACCGCAAGGCGCTGGTGAACGCCGTCGCGTACCTGTTCCGGTCCACCAAGTTCGACCGGATCGTCGCGCTGGACGACTTCGACATCGAGGTCGGCGCGTTCCTCCGCGAACACTTCCGCATGACCGACACCGGCCACGGCGACACCGAGTCGCGGTTCTTCCGCGACAAGCTGGCCATGCGGGAGAAGGCCCGCGCGATCGGCGTGCGAATCCCCGACTTCTGCCCGCTGTTCCACCACGCCGACGCGACCGAGTTCCTGGCGCGGGTGCCGGGGCCGTGGCTCATCAAGCCGCGCTCCGAGGCCAGCGCCGCCGGCATCCGCAAGTTGCACACGGCCGACGAGGTGTGGCAGAAAGTCAACGAACTCGGCGACGAGCAGTCGAACTACTTGCTCGAACAGATGGTGCCGGGCGACCTGTTCCACGTCGATTCGCTGACCCGCGACGGCCGGGTGATCTTCGCCGAGGTGAACGCCTACGCCCGCCCGCTGCTGGACGTGTACCAGGGCGGCGGCATCTACGGCACTCGCACCGTGCCGCGCGACCACCCGGACGTGGCCGGGCTGACGGCCGTGAACGCCCAGGTGCTGGAGGGCTTCGGGCTGGGGCAGGGGGCGTCGCACACCGAGTTCATGAAGGCGCACGCCGACGGGCAATACTACTTCATCGAGACCAGCGCCCGCGTCGGCGGGGCGAACACGGCGGACATGGTGGAGGCGGCGCGGGGCGTGAACCTGTGGGCCGAGTGGGCGCGGCTGGAACTGGCCCGCGACGGCGGGGACTACGCGCTGCCGCCGCTGAAGGACCGCTACAGCGGGGTGGTGATCTCGCTGGCCCGCCAGGAACACCCGGACACGGCCGGCTTCACCGACCCGGAAATCGCCGTCCGCATCGACTTGAAGCACCACATCGGCTTCGTGCTGGCGGCGGACACGCCGGAGCGCATCCGCCAGCTCCAGGACGACTACATGACCCGCATCGCCCGCGACTTCTGCGCCGTGCTGCCGGGGGCCGACAAGGTGAGCCACTGAGCAGAAGTCGCAGGTATTGTTAGCCCGCCGCGCCAGCAAGGGGCAGACCACATCCGGGGCCGGTGGTGGTTGGTCGCGCTTCACCCCACGCCCCTTGCTCGCGGCGGGCTAACCAAGGCAGGGCTCACTTCAGCAGGCCGGACAGATCCCAGAAGCCGAGGGTGCTCGGCTGCTTCTCGTCCGCTCCGGGCTGCCCCAGCACCATGAGCGGCCGGTTCGGGGCGAACGTGACGAACGGCTGTAGATTCGCGGGGTGTTCCCAACTCTTGATCACTTTGCCGGTGGACAAATCCCAGATGGCGAGTTCCACCGGCTCGTTGCCAAAACCTCGATCCGGATCGCGCATCGCCGCGACCCGTCCGGCCAGGAGACGGCCGTCCGGCGAGATGGCGTAGACGCCGTTCGCGCCCGTGCCCTGCCCGGCGAGTGCGACGCGCTTCTTTCCCGTTGCGGCATCGAGGACCAGGATCGTGCCGGTCATCGTCCTCCGCCCGCCCCCGCCCGGTCCGCCCTTCGTCGGACGACCGCCCGCGGGGGGCGGCGCATCGACCGAGGTGTAGTTGGTTAGCGCGAGGGTGCCGCCGTCGGCGGTGAGGACAAACGGCTTGCTGTCCCAACTGTTTTGATGCGCGGGCGTGCCGTCGAACTTGTGCGCCCAGAGGTCTTTCCCGGTCGCCGTATCGAAGCAGCGGGCCAGCGGCGCGCCGTCGGTGCGGGTGACGAGGAAGAGTCGGTTCGCGGTCGGGGAGAACGCATGCGCGAGGTACTCCTCTTCGACCTCCACCTTGGCGACGGTGCGGACGGGTTCGCCGGTCGCCGCGTCCAGCGCGCGGAAGAACCAGACGCGCTTCTCGGGTTTCAGTGCGGGGTTGATGCGGTCCCCCTCTTCCACCACGCGCGTGCCGCGCGTCAGCACCAGTTTCCCGTCCGCCGTCACCGCCTCGGGGTATCCGTCGGCAGGCCGGTCGAAGTCCACGGCGTCGAGCCGTTTGGCGTACGGCTTGAGCGGGTCGGCGAAGTCCCACGTCACCAGCCGGGCGTAGGAGTTGATGCCGTTGCCCTTCTCCTCGAACCCGACCCAGCGAGTGCCTTTACCCGCGGTGCCGAGGAATTTCCGCGCGTTGAATCCCCGCACCAGTTCGACGCCCGCGACCCCTTTCACCGTGATCGCTCTGGCTTCCGCCTCGCTATATTGATCGACGAGGAGCAGACGTTTCCCACCGTCCAGCCACAGCGGGAACGTGTAGTTGCCGGCACCGCCGTCGGCGATCTCCACCAGCTTCGCCCGCTTGTCGCGGGGCGGGCGGTTGAAGTCTTCCTTCGGCGGGTCGGCCGGGCGGGCGGAGGACGACACGCCCAGCAACAGCATCGTCACCGTGATCGCACGCATCGGGCAGGCTCCTGGCGAAGAATATCGTCTCCCATCTTAGCCGCTGCCCGACGGGCGGCTCATTTCAACAGGCCGGACAAGTCCCAGAAGCCGAGGGTGCCGGTATCGACGGTGTTTTGCGACGGGCGCTGAGAACTTCCCTGCCACAACACCATCAGCGGCTTGCCCGGGGCGAAAGTGACGAACAGGTTTTCGCGTCCAGTCGTCACCCAACTCGCGAGCGGCTTCCCGGTGGCGATCTCCCAAACGACCAGTCGGCTCGTGGCCGGTACGCTGCCCCGTTGCTTGGCGTCAGCCACACGGCCCGCGAGGAAGCGGCGATCCGGACTCATCGCGTAAACGGTGTTGAGGTCGGAGCCTTGTTCCCCCAGTTCGATGCCATCTTTCCCCGTGTCGGCGTCAAGGATGCGGATCCGCGAACTCCTCCGATCCGCCGCGAACAACGCGAATGACAGCAGCTTCCCCTCGCCACAGAGCGCGTGTCGGTTGTCGTGTGCGCCGTGGGTCGGAAACGCCTTGTCGAACTTCCGCTCCCATTCCAGCTTTCCGTCGGTGGTGCGGATCGCCCTGATCACGCCACCGGTCGCGGCCGATGTGAAGAAGTAGAGGCGGTCCCGAGTCGGCGAGAATTCGTGGCAGGCGTACCGTTCTCCGTCCGGCGTTTTCGCAATCGTGCGGATCGGGTCGCCGGTTTCGGCGCTCAGCGCGCGGATGAAGTGCGACTCGTTCGCCGCCGCTATCTTCCCTACGGCTTCGTTCACCTTCTTCCCTAACGTGAACACGGTTTTCCCGTCCGGGCTGACGGCACTCGGGTCGCCATCGGCGGATCTGTCGTACTCGACTGCCGACAGCCGATTCTTTGTCGGCTTTGTCGTGTCGGTGAAGTCCCAGGTCACGAACCGTGCGACGGCGTTGACGCCCGTCCCTTTCACCTCCCTGGCCATCCATTTTTTGCCGCCGTCGAACAGGTCAAAAAACCACGGGAGCGAGATGCGACTGACTGCGATGCCGGTCGCGCGGGGCGATACGCTCCTGCTGTCCCGATTAGAGCCTTCGAACATCAGTCGTTTCCCGTCTTCGGACCAGATCGCTGATATGAGGTCGCCAACGACCTCGAAATCGTCGATCGAATCCACCAGCTTCGCCCGCTTTTCCCTCGGCGGGCGGTTGAAGTCTTCCTTCGGCGGTTCGGCCTTCGGCACCTCGGCCTTCGGCGGCGGGTCGGCCTTCGCCTTCGCTTCGGGTTGCGGCTTCGGGTCGTCGGTCGGCCACGCGGCCAGCACACCCACCGAGCCGAGGCCGAACGCCGCCACCAGGGCCAGGATTTTCGCACGCATGGAAAGCACTCCTTCGGAGATCAGTTCGGTGAGCGGGGCCGAGAGAACCCCGTCGGAATGGAAGACCGTCAACACCTTCGCCAGCCGGGAGGCCAGTTCGTCGGACACGGCCGCCGTCGCATGCGCCGCCAGCACGCCGATGCTCAGCGTGACGCCGCGCTTCGATAAGCGGTCGGCGAGCTTCTTGCGGGCCGCGTTCAGCCGGCTACTCAGCGTGCCTTCGGGGATGCTCAGCCGCGCGGCCGCGTCGGTGCGGCTCAGCCCCTGCACGTCGCACAGCACCACCGCCGCGCGGTGATGTTCGGCCAACCGCATCAGTTCGTCGTCCAGCACCGGCGCGACATCGGCCCAATCGGAATCGCGGGGTTCGGGTCGAGGCACGGCCTTCGCCTCGTGGGTGCGCCGGCGACCGGCCGCGCGGCGGGCCTTCCGCGCCACCCGGTACGCCACGCCGTACAGCCAGTGGCCGAGCAACTCCGGCTGCCTCAGCGTGCCAGCCTGCTTTGCCAGCAGCAAGAACACGGCCTGGAACGCATCCTCGGCGTCCGCCCGGTGGCCGGCGTTCCGCAGGCAGACGCCGAACACGGTCGGCCCGTGGCGGTGAACCAGCACGGCGAACGCGGCCGCATCCCGATCCGCCGCGTACCGCGCCAGGAGCGCGGCGTCGGCGTCGGTCACGGCGTCGGCCCACGGCAGGAATCGCGTGTCGGTCATGTCGCTATTCTGCCCGGCCGACCCGCCGCGCGTCGCGCGAATTCCCGTAATCGGCACCACTTCACCTCTACGCCGGTGGGTCGGCCTGCCGCGGGCCGATTTTGATGCTGGAATCCGTTCGGCCGGCGCGATATCATTCTCCGATCACTCTCCTCTCCCTCATCGCCCTCGCGGAGAGTTCGCATGGCCCGCCCCGTCATCGGTATCTGCACGCAGACGCTGCCCGGCAAACCGGGGGGCGACCTGCCCAACTGCTGGATCATGGGCCACCGGTACGTCGAGGCGCTGCGGAACGTCGGCGGCCTGCCGTGGCTGATCCCGCTGCTGCCCCACGACCCGGACACCATGCAGGGCATCTTCGAGAAACTCGACGGCGTGTTCCTGACCGGCGGCGTGGACGTGGACCCGTCGCGGTACGGCGAACCCAAGCACCCGCTGTGCGGCACCACCGACCCCGACCGCGACGCCATCGAGATCCAACTACTGGCGTTCGCCCTGGAACGCAAACTGCCGGTGCTGGCAGTGTGCCGGGGCATTCAAATCCTGAACGTGACGTGCGGCGGGACGCTGTACCAGGACGTGACGGCGATGGTGCCGGCGGCGATGAAGCACGACTACTTCCCGACGCCGGAGCGGCCCAGCCGGTCGTACCTGGCCCACGACATCACAGTGAAGGCGGACTCGCTGCTCGGCGCGGCGCTGGGCGAATCGGTGGTGCCGGTGAACTCCATGCACCACCAGGCGATCAAGGACCTGGCCCCGACGCTGCGGCCGACGGCGTTCGCCCCGGACGGCATCATCGAGGCGGTGGAAAGCA
This sequence comes from Fimbriiglobus sp., assembly GCA_043745295.1. Classification (GTDB taxonomy): domain Bacteria; phylum Planctomycetota; class Planctomycetia; order Gemmatales; family Gemmataceae; genus JALHQU01. The sequence goes on along the minus strand of JAYTTN010000830.1, from coordinate 2,111 downwards.
CGTCGAACCACTTCGTGGTGGCCGTCCAGTGGCATCCGGAAGAGCTGGCCGAGACGCAGCCCGGCATGAAGCGGCTGTTCACGGCCTTCGCCGCTTCCGCCGCGTGACGCAGACTTGTCATCGCCGCGACCGCAGCGAGCGCCACCTTGACGCTCCCTGCGGTCGCGACGACGAGTTCCCCGGCGCATCCGCCACACCGCTCACAACCCGCCCTTTTCCCGCGCGCGGCCCGAAGCGTCGGCACGTTACCCGTTGTCGTTCCCGCCTCCCATTCGCATCATTCCCCCCATCCTCTCACCGCATCCGTTTTCCGTGCCGGGTTTCGGGTTGTCATGCACCGACAGTATCACCGCTGGTGGAGTCCCACCCTCCGCCGCGACATGGAGTTGTTGGAGTTCGGCCACGGCGGGGCCACCGTCCTCGTCTTCCCCACGTCGTTCGGCAAGTTCCACGAGTGGGACGACCGGGGCATGATGGGCACCATCGGCCACGGCCTGCGGAACGGCTGGTTCCACGTCCTGTGCGTCACCTCCGTGGACGCCGAGGCGTGGTACAGCCGGCACGCCCACCCCGGCCAGCGGGCGTGGCGGCAGAAGGAGTACGAGGCGTACCTGCTGAACGAGGTGCTGCCGTTCGCCAAGGGCCGCAACCCGCACCCGTTCACCATCACCTGCGGGGCCAGCTTCGGCGCGTACCATGCGCTCGACTTCGGCCTGCGGCACCCGGATCGCGTGAATCGCATCGTGTCGCTCAGCGGGCTGTGCGACATCCGCCGGTTCGCCGACGGGTACAGCGATTCCAACGTGTTCGAGGTGAACCCGGTCGAGTTCATCGGCTTCGAACACGACCCGTGGCGGCTGCACCACCTGCGGCAGCAGGACATCATCCTGGCGTGCGGGAAGGACGACCGGCTGATCCACCAGAACCGCGAACTGTCCGGCAAGCTGTGGGACAAGGGCATCGGCCACGCGCTGCGGGAGTGGGACGGCATGGCCCACGACTGGCCGATCTGGGAGCGGCAACTGCCGATGTACCTCGGCGGGCACGATTAGCAGTGGCCAGTGGTCAGTGGTCAGTGACCAGAAAAACCATGCCTTCGTCTCTGGCCACTGACCACTGGCCACTGACCACTGAGGACGAAGCCCATGAAAAAGGTCGGACTGCTGTGCGGCCGCGAGTGGTCGTTCCCGCCGAAGTTCATCGAGGCGGTGGCGGGCCGCAACGCCGGCGTCGAGGTCGAGTTCGTCAAACTCGGCGGCACCGGCATGACGGAAGCCAACCCGTACAGCGTGATCGTGGACCGCATCTCGCACGAGGTGCCGTACTACCGCAGCTACCTGAAGCACGCGGTGCTGGAAGGCGTCCACGTCATCAACAACCCGTTCATGTGGACGGCGGACGACAAGTTCTTCGGCGCGTCACTCTGCACCAAGTTGGGGCTGGCGCACCCGAAAACCATCGTGCTGCCGAACAAGGACTATGTCCCCGGTATCGTCAAGCACGAGAGCTTGCGGAACCTGATGTTCCCGCTGGACTGGGATCACATCATCGACGCGATGGGCGGCTTCCCCATCGTGCTGAAGGACGCGCACGGCGGCGGGTGGCGCGGCGTCTACATCTGCAAGACCAAGGACGAACTGATCGCCGCCTACGACGAGTCCGGCCTGATGACGATGATCGCGCAGCAGTTCATCCCGTGGGAGCAGTACGTGCGGTGCATGTGCCTCGGCCAAAGCGAGGTGCTGGTGATGCCGTACGACACGCACACCCGCAAGTACATCCCGGACCCGGACTACCTCGGCAAGGAGCTGCACGACCGCATCGTGCAGGACTGCCTCACGCTGGTGAAGGCGCTCGGGTACGACATGAACACCGTCGAGTGGGCGGTGCTGGACGGTGTGCCCTACGCCATCGACTTCATGAACCCGGCCCCGGACATGGACGCGAACAGTCTGACACCGCAATACTTCGAGTGGTGCGTCGAACACATGGCGGACTTGGTGATCCGCCTGGCGAAGTCGCCGAAACCGCAGGTGGGCGAGATGCGCTGGGCGAAGCTGTTTTGAACTCGGCTTGGCGAGCGGGGGGCGTAAGCCCCCTGTTGCAGGCGA
>JAYTTN010000829.1:0-11711 GCA_043745295.1 Fimbriiglobus sp. | reverse complement strand
CACTGGTGGTAGCTGTTCGGGGGGTTGGCCAACCCGCTGCCGGCGGGGCGCGTCCGGGCCGCCCGCGAGCTGGCCAAACTCGGTCCGGCTGCCGCCGGCGCGCTGCCGGCCCTGACGGCCGCCGTCGAGGACGGCGATCAGGCCGTGCGGGAGGCTGCCGTCCAGGCATTTGCGGCCCTCGGTCCGGCCGCCGTCGCGCCGCTCGTCCAGTTCCTGTCGCACTCGGACAAGTACGTCCGCCGCAACGCCACCTGGGGCCTCGGCAAACTCGGCCCGCACGCCCGGTCGGCGATGGCCTCGCTGTGCGCGGCCCTGCACGACCCCGACCCGCGAACGGCCTCCGGTGCGGCCCAGGCGCTGGGCAACATGGGGGCCGCCGCCGAAGCCGCCGTCCCGGCCTTGATGGAAGCGCTGCGGGGGACGAACGTGGTGCTGTGCCGGCTGGCGGCGAAGGCGCTCAGCCAGATCGGCCCGCCGGCGGTGCCCACCTTGCTCGTCCACCTCCGCCACCACGACCCGTTCGTCCGGGGCGAGGCGGCCGTGGCCGTCGGGTGGATCGGTGCGACTGCCGCGGCCGCCGTACCAGCGCTGTTGGAAATGGTCCGCGCCGGCGCGCCGGCACCGCGACGCACGCCCGAACCCCACGCCTACGCCGGCAGCGGCATCGGCACCCCCATCGCCTCACCCCAAGATCAGGAGCCGGGCGGCGCGGAGGAAACGTCCCGCCTCGCCGCCGTCACCGCCCTGGGACGGATCGGGGCGGCCGCCGTCGAGGCCATTCCCGCACTGATCGCCGTCGTCCAGGAATCGGTCGAACAACTCCGCACCGCCGCCGAAATCGCCCTCCGCCAAATCCGGGGCGAGTGACCCGTTACGCCAGCCCCAGCGCCGCCTTCTTCGCCGCGATGAAGGTCAGGTGGTGCGGGATGTGCCCGCCGATCGTCGCCACCAACTGTTCCACCGTCACCAGCCCTTTCTCGCTGTGAATGCCGACCCGCGCCCACGCCTCGGCGGGCACGGCGCGGAGGATGCTGGCCGTCGTCCGGCGGGTGGCCTCGATGAACGCCAGTTCCTCCTCCACGTCCCGGTCGTGGTACGCCAGGTGTTTGACGTACTCGTTCTCGTCGGCCGTCAGCAGCAGCGGCTTCTTGAGCGCGAGCGTGCGGCGGATGCGGTCGGCGTACACCGGCTCGAAGTCGGCGATGTGGGCGACGACCTCCAGCGTACTCCACTTGCCGGCGACCGGCCGGGCGCGGAGTTGCTCCGGCGTCATCCCGGCGACGGCGGCGCGCAGCAAGGCCGGGCCGGCGAGGTACGACTCGATGAGTTCGGCGGAGGTGGACATGGGGGGACTCCAATTCGGTGGACGGACACGGTAGAATGGTACGAAGTCGGGGCAGGGAGCAGAAACAACCCATAGAACCGGGGCTTGCGATGGATGATCAAGAACCGGAAGACGCACCTCTGAACGGCCATCGCTTGCTGGTGTGCCGGGAACTGGAATTCGACCTCGAACATCCGGACGACGGGTACACGCTCCGGCGGGTGATCGTCCACCTCCGTCCGCCCGACAACCTGTTCGACTTCATCGAGCCGCGCCTGTGGCTGTTCGCGCAGGTGTCTGGCGAGGAGCGGGAGTACACCGTGCAAGTGCGCATGGTTCGCATCGGGCGGAACGACATCGGCGAGGAGACGGCCGAAGACCCGGTGACGTTTCGCCCGTCCGGATTTTATCTTTCGGGCGACCTTTACGTCGCCACCATCGGTGTGCCGGTCTCGCATATTCCGTTCCGCGCGGCGGGCGTTCACGAGTTTCAACTCTGGCAGCCGAACGCCGAATTCCCGCTTTTGACCGATCGTATCCAGGTCAGGATGTAATCCCAACACACCGGAGGTCGCCGAATGGCTGTGAAGACCAAACTGGAAGGGTTCATCCTCTTGGACCCCGTTGAACCCATCAACCTCACCCCGGAGCAGGCGAGTTGGCCGGTGAAAGTGAGCGAGTCGCCGGAGCGGTTCGTCCTGGCCACGGAGACTTCGCCGATCACGACCGAGCCGGTTCGCGCGGCCTCCGCGTTCGACGCCACGGACGGGCGGATTCTGGAGTCCCGGTTGGCCGGTGTGAGCGTGGCCGACATCGCCGCCGAGTTGAACCTGCCGGGGGACATCGTCGCGAACCGAGTCGAGCGGGCGAAGCGGTGGTTTCGGCAGTTGTCCGCGGCGTCCGCCGCCGGGTGACTCATCCCCGCAGGCGGCCGTCGTGCAGGGCGGAGGCGACCAGCACGGCGTCGATGCCGAGGTCGGTCAGCCGGGCCAGATCGTTCGCTCCCCGGATACCGCCGCCGGCGATCAACTCCACCTCCGGAAACCGCGCCCGGATGTCGCCGAGAAAGGCCGTCGTGCCGGGGCCATCGCTCGTACCGACACGGGCCACGTCCAGCACGATTAGCGTGCGGAAACCGGCCGCGACGGCGAGTTCGGCCAGCCCCATTGGGGAACCGGAGTCGCAGAGGGAACGACCGTCGCGGAGGTCGATCGAGTACGCCCAATCCCCGCCGCGTCGGGGCGGTGGGCCGAACGTCTCGGACGCAACAACCGCCGAGACTGCGGAGGCGAACTCGCCGACTTCCTCCGCGACCGCCGCTTCAAATTTCCGGACGACCTGCTCGGTGCGGAAGCCGCCGTCGAACCACGCCACCCACACCGACTTGCTCAGGGCGAGCAGAAAGTCACGGACGCCTTTCTCCACCGGCTGACCCGTGACGATGGCGTCGAGGTCGGCGACGTAGAATTCCGTCGCGCCGCTCGCCTCCAGCAGCCGTCGGGCGACGTGCGGCGGGTCTGGGGAATCGACGAGTTGGCTCCGAATCGGCCGGTATTCGTGCCGACGGCCGGCCACCGCCCGGACGACGACTCCGCCCATCAGGTCGATCACCGGGATGATCCGCATCGCCGTCACCCGCCGACGAGGAAGCCGGCGGCGAACGCCAGGCCGAGCAGGACGACGACGGCGACGACGAGCAACGTGGCGGTCGTGCGGGTGAGGACGATGGCGTCCGGGTCGTGGAGCAGGGCGGCTTTGCTCCGGTCGGGGATGCCGTCGTCGGGCAGCGGCAACGGGATCGGCCGCGGGTCGGGCGTGCGGGCGACGGGGTCGAGCAGCTTCTCGAAGTCCGACCGCTCGAACAGCGGCATGTCCTCCAGATTGACGGGCCGCTTGGCGGCGAGCCGCGCCGCCGGGGTCATCGGTCGGGCGTCGGCCCTCCCGGCGGACTGGGCGGCGACGAGCAGCTCCGTCAGTTCGTCGGCCATCGCGTCGCCGGTCGGCACGGTCAGCGGCTGTCCGCACTTCGGGCAATCCACCTGGTTCCCCGCCTTGCGGCGGGAAATGCTCAATTTGCCCCGGCAACTGGTGCAGCGGAATTGGACCGGCATCGCATTCCCTCCCAACGGACGGCCGAAAATTCTGTTGTCATTGTGCCACCCGAACGGCCTCCGGGCAACTCGCCGCTTGACCATCGGCCCGCCCGAAGGCGACAATACCCCTATCCCACCACCCGCCCGCCCCCTGGGGACTGCCAATGCGAACGCCCCTCCGCCGCACCCTGCTCGCCGCGCTCGCCCTCGCCGCCGCGTACCTGTCCGTCGCCACCCCGCCGGCCCCGGCCGAGGACGTGGTCATCCTGAAGGACGGGTACACCATCCGCGGCAAACTCACCCGCGAGACGGGATCGATGAACGGTAAGATCGAGTTGACGGCGTACCTCGACGCCGTCGGGTACGGGCCGAAGTACGTCTTCTTCAGCAGCCACGCCAAGAAGCAACTGGCGGCGATCGAAAAGGGGCTGCCGAAGGTCGAGCCGGCGGCCTATCGCAAGAAAGCGCCGGGGTTCCTCGACCGCCCGCTGCCGCCGGTCGGGGAACTCCAGGCCCCGGACTGGAAGCCCGACTGGACGCGGACGGTGAAGGTGAAACTCGCCCTCGGCAACTACGAACTGATCGACCAGATGATCTCGTACCTCGGGCCGGACTCGATGTACGTGGTGTCCACCTCCCACCGCTGGAGTCAGGCCTTCGACCCCCGCGAGTTCCCGCCGGAGAACATCCTCGCGATGCTCCGCACGCACCCCGAACTGAAAGACCCGGCGGACGGCGTCGATCCGCTCCGCCGCCTGAAGATCGCCACCTTCCTGAAGGACACCGGTTGGCTCGTCCTCGCCCGGCAGGAGATCGCCAAACTGAAGAAGGACGCGACGACGCCGTGGCCGAAGGAGGCGACCGAGCGGCTCGACCAGCTGCTCGGCGAGATCGACACGGCCGAGTCGAAGTGGACGATCGACGAGTTGGAGGCGGCGGTCGGGTCCGGCCGGCACCAGCTCGCCGCCCGCGTGGCCAAGCAGTACGAGCCGAAGTCGTCGGACGCCAAAGACCTGACCAAGCTGGCCGAAATTCGCGCCACCGTCGATCGACTCGGCCCGCAGTACGACACCACGCGGCGGCTGCTCCGCGACCTGATCGACCGCACCACCGGCGCGGCGACGGCGAACGCGCGGGGCGCGGCGGTCGGCGGCTTCGCCGGGCCGAGTACCCCGCTGCCGCCGCTGCTCGGCGACACCGCGACCCTGGCGGCCGCGGCGTCCGCCGTCCTCGCCGAACTGCACCCGGACACGGCCTCGCGGCTGGAATCGTTCCGCATGGCGGCGGACCAGGAGGACCAGCGGGTGAAGGCCGGCAAGGAGGCGGTGAACAAGCCGGAGGTGCTGTACGCGCTGGCGGTGAACGGCTGGCTGCGGGGCAAGAACGGGGCGATCCCGGACGTTCGGCTGGCGCTGAAGTCGTGGAACACCCGCGTCGCCGCGCTGGCCTACCTCCGCCAGCGAATCGGCAACGAGCGCACCGGCATCCTGAATGCCTACTTGGCATCCACCAACAAGCTGCCGCCGGAGGAGCTGGCCCAGATCGTCACCCTGCTGCCGCCGACCGAGCCGGAACCGCTGGACAAGCTGAGCGGGCGACTGCTCGACCCGAAAGCGGCGTTCGGCTTCGACCGCATCTACCTGCGGAACACCGGCCCCGTCCCGGAGGACGCCACCGGCCTCGACTACTACTGCCGGCTGCCCGACGAATACCACCACGGCCGGTCGTACCCGCTGGTGGTCGCCCTGACGGACCCGGCCATGCCGGCCGAGAAGACGCTGGCGAACATGGCCGAGATGGCGAACCGGTACGGGTACATCGTGGTCGCGCCGAAGTGGACGACCGGGTTCGGCGGCGCGTTCGACTACACCGGCAAGGACCACCCGTTCGTCCTCGGCGTCATGCGGGACGTGGGCCGGCGGTTCAACGTGGACGCCGACCGCGTCTACCTGTTCGGCGTCGGCGTCGGCGGCACCCTCGCGCTCGACCTCGGCCTCAAAAGTCCGGACCTGTTCGCCGCCGTCACCCTGTTCGGCCCGACGCCGGTGTACGAGCACTACCAGTACATCTGGACGAACGCCCAGAAGTTGCCCGTCTTCACCGTCACCGGCGACCTGTCCGGGGTGTCCCGCGAGTCCATGCGGAAGCTGAACGAGAACTGGCTGCCCAACGGCTACCCGTCGCTGTTCACCGTCTACAAGGGCCGGGGGGCGGAGTGGTTCTCGGCCGAGGTCGCCAACGCCTTCGATTTCATGACCCGCAAGACCCGCGCGCGGGGCGTGGCCTCGCTGCGGCTGAACGACAAGCGGTTCGACGCCTGGAGTAGCATGAGGCCGGGCGACAACCGCTTCTACTGGGTGGGCGTCGAGGACATGCACCCGCGGCACGAGTTCAAGACCCCCGACCGGCCCGCCGCCGCCCCGCTGCCGGCCCGCTTCACCGCCGACATCCGCGCCGGGAACAAGATCGTCGTGACGGACGTCGTCGGCGTGCGGAAGCTGGCCATCTGGCTGGAGAAGGACATGATCGACTGGGCGAAGCCGGTCGAGTTCGTCGTCCCGAGCGCGCCGAACGTGCCGAAGAAGGTCAAGATGGAACCCGACCTGAAGCTGATGTTCGAGGAGCTGTACCGCACCGGCGACAAGAAGATGCTCTTCTTCGGCAAGGTCGAGATCAAGACGCAAGGCTGACCGGGTCGGTTTTCGGTCGAACACCCCACCCCGTCCCCCTCCCCATGAATGGAGAGGGGGACGGGGGGTGGGGTCTTCTTCCGAAGACTCGCTCCCGACAGGCGGCTCAAGCCGCCGGTTCGCCGAAATTTTATTGCCGCTACCGACCTCGCCCGGCGCGGCCCGTTCGCGGTACAATTCCCCCATCTCGTCCGTCGTCGTTCCCGTGAGGGTGTCGCATGGTCCGGTTCGTCCTGCCGTCGCTACTGGTCCTGGCCGTCGGCGGCGTCGCCGTCGCGCAGCCGACCGCCGAGCAGAAGCTGGTCGCCGACGTGAACAAGGCCATCGAGAAGGGCGTGCAGTACCTCCGCGTCAACCGCGACCGCGAGAACATGTGGGACGGGTACGTCCTCGATCTGGTCGCCGACATGCGCGGCGGGGCGACGGGGCTGGCCACCCTCGCCCTCCTGAACTGCGGACTGAAGGCGGACGACAAGGACGTGGCCGCCGCCCTCGACTACCTCCGCAAGCTCGACCCGAAGCGGACCTACGTCGTCGCCCTCGTCACGATGGTGCTGGCCGAGGCGCGACAGGCGCAGGACATCCCGCGCATCCAGAAGAACGTGAAGTGGCTGATCGACACCGCCCGCCGGGACAACGCCAAGGCGCTGATCGGCTGGGCCTACCCCCGCGACCCGAGCGAGCGGCCGGACGCCTCGAACACCCAGTACGCGCTGCTCGGCCTGTACGCCGGCAAGCAGGCCGGGGCCACCATCCCGGACAGTTTGTGGAAGGAGATTCAGGCGTTCTACCTGAAGGCGCAGGTGTCGGAAGCGCGCACGGACACCGGCTGGTGGCGGTACCTGGAGCCGGCCGACGGCGGCACCTCGGCCAGCTTCACGATGACCGCCGCCGGGGTGTCCGGCCTGGTCATCGCCGGCATGGGGCTGGACGCCAACGACCACGGGTTAGACCCGACCACCGGCGTCGCCGCCAACTGCGGCCGCTACCCGTCGAACGAGCCGATCCGCCGCGGACTCAACTGGCTCGGCAAGAACTTCGCCTTCGAGGGGGCGACCGAGAGCAAGTCGGCCTTCTACAACACCTACGGCATCGAGCGGGTCGGGCGGCTGTCCGGCCAGCGGTTCCTCGGGGCGATCGACTGGTACCGCAAGGGGTGCGAATGGCTGGTGGAGGTGCAGAACCGCGACGGGTACTGGAGCCGGGGGGTGAAGGGGCAAATCACGATCGACGGCATCCAGACCGTGGGCACCAGCTTCGCGCTCCTGTTCCTGTCGAAGGGGCGCAGCCCGGTGCTGATCTCCAAGTTCGCCTACGGCGACCACAAGCGGGACGGCGGTGCCCTGAAGGAGATCGACGCCATTCCGGGCGTCACCGGGTGGAACCGCAAGCACAACGACGCCCGCCACCTGACCGAGTTCGCCGGCCGCGAACTGTTCAAGGGCATGCCCCTCGGCTGGCAGGTGTACGACCCCCGCCGGGTGGACCTGCCCAAGGCCCAGGACGTGCTCGACGAGGTGGGGGTGCTGACGCAGTCGCCGATCCTGTACCTGAACGGGCACGCCGCCCCGCGACTGACCGCCCTCCAGAAAGACTTGTTCAAGAAGTACGTCGAGGAGGGCGGGTTCGTGGTGGCCGAGGCGTGCTGCGGGTCGCCGGAGTTCGCCGCCGGCTTCCGCGAACTGGTCGCCGAGCTGTTCCCGAACGGCGACTTGAAGCCGCTGCCGCCGGAACACGCCGTCTGGCGGGCGCACTTCGCCGTCCCGCCGAACGAGTTCAAGAAGCTGGAAGGCATGACCCGCGGCTGCCGGACGGTGCTGGTGTTCAGCCCGGAGCCGCTGGCCGGTTACTGGGAAGAGGCCAAGTATATGCCCGCCGCCGGCGCGCGGGAGGCGAAAAGTCGTGGCGAACAGGCGTTCCGACTGGGGGCGAACGTCGTCGCCTACGCCACCGGCATGGAGCCGCCGAAGCAGCGACTGACGACGCGGAAGATCGAGGGCGACCGGGCGGAGGCGAACGCCCCGCCGAAGGGGTTCCTCAAGCCGGCGCAGCTCAAGCTGGACGGCGAGACGCCGCCGGCCCCGGCCGCCATGCGGAACCTGATGGGCTACGTCCGCGACGTGGCCCGCCTGGACGTGGTGCTGGGGATGCAGGAGGTGAACCCGTCGGCGGACGAATTGAGCAACTACAAGTTCTTGTACCTGCACGGCAAGAAGGCGTTCGACTGGCACCCGACCGAGATCGACAACGTCAAGCTCAACCTCCAGATGCGCGGGCTGCTGCTGGCCGACGCCTGCTGCGGCAGCGACAAGTTCGACGCCGCCTTCCGCGCCATGATCGAGAAGATGTTCGCGGCGGAGAAGCTGAAACTGGTGCCGATCCCGCCGGACGATCCGCTTTACTCGGACAAGCTGAACGGCGGGGTGGCCATCAAGACGGTGAAGCGGCGGGAGAAAGCGGCCGTCGCCGCGGCCGGCAACGACGGCGGGTTCGAGGAACTGCCGCCGAAGCTGGAGGGCATCAAACTCGACGGCCGCTGGGTGGTCATCTACAGCCCGTACGACATCGGCTGCGCGCTGGAGAACCACAAGTCCACCGACTGCCTCGGCCACAACCCGGAGAGCGCCAAGCGGCTGGCGGCGGCGGCCGTGCTGTATTCGCTGAAGCGGGGAATCGAGAAGTAGGCGGGCGATCCGAGCCGGAAGCGTGAGCGACGGTCCACAGTAAGCACCGTCGCTCACGCTTCCGGCTCGGAACAGGCGGCTCGGCGGGAGCCTCGCCCTCCCGAACACCCGGCGTCGCTCCCCGGCGAGAGCGACCCACCCTATCAATGAGAATGCCGTTGACGCCGGTGGAACCGCCCGCCGACAATACAACACCGGCGGGGCGCTTCCCGCCGGCGGGCGCGCCGGCGGCACTGGGGCCGCGGCGGGCCGCCCGGCCGCGCTGCACGGCCGGTCCAGCAACACGAAGGATGGGACTCATGCGATCGTCGATTCTCGGACTGGCGCTCGTCGCCGCCCTGGCCCCGTCGGCCCGCGCGGCCGACGAGCTGCCGAAGGAAGCCCCGCCGAAGGGGGCCTACGTCCTGGTGGTCGGCGTCGGGGAGACCGCCGACCCCGCCATCAAACCCCGCGCCACCGCCGAGGCCGACGCCAAGGCGCTGTACGACCTGCTGACGGACAAGAAGTACTTCGACGTGACGGCCGACCGCGCCAAGCTGCTGACCGGCAAGGCGGCCACCCGCGAGGCCATCGTCAAGGCCGCCACCGCCGCCGTCGCCGACTCCGGCAAGGGCGACGTGGTGGTCATCGCCTACTTCGGCCGGGGCACGTCGGCCGGCGACTCCACCGCGCTGTTCGCCGCCGACAGCACGTTCAAGGAGCGGGGCAAGACGGCCGTCCTCGGCAGCGACCTGCAAGTCGCGCTGAAGGGCGCGCGGGAGAAGGACGTCCACCTCGCCGTGTTCCTGGACGTGGACTTCAAAGGGTATGACGCCGGCAAGGAGACGATCATCGAGCCGACGCTGGCCGACGTGTTCAAGGCCATCGCCGGCAGCGAGGACAAAGAGGAGCCGCCGCACGACAAGCTGCTGATCCTGTCGAACGTGCCGGACGCCGAGGCCATCACCGTCGGCGACAGCAGCCTATTCAGCAAGACCCTCCGCGCCGCGCTGACCGGTGCCGCCGACACCGAGGGGTACGAGCCGGACGGCCTGGTGACGGTGGACGAACTGGGCAAGTACATCGACAAGACGATGGTGGACGAGGCGCGGAAGCTCGGCAAGGTGCAGAAGGACCGCGAGGGCGTGTCGATCATCTTCGGCCAGAAGGTGTCGCACTTCGCCCTGACCAAGAACCCGAAGGTGACGGACGCCGTGGCCAAGCGGGTGAAAGGCCTGACCGAACTGGAAGGGAACGGCAAGGTCGGCAAGGACGAACTGACGGAAGGGACGGCGCTGCTGTCCCGCATGCCGAAGCTGAGGAACGCGCAGGAGCTGCGGAAGAAGTACCAGGCGGTGGTGGACGGCACCCTCGCCCCGGCCGACTTCGCCGCCGAGCGGAAGGTGCTGAAGGACGCCGTCCGGATGACCGCCGCCGACGCCGCCGACTACGCCAAGCACGTGACGAGCGTGGCGGCCACCGTCGAGGCCCGGTACGTCAAGAAGATCGCCGCCGCCGACCTGGGGGCGGCCGCCATCCGCGGCCTGTATCACCGGCTGAACGAGGCGGTGCCCGCCGAAGTGGAAGCGAACCTGAAGAAGTCCAAGGAGTGGACCCGCGACGACATGCGGGCCGCCCTGGCCGACGCCCGCGCCCGCCTCGGCAAGCGGGAAGACCTGGACGAGGACAAAGACACCAACCTGTCCATCCTGATGATGCTGGACAGCCTGAACGACCCGTACACGACGTTCTGGGACAAGGAGACGCTGAAGCGGCTGGAAAGCCAGTTCAAGGGCGAGTTCAGCGGCGTCGGCATCCAGATCCGCCGCGACATGGTGAAGGACGGCATCCTGGTGGTGTCGCCCATCAAGAACAGCCCGGCGTACAAGGCCGGCATCCAGGCCGGCGACCTGATCGTCGGCATCAAGCGGGATTCGGACCCGAACGGCCTGCCGCTGAAGAGCGAGGACGTCCGCGAGTTCAGCACGAAGGGGATGAAGACGGACGACGCCATCAAGATCATCCTCGGCAAGCCGGGGGTGCCGATCACGCTGACGGTGGAGCGGGACGGCAAGCCGACGGACTACGGCCTGAAGCGCGGGCGGGTGCGGGTGGAGTCGGTGTACGGGGTGAAGCGGGACGCGAAGGACGACTGGCAGTTCTGGCTGGATGAGGAGGCGGGCCTGGCGTACCTGCGGCTGACCAGCTTCGACCCGAACAGCGCCGCGGACATCGAGGCGGCCCTCCGCGCGATGCAGAAGACGGGCAAGCTGAAGGGGCTGGTGTTCGACCTGCGGTTCAACCCCGGCGGGCTGCTGAACATCGCCATCGAGATCTGCGAACTGTTCCTGCCCGGCGGCAAGGTGGTCACCACCCGCTCGCGCGTCGATGGGGCGAACACCGCCCGCGCCGCCGGCCCCGGCCCGTTCGCCGAGTTGCCCGTGGCCGTGCTGATCAACGGCCAGTCGGCCAGCGCGTCGGAGATCGTGTCGGCGTGCCTGCAAGACCACGACCGGGCGACCGTCCTGGGCGAGCGGAGCTACGGCAAGGGGAGCGTGCAGAGCCTGTCCTTCCTGCCGGCCATCGGCGGGCAGGTGAAGTTCACCACCGCCCGCTACTTCCCGCCGTCGGACCGGAACATCGACAAGCTGTCCACCGGCGGCAAGGACGACGAGGAGTGGGGCGTGAAGCCGGACAAGGGATTCGAGGTGAAGCTGACCCGCGAGCAGCTCCGCGACTGCGCCGAGTTCCTCCGCGAGAGCGAGATCATCCGCCCGAAAGGGGCCGCCGGCACGAAGAAGTTCGACGACAAGCAACTGGAAGCGGCGGTGAAGGTGGTGACGGAGAAGATCGCCGCCAAGAAGTGACCGGATCCGAGCCGGAAGCGTGAGCGACGGTCTTGCCGAGCCGAGCCGGAAGCGTGAGCGACGGGTCAACCCCG
>JAYTTN010000828.1:0-3142 GCA_043745295.1 Fimbriiglobus sp. | reverse complement strand
ATGCCGCCCTCGCCGATGGCCTCGATCAGCTTGTACTTGCCGCCGAGGACCGCGCCGACGTGCTCGTCCTTGCCGGGGAAGTCGGCGGTCGCGCCGGCCTCATCGCCCCCGGTGCGGGTGGCGGCGTGGTCCGGGTCGGCGGTCGCATCCACCGCAAGCGGGCGTTCCAGGTCCGACAGCGGCGCGTCGTGCGCGGCCAGCAGCCGGGCGACGCGGCCGCGCAGTTCCGCGTCCGGGCCGCATTCGCGGTCGAGGAACGCAGGGCGGTCGGCCGCGGGCAGGTCGATGGCGGCGGCGAACAGCTCTTTCACGCGACGGGGATCGACGGGCATGGCGGCTCTCCGGGGACGGCGTTTCCCAGAGTAGCGGATTCGGGGCGGAAACAGTCTCAGGAAAAATGCCGGGGCCGCTCGCCTTGACGTTCCGTTCGGCCGGTTTATGATTCCCGAACGACACGCGGAAGTGGCGGAATTGGCAGACGCGCCAGATTCAGGTTCTGGTACCCGCAAGGGTGTGGAGGTTCAAGTCCTCTCTTCCGCATTCGGGCTGACGCACATCTCACGGGCCAATGCCGCCGTGGATTTTCTCCTCAGTCTGTAAAGACTCTCGGTTCTTTGATCTCTCCCTCTCCACGAAGTCCCAACGGACTTCCTGCAAGTTCACTTTGCCGTAGTCATCCGAGGCACTTTCTTGGGCTGGCTTCTGGAACACACGCTCCCTGACGCAGCAGCAACCCACCGCGAACACCAGGCCGAATACGCCCATCAGCTTCCGCAGCATCGCGGTTCCCTCCGTGGAATCGAAGACCGTCGTTCACGCTTCCGGCTCGGATCACAGCCCGTCTTTCAACCTCGGCGGCGGTCCTGCTTCGACCGGCGGGTCGGGCGGGCACGGACACGCCCACGGCTCGTCGGAGACGATCCGCGCCGGGTCGCCCGTCACCGCCTGCCGCTTGCGGACGAGCGGGTCGTTGGCGTAGGGCTTCTTCAGCCAGGCGCACCCGGTGAGCAGCGGCAGCAACAGCAAGAGTCGCCGCATGAGGAACCCGTGTCACGTTCGGACGTGCCCGTCGCCGGTGACGACGTACTTGTAGGTGGTCAACTCGCGCAGTCCGCACGGCCCGCGGGCGTGGAACTTGTCGGTGCTGATGCCGATCTCGGCACCCAGGCCCAACTCGAACCCGTCGTTGAACCGCGTGCTGGCGTTCACCATCACCGCCGCCGCGTCCACCGCCGCCACGAACCGCCGCGCCGCGGCGAGGTCGCGGGTGACGATGGCTTCGGTGTGCTTCGACCCGTACCGCGCGACGTGCGCCACCGCCGCAGCGGCATCCGATACCACGGCCACGGACAAGATCAAGTCCAAAAACTCGGCGGCGAAGTCCGCGTCCGTCGCGGGAATCGCCTGGGGAATCCGCCGGCACGTCTCCGGGCAGCCGCGCACCTCGACCCCGGCCTCGGCCAGGGCTTGACCTAGCATGGGCAGGAACGCCTCGGCGATAGCGGCGTGAACCAGCACGCTCTCGGCGGCGTTGCACGTCCCCGGCCGCTGGCACTTGGCATTCACGATGATCCGCACGGCCATGTCCAAATCCGCCGCCGCATCGACGTAGACGTGGCAGTTGCCCTGGTAGTGCTTCAGCACCGGCATCGTGGCTTCGGCCGTCACCCGGCGGATGAGGCTTTCGCCCCCGCGCGGGATGGTCAGGTCGATGAACTCGTTCAGCTTCAACAGGTGCCCGACGGCGTCGCGGTCGGAGGTCGGCACGGCTTGAACCGCATCGACGGGCAGGCCGTGGTCGGGCAGCTCCGCGCGAAGCAGTTCGGCGAGGACGGCGTTCGTGTGTGCCGCTTCCTTACCCCCGCGCAAGATGACGGCGTTGCCGCTCTTCACGCACAGGCCGGCGGCGTCCACGGTCACGTTCGGCCGGGATTCGTAGAGGAAGAAGATGACGCCGAGCGGCACGCCGACCTTCAGCACCTGCAACCCGTTCGGTCGCGTGCCGCCCTCGCGGACTTCCCCCACCGGGTCCGGCAGTGCGGCCACTTGGCGAAGGCCATCGGCCGCCGCGCGGAGGCGGGCCGGGGTGAGCGTCAGCCGGTCGATACTGGCGGCGTTCAGCCCGAACCCCGGCGCGGCGGCAACATCCCGCTCGTTCGCGGCGAGGATGGCGGCTTGGTTCGTCAGCAGCGCATCGGCGGACGCCAAGAGCCAGGCGTTCTTGTGGGCGGTGGAAACCGTGGCCAGTTCCACCGACGCGGCTTTCGCGCGGCGGGCAACGGCGAGGCAAAGTTCGGCGAGGGACATTCGAGGCTCCATCCTGGGGGCTACTCGTCCACCACGTCGTCCAGCAATGATACGGCGACGACTTCGGCCCGCGACACGATCAGCCGCTTGCGGTTCCGCTTGATGCCGGTGGCGACGGCCGCGGCGACGTAGTTCTCGCGGCTGGTGTGGGTGTCGCGCAGGTCGTGGAAGTCGGCGTTCCGCAGATCCAGGTAGTGGTCGTCGATCCCCTTCAGGGTGCCGAGGCCGACGTACTCGCCGCGGAAGTCGATGACCACCTTCTGGCCGAGGAACTCGTCGAGCATGGCGGCTCCCGCTGGGGGTGTCCACTCAGGATAGCAATCCGCCTATCCGTCGGTGAACGCCATCGGGTACAACCTTGTCGTTCCACGGAGGGTACGGCGTGGGGTGGCGTGAAATCGCTGTCGTTTTCGCGGTGTTCGCCGGATACGTCGGGCTGGCGGCGGGGCTGCCGCCGCTGGACGACGAACTGTATTACTGGTGCTGGTCCAAGGAACTCCAGTGGAGCTACTACGACCACCCGGCGATGACGGCGGTGCTGATCCGCGCGAGTACGGAGCTGTTCGGCGACACGGTGCTGGCGATCCGCCTGCCGGCGTGCGCGGCGCTGGCCGGCGCGTTCGCCATCCTGCTGAGCCTGACGCGACCGAAAGCCGTGCTGCTGGCCGCACTGGTGACGCCGCCGTTCACGTTCGGCGCGGTGCTGATGACACCCGACACCCCGCTGCTGTTCTTCTGGGCGGCGTACCTGCGGTGGCTGGTGGGGGTGCATCAATCTCTGGAAGAGAAGCGGGCACCCACAAGGGGTGCCCCGACACGGCCGTGTAGGGGCACC
>JAYTTN010000827.1:0-11725 GCA_043745295.1 Fimbriiglobus sp. | reverse complement strand
TCCGAGAGCAGGTTGACGACCGCCGGCGACAGCGCGCCGCCGATGGGAATTGCCACCGCCGCTTCCACCGCCGACGCGGGCGGGGCGAAGCCGATCAGCCCGACCAGCACCGCCGGCAGCGTCAGCCCGCGTGCGGTCAGTCGATCCCGCAGCTTCTGGCGGGCGCGTTCCAACCGCCCCTTCACCGAACCGGACGAAATGCCGAGGCGGACGGCCGCATCGCCGTTCGAGACGCCGTCGATGCCGCACAGCAGCAGCACGGCGCGTTCGGCGTCGGTCAACTTCGTCAGTTCGTCATCGACGGCGGCGAGCAGTTCGCGGGCGGTGAGGGCGTCGAGCGGATCGGCGGATTTCGCCAAGTCCGGCGGCAGTGGAACGGTGGGCCGTTCGCGGCGGGTGGCCCGCACCGCCAGCCGGTGCGCCGTCAGGTGCAGCCAGCCGGCCAGCGCCGCCGGCGTGCGAACGGTGCCGGCCTTGCGGCTGAGGACGGCGAACGTGGCCTGGAACACGTCCTCGGCGGTGGCGCGGCTGCGGCACCGGGTGCGGGCGACCCGCCACACCAGACGGCCGTAGCGGTGGACCAGTTCCTCGAACGCCTCGGCGTCACCGTGCGCGACGAACCGGCCGAGCAGGTCGGCGTCCGGGTCGGCGGACGCCGGCCGTCGGGCGAGGGTGGCCAGCAGCGTGGCGGGGGTGGTCATACCAACAGAGAGACCGGCGAAGGGGAACCGGCACGGGGAATTCGTGCCCGGACTACCATACCGATCATGCGCGGCAAACCGGCGAAGAAGGGCGACCTCCCGGCGAAGGCGCGCGGCCTACGGGCGGCGGCGAGTTGCCGAAGCGACCGGGCGGTGTCGAACGGGATCGGGGCCGCTTGAACCACGGCGACACGCGCCGTCCCGGAACGGATCGCCGCACGAGTCGTCAGTGTGTCGCCCTCTCCGCAGAGGCTGTCGATTCCGGGCCGGTCGTCCGCACGCCCAACTGCACCAACGCGCCCGTGTAGTTCGCCGTCGGTTCGGTCCAGGCCCCGACCTTCCCGCCGCCGCCGTTCACCCCCGCCGCCAGCCCGCGCGTCAGCGCGTACCAGCAGAAGTAGCAGTGGTTGCTCGTCGCACCCGGAAGCGCGTCCGGGTCGCGGGCCAGGATTTCTTCGCGGATCGCCGTCAGCCCGTCGCGGAACACCTTCCCGACATACGGGTGTTCGCGGCCGTTGCGGATCACGTCCTCGACCGAATCGGTGTGAATGTTCCCGATGGTCAATTGGTCCAGGTCCGAGGCGAAGCCGCAGCACGGCTTCACCTCGCCGCGCGGGTTCACGATGAGCGCCTGCCCTGGCCCTTCGCAGAAATCTTCGGCGAACCACGTCCCGTCCCACGGGTCGCCGGGCAGCGATTCGGCTCGCTCGACCGTGGCCAAATGGTTCCAGTTGAGCGTCATCGTCAACTCGTCGCACACCAGCAGGTAGCGGTTCAGCACCGACGACCAGTCGATCACCGCGTCGAGTTCCGTCGCCAACCGCCGGATCGGCTCTAGCCCTTTGTCCGGTGCGCGGCTGGCGTAACTCAGCGACAGGATCGTGTCGCGGTCGAACACTCGCCGCGCGGTCAGGCAGAACTCGGCCAGCTTCGGGATGTCCATGCCGTGGAACTTGTCCACGCTCAGGCCGAGCTTGCCGTTCCCATTCCGGGCGAAGCCGGCGTCCCGCAGTCGGCCCAACACCGTTTCCAGATGGGACACGTCGCGGTGCCAAACGCCGTTCGTCATCAGCTTGTCGTAACGAAACCCCAACTCCGTGCCGCGCGTGGTCAGGGCGACCAGGAACGCCGGGTAGAGGAACGGTTCGCCGCCGGTGAAGCCGAGGATTTCGATTCCCGCCGCGCGGGCCTGTTCCAGAAACCGGATCGCCGTCGGGATGTCGAGGTAGTCCGTCCACTCGATGGGCACGCAGCAGTGCGGGCAGGCGAGATTGCACTGGTACGTCCCGGCGAAGGAGACGTAGTTGGGCCGGAACGTCCGCGTCCGGTCGGCGACGGGGCGGCCATCTTCGCGGGTCAGCGGTGGCATCGGCGGCGGGGCGGACATCGATATTCCTGGAGTTATTCGGCCGGCTTCGCCTCTTCCAATAGTACGAGGTCTTCCGCCGTCACGGTGCCGAGGGTGGCGTTGCGGTGGGCGAGCCAGCGGGCCTCCACGTCGCGGATCAGTTGCCGCTCCCAGTCGTCGGTCAGCGCCACCGGCGTCGGCAGCTTCGGCACCGGATCGGCCCACCGATCCAGTTCGCGGGCGACCACGTCCATCGATTGGGGGCGCTGTTCCGGCCGCTTGGCCATCATCCACCGCACCAGCCGGGCGAAGTCGCCGTGCAGGGTGGGAACGAGGGCGGTCAGCGGCAGGGGTTCGACCGTCCGGTGCATCCGCATCTTCTCCCGCGCCGATCCGTCCGGAAATGGGTTGCGCCCGCTGACGGCGAAATATATGCTACAACCCAGCGAGTAGACGTCGGTCTCGGCCCCCACCGCGACGGCGTTCGCCGCCTGCTCCGGCGGCAGGAAGTCCATCGTGCCGAGGGTGTACCCCTGGCCGCCGAGGATGGTCGGGTCGGCGGTCGGCGTCTCGCCCCGCCGCAGGGCGAAGCCGAAGTCCAGCACCTTCGCCCGCCCGCCGGTGGTGACGACGATGTTCGACGGCTTCAGGTCGCGGTGGACGTACCCGGCCTGGTGGACGGCGAGCAGGCCGGTCGCGGCGTCGGCGAACACCCGCGCCGCCCGGTTCGCCGGCAGCGGCCCGTCGGCGGTCGCCATCTGCTTCACCGTCGGTCCCGGTACATACTCCATCGCCAGCACCTGCACGCCGTTGTGCGGGCCGGCTTCGAGGGTGCGGGTCAGGTGCGGGTGCGGCGGCAGTTCGCGGCCGATGTCCATCTCGCGGACGAACCGCGCGAGGGTGCGGGGTTCGTCCGCGGCCCGCTTCGGCGACAGCAGTTTGACGGCGACGAGGCGGGGCGGCTTGTTCGGCCGGACGCGGTGGGCGAGGTAGACGATCCCCATGCCGCCCCGCCCGACCGGGCAGAGGACGCGATACGGGCCGACGGCCAACCCCTGCCAGAACCCGCCGAGCAGCTTCTCCGCCTGGAAGCGGGTGAGTTCCCTTGCCGCCACCAAGTGTCCGGCGAACTCTTCGGCCGAAGGGGTTGCGTCGGCCCGTGCCGCCGTCGATAATCGCACGAGGCGATCCGGGTCGATCAGCCGGCTCCGCAGCACGGTCGCCTCGAACGCGGCGGCGGTCGGCGGGGGGCGGTCGGCCGGGGGTGGCATGGGTTCGGGCGGGTTCCGGTTTGGCGATCCGTCGGTTCCGAGACATAATACGCCGAATTCCGTCCGCCGGGGCGGGTCCGTCCGAGGGGTGGCCGTGACGAAGCACATGCTGAGGGATCTCGACCGGCTCCGCGACTCCGTCCTGAAAATGGCCGGGTACGTCGAGGACGCCGTGCATTCGGCCACCCGCGCGGTGGCCGCCCGCGACCCGGACGCCGCCCGCGCCGTCCTCGGCGGGGACGCCGAGATCGACGAGCTGGAGAACCTCCTTCAGGAAGACTGCCTGAACATCCTCGCCCTGCACCAGCCGGTGGCGAAGGACCTGCGGCGGATCGGCACGGTGATGCTCATCACCACCGACCTGGAGCGGATGGGCGACCTGGCCGTCGGCATCGCCGAGCGGGCCATCGAGCTGTCCCACCCGCCGCACGTCCCCATCCCCGACCGTCTGGAACAGATGACGGCGCGGGCCACCGCCATGATGCGGCTGGCGCTGGACGCCTTCGTGAACGAGGACGCCGCCGCCGCCCGCGCCGTGATCGGCATGGACGACGACGTGGACCGCGACAACGACGAACTGATCCGCCACGCCATCGACGAGATGAAGCGGTCGCCGGATCGGGTGGAGGCCGGCGTGGCGCTGTTCTCCATCGTCCGCCACGTCGAGCGGATCGCCGACCACGCCACCAACATCGCCGAGGACGTGATCTTCCTGGTGGAAGGGGCCATCGTCCGCCACCGTCACGACGAAGTCGCCGCCGCCGTGCGGTGACGCTCGTCCAGCACCGCCCGCACTTCGGCGACCGCCGTCGCGTCAGTGCGGCCGTTCGCCGCGAACCGGCCGTGCAGTTGGGTGCAGCCCGTGCCGTCGAGGATCGCCTTCGCGGAGGCCGCCTTGATCCCGCCGCCGGGTAGCACCGCGATCCGCCCCGCCGCTCGCTCGTGCAGCGTTTTCAAGAAGGCGATCCCCTCCGCCGCCGTCGGGTACGGCCCGCTCGTCAGCACCCGCGCGACGCCGAGGGCGATCAGCTCGTTCAGGCCCTCGTCGGGTTCCTTGACGGTGTCGAACGCGCGGTGGTAGACCGTCTCCCGGTTCCCGGCCGCGCGGACCAACTCCGCCATCGCGTCGGTGTCGATCCGCCCGTCCCACGTCAGCACGCCGAAGACCACGCCGTCCGCGCCGAGGTCGGCGAAGCGGGCGATGTCGTCCCGCATCCGGCCCAGTTCCTCCGCCGCGTAGACGAAATCCCCCGGCCGGGGGCGGACCATGACGACGACGGGCAGCGTGACGGCGGCGCGGACGGCCTTGAAGGTGGCGGCCGTCGGCGTCAGCCCGCCGGCGTCCAAGTTGGCACACAGCTCCAGCCGGTCCGCGCCCGCGCGGGCGGCGGTCTCGGCGTCGGCGACCGTCTCGACCGCGACTTCCAGCAACAGGCGTCCGGCGTTCATGGGGCACTCGCGGGTGGGGCACGGGAAGGCTACGGCGTGTCGAACCGGCCGAGGAACAGGATGGTCCCGCGTTTCGTGTCGCGGATCAGGTAGAGGAACGGGTGGTCGGCGACGAACAGTCCCGCGGCGCTCTTCGACCCGTCCGACGTCGCGGCGGCGGCGGTCGTGCCCTCCTCGTTCACCTCGATGACGGCGGCGTGGCGGACGCCGGAGAGGAACAGCGGGTCGGCGGTCATCGGGCTGAAGTCGGCGGCCGCCGGGTCGAACGCGGCGCGGATGCCGAGTCGCCGGAGAGTGGGCGACAGGTCGCCCTCGGGCGCGGGCCGCCACTCGTGCCGGAACTTCGGCAGGACCACCTGGATCTTCGTCGGCCGCAACTGCGCCACCCACCCGGCCACGGTCTCCGCCGACAATTTCGCCTCCAGTTCCGGCAGTCCGTCGGGCTTCTCCGGAAGGATCGCCACGAAGGACAACTCGTCGCCCCGGTACGGCAGCTCCACCGCCTCGAAGCCGACGCCGCGCGTCGCCCTCAAGAAGTAGTCCCGATCGAATGCCATCATCGGCGTTTCCACCGTCGTCCCGTCGGCGCGGGTAAACGGGCGGGGGCGGGTGTTCGGCGGGGCGAATTTCACCTTCCACGCGGCCTGGAAGAAGACCGCGTCGGCGGCGACGTAGCGGGTGTCGGGGCCGACGGCGGCGGGCGGGAGCAGGTCGGGGATGCGGCCGCCGGTGGAGTCGGACACCCAGCGGTTGATGGCGTCCCGCTCGCCGGCGGCGTTGCCGCGGAAGTCGGCCGTGCGGAAGTGCGGCGTCCGCGCCAGGAAGTCCGTCTTCCACGGAGTCGCCTTCTCGCCCCACGCGGCCGAGGCCATTTTCAAGTCGAACCCGGCGCGCGGCGCGGAGTAGTACGCCGCCAGATCGCCGACGGCTCCGGTCGGCGGCGCGTGCAGGGCGGCGAGCAACTCGGCGCGGGTGGTGCCGGCGGCGCGGTCGGCGGCGGCGGTCAGATTCGCGCGAATGCCGACGGGATCGACGAACAGGTTGCCGGGCTGGGGGCGGAGTTTCGCGTACAGGTCGAACGCGAACCGGTTGCTCGCGTCGGCGGCGACTTGCTGGTCCGGCGTCCACGGCGGCAGGTCCGGGCCGCGGTCGCCGAGCAGGAGCCACGCGGCGACGCCGCCGGCCGCGAGCAGGAGGAGCGCCGGAACCAAGTAGTGGACTCGCATGGGACAGCCCGGTCGCGGAGCGGAAGCGCCTGAGTCGTCATCCTACGAGGCGGCCGACGGCACCGCCACGGACGCTGGCTTGCCGTAATGCTCGTGGCGGCGCGCGCGGCTCGCGGGGGTGAGGTGGTGCCGTTCGGCACTGGAATCGCGGACCCGCGACCGTAAGTTAACCTCGAATTTCGTCACCGCGAAACGTGGCCGGCCATACGGTCGGCGGTTTCGCACACGGGGAGAGCGATCGCAATGGCCGTCAAAGTAGGCATCAACGGGTTCGGGCGGATCGGCCGGCTGGTGTTCCGGGCGCTGTGCGAGCAGAAGCTGCTGGGCCGGGAACTCGAAGTCGTTGCGGTCAACGACCTGGTGCCGGCCGACAACCTGGCCTACCTGCTCAAGTACGACAGCACGCAGGGCAAGTTCCAGGGCACCGTGAGCAGCAAGAAGTCCGGCCCGTCGGCGGCCGAGGACGACGTGCTGGTGGTGAACGGGCACGAGATCAAGTGCCTGGCGCTGGGCGGGCGGGACGGCCCGACCATCCCGTGGGGCGAGCTGGGCGTCGAGTACGTCATCGAAAGCACCGGCCTGTGGACGGAGAGCGAGAAGGCCCGCATGCACATCGCCAACGGCGCGAAGAAGGTCATCATCTCCGCCCCCAGCAAGAGCAAGGACGTGTTCACCGTCGTCATGGGCGTGAACCACGACAAGTACAAGCCGGCCGAGCATGATGTCATCAGCAACGCGAGCTGCACCACCAACTGCCTCGCCCCGCTGGTCCACGTCCTGCTGAAGGAGGGGTTCGGCATCGAGGAGGGGCTGATGACGACCGTCCACGCCTACACCGCCACCCAGAAGACGGTGGACGGGCCGAGCAAGAAGGACTGGAAGGGCGGGCGGACGGCGGCGACGAACATCATCCCCAGCGGAACGGGGGCCGCCATCGCCGTCGGGCTGGTGTGCCCGGAGGTGATCGACAAAGCCACCGGGAAGAGCAAGCTGACCGGCATGGCGTTCCGCGTGCCGGTGCCGACTGTCAGCGTCGTGGACCTGACCGTCAAGACGACCAAGTCCACCAGCTACGCCGAGATCAAGGCGGCCATGAAGCGGGCCAGCGAGACGTACCTGAAGGGCTACCTGGCGTACACCGAGGACGAGGTGGTGAGCAGCGACTTCATCCACGACACGCACAGCAGCATCTTCGACGCCGGCAGCGGCCTCGCCCTGAACGACACGTTCTTCAAGCTGGTGAGCTGGTACGACAACGAGTGGGGGTACAGCAACCGCTGCGTGGACCTGATCAAGTACATGATCGGGAAGGGTTAAATCCAGAACGGCCCGCAGAGGACGCGGAGAAGACGCGGATGAAAGCAGGACAAGAAAGAATTCATTCTTCCGATCCTGCTTTCATCCGCGTCTTCTCCGCGTCCTCTGCGGGCCTCTTCACTCTTGAGAAACACATGGCCAAGAAGACAATCGCGGACCTCGGCGACCTGACCGGCAAGAAGGTGCTGATCCGCGTCGATTTCAACGTGCCGCTGGACAAGCTGAGCGGGGAGATCAAGAACGACCGCCGCATCCGCGGGGCGATCCCGACACTGAAGGCACTGCTGACGGCCGGCGCGTCGGTGATCTGCATGAGCCACCTGGGGCGGCCGTCGGGCGACCCGGCGAAGGACAAGTTGCTGACGATGGACAAGGTGGTCGAGCGGCTGGCGGACCTGCTGGATCGGCCGGTGACGAAGGCCGGGAGCACCGTCGTCGGGCCGGACGTGACCGCGGCCGTCGCGGCCATGAAGCCGGGCGACGTGGTCATGCTGGAGAACGTCCGCTTCGACCCGCGCGAGCAGAAGAACGACCCGGCGTTCGCCGCCGCCATTGCCGCGCTGGGCGATGCGTATGTGAACGACGCATTCGGCACCTGCCACAACGACGGCGACGCCAGCATGGTGGCCGTCCCCGCCGCGCTGAAAGCCGCCGGCAAGCCCCGCGCGGTGGGCCTGTTGGTGGAGAAGGAACTGGTCATCATCGACGGGCTGATGACGACGCCGAAGGAGCCGGTGCTGGCCGTCATGGGCGGGGCCAAGGTGTCCGACAAGATCGCGTTCATCCACGCCCTGTTGAAGAAGGTCGATCACCTGCTCATCGGCGGCAAGATGGCGTACACGTTCCGCAAGGCGCTGGGCGTGGACGTGGGTTCCACCCGCGTTGCCGACGAGGAGCTGGCCGCCGCGAAGCCGCTGCTGCAATACGTCGGCACCAAGATCACGCTGCCGGTGGACTGCCTGGCCGCGAAGTCCGACGACCTAGCCACGACGCAGCTCTTCGACCGCGACATCGACGCCGGGTACGAGGGGGTGGACATCGGCCCGAAGACGCTGGCCCTGTTCGCCGAGAAGATCAAAGCGGCTGCGACGGTCATCTGGAACGGGCCGGTCGGCTGGTTCGAGAAGCCGGCGTTCAGCAAGGGCACGAAGGGCGTGGCCGAGGCGATGGCCAAGAGCGGGGCCGTCACCGTGGTCGGCGGCGGCGAGACGGCCGAGGCGGTCGAGCAGTTCGGGTACGACACCAAGATGACGCACGTGAGTACCGGCGGCGGCGCGTTCCTGGCGTATGTGGAAGGGAAAAAGTTCCAGTCGCTGGCACAGATTGACGAGCGGTGAACCGGCGCGGCGTTGGCGTTCCCCACTCGCGCCCTAACATTTCCCATTGCGAAGTCCGGAGCGGAGTGTGACAGGAGTACCGTCCATGTCGAGCGCGGAGCGGGTCCGACGCGGCATCCCCGAAGGGCTGTGGCTGAAGTGCCCGGCCTGCGGGGCGACCGTGTTCCGCAAGGAGGTGGAGACGCGGTTCAACGTCTGCCCGGAGTGCGACCACCACTTCTACCTGTCGGCCCGCGACCGCATCCGCCAACTGCTCGACGAGAACAGCTTCGAGGAGTGGGACGCCGACCTGAAGCCGGTGGACACCCTCGGCTTCGTGGACAGCCAGCCGTACTCCAAACGCATTGTCGAGCAGCAGAAGAAGACCGGGCTGAACGACGCCGCCGTGTGCGGGGCCGGGTTCATCCGCGGGCGGGGAGTAGTGCTGGGCGTCACTGACTTCGCGTTCATGGCCGGCAGCATGGGGGCGGTGGTCGGCGAGAAGCTGAGCCGGGCGGCCGAGCGGGCGGCCGAGCAGAAGCGGCCGCTCATCTTCGTGTCCGGGTCGGGCGGCGGCGCGCGGATGCAGGAAGGCATCCTGTCCCTCATGCAAATGGCCAAGGTGTCGGCGGCGCTGGCCCGCTACCATCAGGCGGGCGGGCTGTACGTGTGCGTGCTGACCAACCCGACGATGGGCGGGGTGGCGGCGAGTTGGGCGTTCCAGGGGGACATCACCCTGGCCGAGCCGAAGGCGATGGTCGGCTTCGCCGGCGCGCGGACGATCAAGAACACCATCCGGCTGGAGCTGCCGGACGGGTTCCAGACGAGCGAGTTCCTGATGAAGCACGGGTTCGTGGACCGCATCGTCCACCGCCGCGACATCCGCACCGAGGTGTCGCGGATCATCGACTACTGCGAGATGCAGTAGGAGCAAAAGTAGCCCGACTCTCCAGAGTCGGGACGAGCCACCAGACCCGACTCTGGAGAGTCGGGCTACGATTTGTAGAGGATTCCACCGTGGGCCTGTTCACCGCGCTGTTCGGCAGGGGCAAGGGGCAGACCGGCAAGAAGCGGAAGGTCATCGCCATCGCCAAGCGGTTCGACCTCCGCGGGCGGACGGGACAGGGGAGCATGTCCAAGGTGTTCCAGGCCTACGACCGCGAACTCGGCCGCACCGTCGCCCTGAAGATCCTCGACAAGGCGAAGACTCTCAAGTTCGAGGAGAAGTTCAAGCTGCAAGGGCTGATCAAGCCGCCCGAGGGAGAGATCTGCACCCTGCTGCGGCACGACAACATCGTCAACACCTACGAACACGGGCTGACCACGGACGGCTCGCCGTGCCTCGTCATGGAGTGGGTCGAGGGGCTGGGGCTGAACTACCTGATCGAGACCCGGCACAAGCAGCTGGACGGGAATCGCATCGCCTTCATCGGCCAGCTGTGCGACGCCCTGGATTACCTGCACGGGCAGAAGTTCCTGCACCGCGACCTGTGCCCGCGGAACATCATGGTGACGACCGACGGGGTGGTGAAGCTGATCGACTTCGGCCTGACCATCCCGTACACGCCGCCGTTCTGCCAGCCGGGCAACCGCACCGGGACGGTGGACTACCTGGCTCCGGAGATCATCAAGCGGAGCCGCACCGACCACCGGGTGGACATGTTCGCCCTGGGGGTGACGGCGTTCGAGTTGTTCACCAACGCCCTGCCGTGGGAGAAGTCGGTGTCGTCCGAGGAGACCCTCCGCCGGCACCTGAACGTGCCCGCGAAACAGCCGAAGGACATTCGCCCGGACATCGCCGACGACCTGAACCGGGTGCTGGTGAAGGCCATCGACAAGGAGCCGACCGGCCGGTTTGCCAGCCCCGGCGAGTTCAAGGAAGCGCTGCTGAAGTTGAAGAAGCAGGATTACTGACTCGTCGCCCACGCGGCGGCCACGACCGCCGCCGTCTCCACCCGCAGCACGCGCGGGCCGAAGCCGATTGTCCGCCAGCCGACGGCGACCGCAGCGGCCACTTCCTCCGGCGCGAACCCACCCTCCGGCCCGACCGCGAACACCACCCCGGCGGTCAACTCCTCACGCGGAATCGTCGAAGCCGGCACCGCCTCGGCGGTGTGCAAGACGAACCGCGCCGGTGGTAAATCGGTCAGCGCGAGCAACCCCGCCCACGTCGTCGGCGGGTCAACCGTCATCAGCCGGTTCCGCCCGCACTGCTTGCTCGCCTCGATCACCGCGCGGCGGATTTTCTCGGTCTTCGCGTCCTTCGGCACGACCACGCTTCGCGCGGTTGCGAGCGGGATGAACCGCGGCGCGCCGACCTCCACCAGCTTCTCGACGAGGTAGTCCGCGCGGTCGCCCTTCGGCAGCGCGGACGCCACCACCACGGGGAACGGCGGCTCGCGGTCCACGGCTGCCACGCTGATAACGGCCAGCGTCACCGCCTTCTTGCCGACGCCGACAATCTCTGCCGAATACTCGCGGCCGTCGCCGCAGAACAGCGTCACCCGGTCGCCGGCAGCGAACCGCCGCACGGCCGTCATGTGGTGCGCGTCCGCGCCGGTGATGACGACTTCGCCGGTCGCCGGCGGCGGGGTTTCGACGAAGAAGCGGTCGGCCATGTCGGGGTCTCGCGGTCGCGGCTAGAAGTAGTGTTGTACTTCGCATTCACCTCCGAGGAGCCGCAGACTATGGCGAAGACCATCGACTGGCTTTACCACCGCAAGTCTTGAACGACGTGCGCGAAAGCCCAGGAGTTTCTTGGGACCGACACGGCGGTGACGGAGACGGTGCCGGCGACCACGAAATATGACGCGGCGGCGGCGGTGGCACTCCTCACCGGGATGACCAAGCTCATCGCCGCGAAGGGCAAGAGCGTCGTCGAGTTCGACCTGAAGCAAGACCGGCCGGACGACGCCACTCTTCTCGCGCATCTGCTCGGCCCGTTCGGCAACCTCCGCGCGCCGACGATCAAGGTCGGGAAGACGATGGTCGTCGGTTTTAACCCCGAGGTGTACGCGAAGGTCCTGGGGTGAATCCGTGGTGTCGTCGCCGCGAGCTTGCGAGCGGTACAGCTTTACCCGCTCGCCCGCTCGCGGCG
>JAYTTN010000826.1:0-3147 GCA_043745295.1 Fimbriiglobus sp. | reverse complement strand
GACAGGTCGATGGTCGCCTGCTGGAAGCCGCGCTGGGCCTGCACCAGGACGCCGTTCCGCAGGGCGATGTTCTGCTGGTTGTCGATCCGCTCGATGTTCGCCGTCGGCCCCGCCTCGACCCGCGCCTTCAACTGGTCGTCGCGCTCGACGGCCAGCTTGACCAAACTCTCGACCACCTGGAACCGCTGCCCGGCGGCGACCCAATTCCAGTACGTCCGGGACGCGGCCCGCTGGAAGTCGAGCCGCTGCCGCTCGATCGCCGGCTCCGCGAGGGCGACATCGAGCCGGGCCTGCTGGATGTTGGCGCGAGGGCGGTCGATGGCCCGGTCGCGGAACAACGGAATTGTGAGGCCCGCCCGGAACTCGCCCCCGTCCGCCGTTTTCTGGCCGAGGTTGTACGTCGGGAAGTCGCCGTACCCGTTGCGGTATCCGGCGAACGCCCCCAGCCCGCCGAAGGGCAACCCCTGACTCACGCCTGCCGTGCTGCGGAGGTTGTCGTAGGTCGTTCCCTGGCCGTCGGCCCCGGCATTGAGGTTGAGGTCGAACGCCCCCATCGAAGTTAGCAACCGCCCGCCGGCAATGGCACGCTCCTGTTCGATAGCCCGGAGCAGCGGGTAGTTTCGCTCCAACGAGTACAACACTTCGTCCAGTGCGAGTGGCCCACCGACGCTGGTCGGCGAGCCGGACACCGGCGGTAAGTCTTTCGGCGGTGCAGGAGGCACGGACCCCGGTTTTGCCTCCGGGTTGGTGGGACGAGGTTGCGGGAGAGGTTGAGACGCAGCGAACTTGTTAGACGGCTCCAGTTCGGAGTGAGCGGCCGGCACGACAGTGGGTTTCGCCAATGGAATGGGTCGGGGAGCGGGCCGAACACTCAACCCGGTTGGCGGCGGCGGAAGTCGCCGAGCGGGTAGCGACACCGACGACTCGGGCCATCGTTCCGGTTGCGGCCCGAGGCAGCCCGTTCCACTGACGGCAAGCGCCAGGATGAAGGCAGCACGTAGCGTCATCCGGGCTTGACCTTCGGCGGCTTGCCGCCGTCCTTCTTCTCGGGCGGTTTCGGGGCCACGACCGGCGGGAACCCGTTGAGTTGCCGCCATAGTTCGTACCCCAATGTCACCCGGTTCAGGAACACCCAGCCAATCGCCTGGTTCCCTTGTCGGAGGTACAGTCCTTCCGGCCACCGATCCCCGTCGAACATTTCCTCCGGCTCAACGAGGATGCGGAACCGCCCGAAGCCGTCGTCGGTCGGGTCGATCTGCCGCACCCGCCCGCCGAACGTCCCGGTCGCCACCGACGGCCACCCGGCGAACTGCACCCCCGGCCAGCCCTCGAATTGGAGGCGGACGTGCGGCCCCCGCCCGGTCTGCTCCATGTGGGCGGCGATCAGCGGGGCGTCCACGCCGTCGATCATCAGTTCCACGACCCGGTCGGTCGTGTCCGGGACGATCACCGCCAGCTCATCGCCCTCCTTGACGAACTGGCCGGTTTGCCCGTCGGCCGAGATGCGGAACACCACGCCGTCGCACGGGGCTTTCACGAACCGGGCCTTGAACCGCTCGATGCGGGTGTCGATCTCCTGCAACTCGCGCTCGACGGCGAACACGTTCTGTTCGGCCCGGCGCAGGTCGCGGCGGGTGGTCGCTACGGTGGAGAGCCCGTTGGCCTCGGCCTGGAGAACGAGGGAGTCGCTGGTAAGGAGCGCGGCGTCGGCCCGCTTGACCTCGGCCTCGGCCCGCTTCACGTCGGTCGCCGCCCGGTCGGCGCGCATCTTCGCCTCGTCCCGGCTCAACTCCGACTCCAGCCCGCCGAATTGCTTGTCCTTGAAGAGCTTGTCGAACATCACGAACCGGCGCTGCTCGAAGGTCAGGGCAAATTCGGCGTTCTTGCGGCTCTGCTTGGCGACATCGACCAAGAGTGCCGCTGCGTCCCGGTTCGCCCGCGCCGCCCCAACTGCCGCCGCCGCCGCCTTCTCCTGCGCCTCGACCGCCCGGTTCTGCTCGGCGACTTCCTCCTCGGCGGCCTTACGGCGACTTAACAGAAACTTCCTTTGTGCGTCCAGCCGCCCGGACAACTCGGGGTCGTTATCGTCAATATCGGCAATCGCATCCCCAATCTTCACCTTCGACCCTTCAACGACGTGCCATTTGCGGACCTGACCGCCGACCAGCGCCGTGACGACTTGCTTCCGTTCGGTGGGTGCGAAGGCGACGATCTGCCCGCGCCCCTGGACGGTCTGCTGCCACGGGACGAACATGAGGGCGACGGGCGACAGGAGGAAACCGAAGAGTAGAAGCCGAGCCACCCACCGGGCCAGCCGTGGGGTTCGGACCCGTTGGAGGGACGAAAAGGGAGCGCTGTGGCTGAAGGCGGTGCGGCTTCGCAGTGCGGTGGTCATCGGCTTCATTCTCGTTCTGTGGGCGAAGCCCGTTCGGGAAGTTCGGTCGCTGACAGAGCGATGATCCGGTCGCACATCCCGACGACCTCGGGCTTGGTGGAGGCAATCAGCAGCGTCCAGGGTGCCGAACGGTCGAACAGTCGCGGCGAAAGGTCGGGGCACACGCGCAGGTCCAAAACGTCCAGTACGCCATCGAGGATCAACAGGCGAGGACGACCGCCCAGCGCCCTGGCGAGCGTCAGTTGTAAACCTTGACTCGCCGACAGTGGCCCGCCGCCGGGGATCAATTGCGTGTCCATCCCTTGCGGCAGATCGTGAACCACTCCGAGCAAGCCGACGACCCGCAACGCCTCTCGAACCTCTCCGGGCGTCAGATCCGGTCGGCCGACGCGGACGTTTTCCATGACGGTGCCGAGGAAGACATCCGACCCTTCCACCAACACCACCTGCCCCCGCAAGTGTTCCAAAGACAACCCCCGCAGGTCGATGCCGTCCAACTCCACGACGCCCTGGCCGGGCTCCCGCAGTCCGCACAACACCTCGAACACGGTCGTCGTCCCCGACCCCGGTGGGCCGACCAAGGCCACTCGTTCGTTGGGGGCGACGTGCCAATCGGTCTGGGGCGGCAACGTGCGTTGCGATACCCGATTGACGCCGTGGACTCGCACGGCCATCCCGCGTCCACTGTCCGCGAGCGCTTCCCCGCCCTCCCGTTCCATCGGCAGGTCGGTGAGGAGTCCGAGTTTTTCCGC
>JAYTTN010000825.1:0-11745 GCA_043745295.1 Fimbriiglobus sp. | reverse complement strand
TCGTGCGACGCCTCGTCCGGCGCTTCCACATGCACGCACACCAGGTCGAACGCGCCCAGCGCGTCCACCGCCCACTTGCCCTTGTTCGCGTAGCTGGTGTCCAGGTAGCCGGTGACGCCGGGCACGTCGATGCGGTGCCAGCCGAGCAGTGCCCCGACGCCGCGCACCAAATCCACCGCCGAGATGATGGCCCCGCGCTTGCCGTACACCTGCTCGAACGGCTGCACCGTCGGGGCCTTCCCCTGGCCCCACAGCCACGTCTGCGTGGCCGGCTTCTTCCCCTCGGCGATCCGCCGCTTGTTCACCGGATGCCCGGCGAAGATCGGCTTACTCGCCTCCATCAACTTCACCAGCATGTCTCGGCCGGGGCCTTGCGGCAGGTAGTCGGCGATGGGCTTGTCGGGGATGTCGTGCGGCGGTTGCGTCTTCATGCCCGCCAGCGGCGAGGCGTCGGACTTGCCGCGCCAGATGAGGATGTTGCGGTACTGCACGCCGGGGTGGAACTCGATGACCCCGCCTTCCAGTTCCTGACCGCCGAGTTCTTTTTGCAGGGCCTCGATCAGCGGCTTACCGTCCTCGCTGGAGATGTGGCCGGCGGTGAAGTCGGTCATCAACCCGTCGGGGGTGTACACCAGGTTGCACCGCACGGCCCAGTCGTTCGGCCCCAGGTGCAGGCCCATCGCGGCCGTTTCGAGCGGGGCGCGGCCGGTGTAGACCTTCAGCGGGTCGTACCCGAACAGCGACAGCGTGGCCACGTCCGACGCCGGGGTGAGCGACGGCGGCACGTTGTTCGACAGGCCGACGACGCCCATTGACGCCACGCGGTCCATGTTCGGCAGGCGGGCGGCTTGCAGCGGCGTGCGGCCGCCCAGCTCGGCGACGGGTTCGTCGGCGCACCCGTCCGGAATGACGATGACGTACTTGGTGTTCATGCCCGGATTGTATCCGGAACGCCGCCGCGACGAGTGGGGGGCGGGTGGCTGCCCGACAGGTGGCCTTGGCTTGGTCGTAAAACTTACGCCAGGGCTTGACTCCCGACCGAGCGGAATACAATCTGACGGACAGCATAACTTCGTGGAGACCGGCTCCGATGAACCTCGCCGACCTCCAGAAACTCGCCGGGCCGCTCGCCACCATTGTGGGAGCGTTCGCCACCTTCTTGGGCTTCTTCTTCTGGTGGCACAAGCGAGTGATCGGCAAGCTGGAGGCGGAAGCGGACAAGCTCCGCGCCGAACGAATGGTGGCGATCCAAGAGAAGCAAGCCGCCGACGCGCGGGCCGAAACAGCCAGGACGGAAAAGACCGTCGCCGTCGAGGAGAAGAACGACATCCTGGGCAAGGCCCGTGACCTGCGTGGGCGGTACGACACGGCGAGGAAACAACGCGACGACGCCACGGCCCAAGTGCAACAGTTGGTGGCGAAATTGACCGCCATCGGCGGGGAACACCAGAAGAAGGTGAACGACCTGCAAGGAGCGTGGGAGAAATTCGCCGCCGCGAAGAAGGACGAGATCGAGAGACTTCTCGGCGAGAAAGCGGAGGTGATGGCAGAGAAGGAAACGTTGGCGGCCAAGTTGAAAGATGCGCGGGCGGACTTGGCGGAGGAGCGGAAGCGGATTCGCGACCTTCTCAAACAGCACGGGAAGATCTGGCTGGCTAAGGTGCCGAAGGACTCGCCACCGTTCCGCCCGCTGAAGGAACGCAAAACGGTCATCATCGCGGTGCTGAACCTAAAGGGCGGCGTCGGCAAGACGACCATCACGGCGAACTTGGCCGGGTTGTTTGGCAGCCAAAAGAAACGAGTGTTGATGATCGACCTCGATCACCAGCGATCACTGTCGCGTATGCTGCTTACGGATCGCGTTCGCACCAATCTGGTTCTACAGAAGAAATCAATCCAGACGTTTTTCACGGGCACACTGAAAGACGGCCCTCAGTTAACTTCAAATCTTGTCAGCGTCGAGGGCATGGCCAATTGCGAATTGATCGTGAATCACGATCCGCTAGATCAAGCGGAGGACGAATTCGGGCTCGAAGAACTCGAGATGCAAATGCAACTATCGTGGTTGCTAGAACCGGAGAAGGTAGGTGACATCCGTTTCTTTTTGCGTGAAGGTCTCCACTCCGAGGGCGTTTCCAACTCGTTCGACTATGTGTTCCTCGACTGCGCCCCGCGAATGTCCACGGCGTGTGTGAACGCCCTGGCAGCCGCAGACTTCGTCCTGATTCCTGTACAAGGAGAAGAGGTCGCCAAGCTCTCTCTTAAACATCTTGCCGTGCGATTGAAGGAACTTCGCACGAACGGGCCTTGCCCTTCGCTTCGGGTACTTGGGGTTCTTGGGAATCTTTTCCATCCGACCACCGATAAGGAAACAGCACCCGAGGTGGTTCGGTTGCGAGACTTCGTTGAAGAGTTGTCCCATCAAGGCCAATGGATCGAGCCGGTCCAGACATTTGCAACTACCCTCCCGCGCATGAAGCAGTACTTTGACGCTTCCAGCGAGTTGGGCTTGGGGAACAACTTAAGACTCGCCGCCATCTACTACCCTGCCGTCCGCACCAAGTTCGAACAACTGGCCAAAGAGATTGAGGACCGAATCCATGACTATCGGAACGCTGAGTAGTTTCCTGGCGGAACTCTCGAAATCCTTCGCGGTTCTGCCTGGCGCGGGTGACTCCGCGCCGCACTTGTGCGAGGTGGCC
The DNA here is from genome assembly GCA_043745295.1 of Fimbriiglobus sp. Taxonomy (GTDB): domain Bacteria; phylum Planctomycetota; class Planctomycetia; order Gemmatales; family Gemmataceae; genus JALHQU01. The sequence goes on along the minus strand of JAYTTN010000825.1, from coordinate 9,043 downwards.
AAAGCGTTCCACCCGTTCGCGGCACAGTCCCTGACCGACTTCACTGCGTTCCTGCACAAAGCGGAGGAGTATCGGAAGTCGGGAACTGTCGCGGTGGACCCGGAAGGCGTCGCCGAACTTCGCGCCGCCGTCGTCTCGGTGCAAGACGCCGGGAGCGATGCGTCCCGCGAAGGCGAGTTGGAGTCGATTCAGGACCAAGTCGCGGAGGCTCTCGTCGCGGTGGGGAAGGCTGCCGGGCTGACAGTCGGAAAGCCGAAGAAGGATGCGAAGTGGCTCATGGCCGTGCGGAACCGCGCCGAGGCGGACAAGACGGTCAAGAAGTTACATGGCCTGGCGAAGCGGATCACTTCCGTGGAATCGCTCCAGGAAGATGCGGTAGCGCACGAACTCACGGCGATGGAGGCGATTACGCCGGACGTGTTGAAGGCCGCTGCCATCCAGTCCGGCGTTCCCACGAGTACGAAAGCCAAAGGCCGGCCCCTGATCCTGTCCGCCTTGGCGATGCTCACCAAGCTACCGCTCGACTCGAAGGCCAAGACCACGAAGACGAAACCGCAAGCGAATGATGCCACGGTGTTGACGCTGACCAGCGAATTGAAGGACATGGCGGCACGGGCGAGCCACAACCCGCACTCGGTATCCGACGAAGAGATCGAAAGCATTCTCGCGAAGGTCGAAGGGAGTGGCCTGTCCGATCCTCAAGCGAAAGACATCGCCCTTGCGGTCACGGGTGTGAAAGAGTCCACGAAGAAGAAAGCCTTCCTGGCGTTGCGTGGCAAACTCACGGCAGCCAAGCGAATTCTGGAAGACCTAAAGTCCTAAGCCGGCCAAGGAATGGGCGGCAGCCGCCCGTTCCTCCCGCACCTTGAACGCCCGCGCCCACTGCTGCTTGCCATCCTTGCGGTAGCACCGCGGATCCGGCGGGTCGGCGCTCACGTCAGGCTCAGGACGTGGTTGCTCAGCCGCTCGAAGCCGGTGGCGGTGATGAGGTAGTTGTGTTCCAGCCGCACGCCGCCGACGCCGTCCACATACAGTCCCGGCTCCAGCGTCACCACGTCGCCGGCGACCAGCGTCTCGGTCGCCTTCTCCACCAGGAACGGCGGCTCCGGGTGGGCCAGCCCGATGCCGTGCCCGGCGTGGTGCGGGAACTGGTCCGCCACCCCGGCCGCCTCGAACACCCCGCGAACGGCCCGGTACACGTCCAGGCACGGCACGTCCGGACCGAGGTCTTTCTCCCCTTCGGTCATCGCCGCGCGGCACAGGTCGAACAGCTTCTGCTGCTCGGCCGTCGGCTTGCCGCCGACCACCAGGGTGTTGGTGAAGTCGCTCCGGTAGCCGAACAGCACCGCCGAGAAGTCGAGGATCAGCGTCTCGCCGGTCCGCAGGACGTGGTCGGTGGCCGTGCCGCCCCGCTTGGCCGACCCCGGTGACACCGCGAAGTCACCGTACACCACGACGGGCTGCCCCGCCGCCTTCGTGCAGGCCGCCGCGATGCCGGCGTACACGTCCAGTTCGGTCATGCCGGCCGCCACGTTCCCGCGCGACCAGGCGTGTCCGGCCTCGGTGACTCTCATGCACCGCTTCAGCAGTTCGATTTCGTCCGCGTCCTTCTTCCGCCGCAGGGCGTGCATCGCCTCGTACAGCTTCGGGGCGAACGGGTCGGACAGGTGGTCGTGGACGCGGCCGCCGGTACCGGCCAGTTCCACCACCTCGCGGAGGATGAGCCGGCGGGGGCCGTCGCCGGGCGATTTGCCGTCGTACCACCGCACCGGCACCCGCTCGTCGGCGACCGCCTGCTCGAACGACTTCGGCACCCGGTTGTCGTGGAACAGCGTCGTCGTGCCGTCCGGCTTGACGAGCAGGTAGCCGGGGTAGTCGGCTCCCAGGCTGAACGGGTCGAGGTAGGCGTTGGCGAAGTACCGCAGGTGCAGCGGGTCGGCCAGCAGCAGCGGCCCCGGCGGGGTCAGCGCGGCGAGCAAGCGGGCGACGCGGCCCCGGCAGCCGTCGGCGGTGAGCATAGATGTGGTCCGGTCTTTTGGTAAGGGCACCCCTTGTGGATGCCCTCCGTCAGTTTAGCCGATTGCGGGCACCCACAAGGGGTGCCCCTACCGCGCCGGGAACGGCTTGCCTTCTTTAATCCACGCTTCGTTGCAGGCGGCGTACTGCATCCGGCTGCCGATCAGATAGATGGTGCCGTCCGGGGCCTGGTCCGCCGACATGTACCCCTGTACGGTGGCGTCCACCTTGCGGGCGTGCGGCCACGTCTTGCCGCCGTCGAGCGACAGGGCCACCAAACTCCCGCCGCCGAGTTGCTTCTTGCTGTCCTGCGTCAGCAGCAGGATCGCGCCGCTGTGCAGCTTGAGCGCGGCGCTCTTGTTGCCACTGCCGATGCCGCCGAACGGCGACGCCGTCACTTCCCAGGTGTCGCCCCGGTCCTTGCTGACGGCCAGCGGCATCGGGTCCGGCCCGCGCAGGAAGCAGAGGACGGCCTTGTCGTCCCGCTCCACGACGGCCGGGTGAATGGCGTACTTGCCGACGGCCTTGATCATGTCGCCCTTCGCCACCGCCCACGTCTTGCCCTTGTCCTTCGACACCATCAGCTTCTCGTCCTTGTGCTCGTCGCCGTCGCAGGCCAGCACCAGCGCGCCGTCCGACGCCACCAACGCCGTACACGGCTGGCTGAGTGCGTTCTTGTCCTGGCGCGGCAGGATGACCGTCGGCTGGCTCCACGTCGCCCCGCTGTCGTCCGAGTACCGCATGACGTTGCTGGCGTAGTTCCAGCCGTGCAGCGACTGCGTGCAGAAGTGGTAGATCCGCTGGCCGTCGCGGAGCAGCACGGGGGCGTGGCAGTTCACGTCCGGCACGGCGAAGAAGAGCGTCGGCGGATCCCATTTGTCGGCCCCGACGCGCAGCCGGCTGGCGGCCTGGGCGAGTTGCCGGTCCCGCTCGCCGACGCAGGTGTACCACACGGCCAGCACGTCCCCGTTCGGGCAGACGCACGCCGCGCTGAAGTGGTTGTGGTTGCTGAAGATCGGCCCCCAACTGTCGGCCGGCATCATCGGGTTCTTCTTGTCGGTGGCGCAGTTCACGAAGTACGGCTTGGCCGGGTCCGGGCCGGTCTTGGGCGCGGGCGTCTGCTTCACGTCCTTGCGGTTGAGCGGCAGTTCGGCGGCGGGAAGTGGCTTCGATTTCGGCAACGCGCCCGCCACCACGCGGAAACCGGTGTACTTGTTGGCGTCGTCGGGGAGCAGCCCGGAGCGGTTGGCACTACGGGCGAACCGCGCCACCGACTGCGAACCGGTGTCGAGCCAGCTCCACCCGCGCACCACGCGGGCGTACCCCTCGGCGCGGCCGACCGGATCGGTCTGCTTGCCAGCGTCATACGGCCCGTACCAGTCGTGGCACCACTCGGCCGCGTTGCCGTGCAGGTCGAACAGGCCGAACGCATTCGCCTTGTGGCTGCCGACTTTCACCGCGCCGTCCCGTTTCTTCCCGGCGGCGTCCCGGCCGAGGTTGGCGTCCGTCCAATCCAACTTGTCGCCGGTGTGGAAGGCGGTCTTCGTCCCCGCGCGGCAGGCGTACTCCCACTCGGCTTCCGTCGGCAGGCGGTACGGCTTGCTTTCCTGCTTCGTCAGCCACGCGCAGAAGTTCACCGCGTCCGCGTGGGTCACGAACACGACCGGCTCGTCGTCCGCCGTCGTGCCGCCGTGCTTGCCGCGCCGCGCCTTGTGCAACGGGTCGAACGTCTCGTACTGGGCGTTGGTCACTTCGTGGGCGGACATGTGGAACGCTGCCACCGCGACTTCGTGGGCCGGCGACTCGTCCTCGTCGCGGGCCATCCACTCCAGGCGGGTCTTCGGCGGGCCGTCGGCGGTGCCCATCGTGAACGTTCCGGCCGGGATCGGCACCATTGCCAGCCCGGTGGTGTTGACGACGGGCTTCGGCGGTTCGGCCAGGGCGGGGGAAGCCAGGACCACCGCGAGGAGAGACGCGCGGATCATGGGGCACCGGGGAAAAGGTGGGTCGATCCCGTTGTGTTACGCCGCCGTCGTCGGTTCGGCCCGCACGACCTTCCGCCGGCGGAGCCAGGTGATCGCCCCCAGCCCGGCCGCGCCGACGGCCAGGACGGCGACCGGCTCCGGCACCGGCGCGAAGCTCAGCACCAGGTTGTTCCCCGACCGCGCGAGGGTGAACGTGTCGCCGGTGTTGAGGGTGACGCCGAAGCCGCTGGTGTCGAAGACCACGGCGTTCGTGCCGCCGTTGCCCGTTCCCTGAATGAAGGTGCCGAAGACGAACCCGTTCGCCACGGTGGTGCCGTCCTTCTTCAGGTTGGTGCCGCTGTCGAGCAGGGCGAGAGTGTACGAGGCGGCGGCGGAGTTGCTGAACCCGGCGAGTGCCGTCAGGCGGAGTTTCGCGCCGGTCTTCAGGTCGAGGACGTTCGCACCGAGGGCGAGCTGGCTGGCGGTTCCGGTCGCGGCCAAGTTCGTGCTCAGGGTGCCGTTGCTCGCCACCGTCACGTTGCCGGTGGCGAGCGAGCCGGTGCCCACGCGACCGAGCGTACCCGTGGCGTTGATGTTGACCGCCCCGGTGCCGAGACTGCTGCCGGCCGCCACCGTCAGCGTGCCGCCGTTGATCGTGGTGCCGCCGCTGTAGGTGTTGGCCCCACTCAGCACGAACGTGGACGTGCCGAGCTTCGTGATCGATCCGACTTGCCCGGCCTGCTGGCCGATGGTGCCTGAGAGGGTGACGAGGCCGGCCCCGTCACCGGCCAGTTGCAAGTTCCGCCCGGTCAACTCTAGTGGGTGCGAAATCACGAACGCCCCGGCCCCGTCCTGGCGGATCTGCGGAACGACGCCGATGGTGCTGTCGAAGCGGAAGGTGTTCGACCCAGTCGCGGCGATGGTGCTGGTGCCGGCGGTGGCGTTCAGGATCATCCGGGTGAGGAGGAATCGGTTGGGGTCGCTTCCGGTGGCGGCAGTCGCGGCGAGCGTCAAGTCGTTGGTGGCCGTGTACCCGCCGGTGCCGCCGAACCGCAGCACCATGTTCGGGGTGATGGTGCCCACCGGAGAAAGCATGTCCGCCCCGTCCAGGTTTCGCCAGCGGGCGTTGGTGCTAACAGAGGAGACGTTGTCGGCGAAGTTGCCGGTGGCGTTCTTCCAGACGAATTGGTTCCAGCCGTTGTCGATCATCATGCCGAGTTCGAGGTTCTGGTATGCCCGGCGGTCGGTACCGGCACCGATTCCGGGTAGCATGACGGCGTTGGCGTTGGCGACGGTGGCCCCCAGGTGCGAGAGGTCGCCGCTGTCGGCCATCTGCACGGCGTTGCCGCCGTTCGCCGCCTTGGCGAACTCGCCGTGGAAGTAGACGTTCGTACCGTTCAGGTCGGCCGTCGAGACCGCTCCGGAGTTGAAGGCGTAACTGCCCTGAGTTCCGCTCAGCAGTTTCGGCGCGGACGCCCCGGGGCCGACCCGCAGGTTCGCGTCCAACTGGCTCCAGGTGCTGCTCCCGTTTATCCCGCTGCCGTTCGACGTATCGATGAGGGACAGAAACCCCAGCCCGTGCGACAATTCGTGCAGGGTGACCGACTGCATGTCGAACTGCCCGCTGCTGGCCGACGTGCCGGCCCCGGTGAACCAGTTGGCCTGGTCGCTGTTGAAGTCCATGAAGATTTGGCCGGAGGACGACGCGGCCGTCGTGGTGGTCGCCTGCTGGAACGCGCTGCCGTTCGTCGCCGTCCCGCTGGCGATGGAGAAGCTAGTTCCGGCCTGGGCCAGGGTGCCGCCGCCGACTTGGGCGCTCGTCTGCGTGCCCAACTTGACTGTCACCGTCCCCCGGCCGTCGAACTGGGTCGTCAGGTACGTTCCCGCCCGCTCGACGGCATCCCGACGGGCTGTCGTGTAATAGCCTGGGTTCGCCACCGAACCGGAGAAGCCCGACCCGTTGGAGTAGTCGTAATTGAAGGTGATCTGGGCCGCACCCGTCGTCGGGACGGCGAGGCAGGCGAGGAGCGCGAACAGCCACAGGCGGGCAACGGGCATAAGTGCCTCTCCTGGATGGGGCGCGAGAAAGATGTGGACGACAGGGTAGAGTTTATGGGCGTCGAAAAGACTCGCCCAGTCCTCCCGCTCGTCGTCCCGAACGGGATGCGGAATTTCCCGACACCCCGGTGCGTAGTATCCACAAATCCGCCCCCGACGGAATGTCGGTAGCGGGAAAACGGCGGCCCGATTTCCTACCTTGGCGGGCGAACAAAATTGCCTTCCTCAATCCACCCCACGAGACCGTCCCATGCTCCGCTTCGCCCTGCCGATACTCCTCGCCGGTTCCGTCGCGTCCGCCGCCGACTGGCCGCACATGCACGGCCCGACCCGCGACGGGCAATCCGCCGAGGTCGGGCTGAACTGGACGTGGGGCAAGGACGGCCCGCCGCTGGCGTGGAAGATCGACATCGGCGCGGGGTTCGGCGGGGTGGCCGTGGCCGGCGGGAAGGTGTTCCTGTTCCACCGCATGGGGGATGACGAGGTGCTGACCGCGCTCGATCCGGCCACCGGCAAGGAACTGTGGGCCGTCAAGTCCGCCACCAAGTACAAGGACGACTTCGGCTTCGACAACGGCCCGCGCTGCGTGCCGGTCGTGTACGGCGAGACGGTCTTCACCTACGGCGCGGACGCCGACTTGCACGCGGTCGAGGCGAAGACGGGCAAGGGACTGTGGGGCATGAACCTGATGGCCGAGTACAAGCCGAAGAAGGGGTACTTCGGCGTCGGGGCCGGGCCGGTCGTCGTCGGCGACGTGCTGCTGGTGAACGTCGGGGCGAAGGGGGCGGCGGTGGTCGGGTTCGACAAGGCCACCGGCAAGGAACTGTGGAAGGCCGGCGACGACGGCCCCGGTTACAGTTCGCCGGCGGTGCTGGACGTGGGCGGAAAGCCGCACGCCGCGTTCCTCACCCGCGCGGGGGTCATGGTCGTCCGCCCGACCGACGGCAAGATCACGCACACCCTGCCGTGGCGGTCGCGGCTGGATGCGTCCGTGAATGCGTCCGCGCCGCTGGTCCGCAAGGACGAACTGTTCGTCACGTCGAGCTACGGCACCGGCGGCACGCTCCGGAGGGTGACGGCCGACGATTTGGAAGAAGTCTGGGCGAACGACGCCAGCCTGAGTTGCCAGTACACCACGCCGGTGCTGGTGGGCGATCACCTGTACGGCACCCACGGCCGGGCGGACACCAAGACCGGCGAACTGCGGTGCGTCGAGTGGAAGACCGGCAAAGTGAAGTGGGCCGTCAAGCAGTTCGGCGTCGCGCACCTGATCGCCGTGGACGGCGGGCTGCTGGCCGTGACGGAGACCGGCGCGACCGTGCGGTTCGAGGCCAACGCCAAGGAATACAAGGAAGTCGCGCGGGCGGAGGTGCTGACCGGCGTCGTCCGCGCCGCCCCCGCGCTGGCCGACGGCCGGCTGTACGTCCGCAACGAGAAGCAGCTGGCGTGCGTGAAGCTGAAGTGAGCAAGTCGGGTCGGAGCCGGAAGCGTGAGCGACGGACGTTCGGCGTTTGGCACCCGTCGCTCACGCTTCCGGCTCCGATCACTTCACCGCCACCGGCGCGGCGGACAGCTTCTCGAGCAGCACCTGCTCCCAAACATACGGGTAGAAGTTCACCAACTTCGGCAGCGTCGTATTCGCCAGCGCCGCGTTCACCACGGACTGCTGCGTGCCGTCGTCTCCCCGCACGACGCGCGGGAGCTTCGGGTTCGGCCGCGCGGGCTTCACGGGCGCGAAACCCGCGCCCATTCCGGCGCGGTCGCGGAAGCCGTTCTGCACCGCCGTCCCGTACTTGTGCCAGTTCTTCGCGCCGTCCAGCATGGCCTGGTTGTGCAGTTCCACCGCGAACCGGGCCTCGGCCAGGAACGTCCGCGCGTCCACCGGGCCGGGGACGCAGTGGACGACGTGGAGGTCGTCGCCGACCGCCCGGCAGAAGTAGCTGGCCACGTTGCCGCCGAGCTTCTGATCGCCGACGATGCGGAAGGTGCCGACCTTCTGCGCGGCGGACGCGAAGTGGTCGTTCAGGTAGTCGCCGACCTTCTCGTCCGCCAGGGCGTTCACACGGAGCGCCTGGGCGTTGTTTCAGGTGAACCCGTCGTCCTCGATGTTGCCGGACAGGTGCAGCACGAAGACGAGCTTGTCCGTCGCCCTCGCCTGCTTCATGGCTTCCAGCGTGGATTTCGTGAAGTGGACGGCCGTACCGTGCGTCTTGCAGCCGTCCGGCACCGGCTTCGCCAGGTTCTGGAGGAGGGCGGCGACGAGATTGACGACCGGGTCGCCGAGCCGCCCGTCGAGGGCGGCGCGCGGGGCCGGAGCTTGTTCGGACGACAGGCGGGGCAGGGCGTCCAGCTCCCGCACCGCGCGGGGCGTCGGCGAGTCCTCGACCGCGAGCCGGGCCATTGGGGCCGTTTCGACCTCCGCCGTCAGCGCCGACGGCGGGAAGCTGTCGACGACGACGGGTTCGCGCTTCGTCAGCTTGAACCAGGCCACGACGCCGAGGACGAGCAGCCACGCGGGTAGCCCAGCCGCCAGGACCGTCCGCCAGTCGATGACCTGCCACCACGCGGGGGTTCGGTTCGCCGTCATCGGGTTTCCTCCCGAAAAAAGGGGACGCTCGTGCCGCCGGCCGCAAGTACCAACCGAGTTTACCAGAATCCGTTGGCGGAGGGAAACGCGAAACCGCCGAACAATGACCAAACAGCCTATTCAGGCCATGATCGGAATACTTCCCAATTCCCCGCTTGACTCGCGGTTCGATCCGGCAAAGACTCGGTGTGGGTCGGTGTGTCATGAGTCGAGCAGTTTCCTCCGCAGTTACCTCCTGGTTGGAGGAAAAAGGAGTTGCGATGCGAGGGTCCACGAATATCGGTTAGGCGTTGCGCAGTTGGGAATTCGCAACGCCTATCCCCCCACCCGGTGGGTGAACTGCGTTCACCGCGCCGACCTCCCCCACGGGGGGCTGTCAGGGGTCGGTGTCGGGATCAACGTCGGTCGAAGACCCCAC
>JAYTTN010000824.1:0-11751 GCA_043745295.1 Fimbriiglobus sp. | reverse complement strand
CGGTATCCGCGGAGGACACCGGCCGCGGCCGCGGGTGTTCCGCAACCGAACTCAGGGGCTACCGCCACCGCCCGGACCACCGGGTCCGCCCGGCGCGCCGGGGAAGCCACCGGGGCCGCCCGGCGGCATTCCGGGGCCACCACCGGGACCGCCGGCCGGGTTCTGCGGCTGGTCCGCGCGGACCTTCTCCACCCGCCACGAGGCCGGGGCGGCGAGGATGTACTTCACCCACGTCTCCCCGAACTGCTTGAACGCGACGGGATCGGTCGTGGGGTCGGTCTCGCCGGCCTTCGTCAAGTTGAAGGTGAGGCAGAACTCGCGGAGGACGAGTTGCTTGTCGAGCTTCATGTCGCGGGGCATGCGGTTCAGGCGGTTCACGAACTCGCCCCACTTCTTGTCCTGGGTACGGGTCAGGTAGTAGACGAGCGCCCACGCCGTCGCCTGCGCCTTGGCTTCCCGCTGGGAGGCCGGCGGCGGGCCGCTCTCGATGGTTCCGCCACCGCCCGGCATGCCCGGCATGCCCGGCATCCCCGGTCCGGGCATGCCCGGCATGCCGGGTCCAGGGCGACCGGGGCCGCCACCGGGACCGGGCGGCTGGAACTGGGCGAGTTCGGAGTTTCCGCCGAGGCTTCCGATCCCGGCACCACCACCCGGCTGGCCCCCGGGTCCGACCGGCGGCATCCCGCCGGGCAGAGCCGGACCGCCGGGGCCACCCGGTCCAGGCCCGAACGGCGGCATGCCGCCGGGGAACCCGCCGTCCCCACCGGGCAGGCCACCCGGCAGGTTGCCGGGGGCGGGCTTCTTGTCGAGGTCCTGCTCGTTCCGCCAGGCGTCGAAGTACTTGTCGGTCAGCACGCGGGCGAGCAGTTCGTCGGCGGCGGGCAGTTCGGCGGCGGCGTGGAACTCGCGGAACTGGCGGAGCAGGACGTAGTTGGCCGACCCGTAGCCGGCCCCGATGCCGAGGGTCATGCTCGGCTTGCCGGCGACGGTCACGAGGCCGGGGTCTTTCGGCTTCTGGAGGAGCGACGACACGCCGGACTCCACCCACTGCGGGAGCTGCACGTACTTCGGCAGCGGCCCGACGGCGGCGTACAGTTGCCGCGACCCCTCGCGGGTGACGGCGGCGGTGATCGCCTCGTCCTCCAGGGCCAGATCGACGAGGGCGTAAGTCATCAGCCGGGCCACGTCCGCGACGGTCGTGTTGGCGTCCAGGTTCGGGGCCTTGCCCTTCAGCAGTTCGGCGCGGTTCCAGCCGTCCTTGTAGTGCGCCTTCGCCTGCTGGAGGAAGCCGAGGGCCATCTCGTCCGACCGGTCCGGCGACAGGACGAGGATGTTGTGCGCCGGGGAGTAGAAGGCGTCCGCGGAGATGGGGCCGCCGCCCAGCTTGTCGGCGAACGCCGGCAGGTCGCTCCCCTTGGGCACCAGGACGGCGAGCAGCTGCCGCTCCGGGAACGGCAGGGCCGTCCCTTGCAGGGCGTGCAGCAGGTAGAACGCCTTGAAGTTCCGCTCCAGGGCGTCCAGGCGGCGGTTCAGACCCTCGTTGGTGACGGCCTGCTCGCCGTAGTTGACGAGCGCGTAGTGGTTGCTGCTGGCGACGTTGGAGGCCTTGTTCAGCCGCTCCCGCCACTTGTCCGCGTCGGCCGGGGGGGCCAGCGGCTGGGACAGTTTCGGCTCGACCGCCTGGAACGCCTTCAGGAACGCCGCCATCCGAGCCGGCACGGCGTCCGGCTTGGCGTCCTTCGCCTCCGCCCACTTGACCAGCTCCTTGGCGTACAGCACCGCCTGGTCCAACTGGTTCCACTCGACGGCCTGGCGGATGAGGTCGAACATCAACTCGTTCCGCCGGGCACCGCCCGTCATCACCTCCTTGTCGTGCCTCCTCTTCAGGTCGTCGGCGAGAGTCGGCAAGTTGATCTTGTACCCCTGGAACGGCGGGCTGTCCCAGAGCAACAGCGTCTCGCCGTACTCGGTGCGGACGACGGGCTCCCACATCGGATTGGTGTTCTCGTTGGACCGCTTCTCGGGGTACACGAGCCGCTTGAACACGCCCTTGTGCGGGATGGTGACGACGATCGACCGCTCGCTGGAGACCGTACCGGACTCGCCGGCACCGGGGAACCCAGGGCCACCGGGGCCAGGCATGCCAGGGCCACCGGGACCACCGGGAGCCGGCCCGAGGCCGCCGGGAGCCGGCCCGAGGCCACCGGGAGCCGGTCCGAGGCCACCGCCACCGCGGCCGGGGCGACCGCCGCCGGGGCCACCCGCCCCGGCCCCAGGAAGCCCAGGGCCGGGCTGCTCCATGCCGGGCTGAGCGGGGGCGACGGTGCCGTCCGAACCCAGGCGGACGCGGATGGCGATGTAGCCGGGCGGCGAGATTTGGACCGGCGGGCGGGGCGGCTGCTGGGCGTCGGCGGCGGCCGACAGCGCCAGCAGGCCGAGTGCGGCCGCGAGTGGGCGAGTCATGGGTCGAGTACCCCGGAAGGATGTGGGAGGTGAAGGTTATTCTGACCGCCGCGGGCGGGGTGGGCAACTGGAATCCGAGCCGCCGCGACTATTTCGGGTAGCTCATCCGATACTTCGTCTTGTCCCGGCTGTCGTTGATGAGGATGTCCGGCACGCCCGCCTTGAGGCCGTCCAACCAGAGGCCGACTTCGGTCACGTTGGGGCTGCTGCCGAGGACGGTTTCGGCCTTCAGCAGCGGGCCGAACAACTCCTTGTCGATCTTGGCGACGGCGTCGGCGACGGCCTTCTTGCCGGCGGGCGGGACGGCCGGGTTCTTCTGGACGGCGGCGGACCACGCGGCGGCGGTCGTGGTGAACCTCTGGGCGGACGCCTTCCAGTCGATCAGTTTCAGTTCGTCCTTCCCCTCCTTTTCCCCGGCGCGGGGGTAGAAGTGCCCGTTCGCGCCTCGCGCCACGACGTAGGCGAGGGTGTCGGCGTTCACGTCCTGACCGACGGCGGCGGTCATCAGACCGAGCGTCGCCTCCCCCACCTCCTTCGCCGACGGCACCGGCTGGATGGCCGGGTCGCGGACGGCCACTTTCGCCAGCGTGTACATCGGCCGGAGCGTCTCGGTTTTGCCGATGTACCCGTCGGCCCGCGCCTTGGCCAGCGCCCGCACGGCCTGGAGCCGGTAGAACCGGACGGCGGCGGTGCGGGCGGTCGTCTGGTCGGCGGCGGGGGAGGTGCCGACGACGGCGATCCGGTCCAGGATCGGCGGCCCCTTCTCGACGAACGCGACGAGCAGGCCGATCAGTTCCGCCAGCTGGTCGGGGGTCAAATCCTTCGTCCCCGGCTTCGGCACGTCGTACCTGTCGAGGAACGTCTCGCACGCGCGGAGGGCGTAGTACAGCACGTCCGGCGGGGTGGCGGTCGGGGCCTTCTTGTCGTCCCGGAAGACGCCGCCGGCGAGCAACTGGGTCAGCCCCCGCGCGACGGCCGGCGACCCGGTCTCGGCGGCCGGCACCAGCAGCCGGGCGGCGTTCACCCGGAGCAGTGGCGGCGGGTCGCGGTCGGTCATCACCAGCAGGGCGGCGTCGAACAGGGCCGCCCCGTACGCGCGGTGGTAGTCCTTCTGGTTCTCGGTCAGCTTCGCCCAGTCCGCGGTCGGGATGAACTCGGCGCGGGCCTCGGCGATCAACTTGTCCACCGTCTTGTTCGGGTTCCGCGGTTGAAGCGCGTCGTCCTTCGGCTTGATCGTCTCGTGGTGGTCCGGCTGGGTGACGCGGAAGACGATGTTCTGGGCCTTCTCGCGGACGGCCGCCTTGGCCTTGTCCGTCAGGCCGACCGTCCCCTCCTTCAACTTCTCCAACTGCTCGTTCGAGTCGGACGACACGTCCTGCGCCTTCTTGTACGCGGCGAGCATCCGCTCGATGGGCGTCTGGGCGTCGGCGACGGGCGCGGCGAGCAGGGTGACGGCGACGGCGGCGGCGGCGATTCGGAGCGGGGGCATCGGGGCACCTGCGGCGGCGGACGTGGGTGTTATCAGTCACAACGGCGTCGGGCGGTCGGCGTTGGTCCGATTCCGGAGGACTTCTTCTCCACCGAGGCTACCAACGTCCGGCACGGGAAGCAAGCGCCGTAGCGGCGGGTTGTTCCCGGCGACCGGTTGCGGCGGGCGAATAACCGTTCCCAGGGCGCGCGGGGGGAATAGGCTGATGGTGTCGTGACGGTTGAGACCCCACCCCCCGGCCCCCTCCCCATGAATGGAGAGGGGGTGTTCGAGTGGAAATCGTCGTGGCGAAACCTCTTGAGCGCGGGAAACCCAGGGGAAGCACGGAACCGCGATGTCCTGTCGAACACTCCCTCTCCGGAACGGGGAGGGGGCCGGGGGGCATAGGCGTTAACTCGTGGTCGGCGGGCGTTCCCGCCGCGCGGTCTTCGCACCGGAGGTGCGGGTGCCGGTAGCCAGGGGTGACTGGCGAGCGCAGCTCGCGGAACCCCTGGGACGGGATCGGGAATGGCGCGGAGTCCCGGAGGGACGACGGATTCCGCCGCCGCTCCGCGGCTCAAGCCTGGAACCCACGAACCAGGGGTTCCGTCGCTTCGCTCCGTCACCCCTGGCTACCGGCACCCGCCGCTCCGCGGCGAAAACGGGTACCCGAGCCACGGCCGACCGCTCGCCCTGCTTAAAGTTGACGCTTATGGGGCCGGGGGGTGGGGTGTTCGGCCCAAAATGACCCCAAATCCTCACTCCGTCCCTCCCCACCCGCGGCCCACCAAGCATGACGCCGCCGTTCGCCGTCCACCTGTCCGACGGGCTGATGACGTGGCCGTGGCTGGCGGGCGGCTTCGCCCTGCTCGCCGCCATGCTCGCCCTCGGCAGCCTGCGGCTGACCGACCGCGACATCCCCCGCATCGGCGTCCTGGCGGCCGCGTTCTTCGTCGCCTCCCAGGTGCATCTGCCCCTCGGCGGGATCAGCGTCCACCTGCTGCTGAACGGCCTCCTCGGCGTCGTCCTCCGCCACCGCGCGCCGCTCGCCATTGCCGTCGGGTTGCTCCTCCAGGCGCTGCTGTTCGGGCACGGCGGGCTGACTCTGCTGGGCGTGAACGGCTGCGCGATGGCGATCCCGGCGGTGCTGGCGGGCTACCTGTTCCCGCTCCTCCGGGCGTCGCCGCTGCGGACCAGCCGGTTCGGTCGGTCGGCCGGCGTGTTCGCCGTGGCCGTCGTCTGGCTGGGGTTCGCCGTCACCGCCGGGCAAATCCTCGTCGCCCAGTATCGCGGCGAACAGTTCGACTTCCGCGACCCGCCGCCGCCGTGGGCGTTCGACCCGTTCGTCCTGGCAGGAATCGCGGCGATTTCGGCACTGCTGGCGGTCCTCGAACGGCGGCTGGAAGCGGACCCGGATTTCGCCCTCGGCCTGTTCGTCGGGCTGTTCGCCGCCGGGCTGACGGTGCTGCTGACCGCGACCGCCGTCTGGATCGGCGGGAAGGGCGACTTCCGCGCGCTGGCCGCCCTGGGAGTGGTGTCGCACATCCCCGTCATCGCCATCGAGGGGCTGGGGGTGGGGTTCGCGGTCGCCGTGCTGGCGAAGGCGAAACCGGAGTGGCTGGGCGGTTCGCGGTCGGAACCCTCGCGGTCGGCGGGCGGGCGGATATAATTCGCCGAACGCCGTTCCGTGTTCCGATCCGGGTGCCGTGCCGCCATGCTGAAGCTGCTCAACTACCCCCACCCCTCGCTGCGGGGGAAGTGCAAGCCGCTGACGACGCTGGACGAGTCCGTCCGCACCGCCGCCGCGCGGATGGTCGAGCTGATGTACAAGAACGAGGGCCTCGGCCTGGCCGCCCCGCAAGTGGGGCTGGACTACCAGATGATCGTCATCAACTTCGACGGCGACCCGAAGAACAAGGAGATGGAGCTGGTGGCCCTCAACCCGGTGGTGGCGAAGGTGTCCAAGACCATCGAGAAGGACCGCGAGGGGTGCCTCAGTTTCCCCGGCCTGTACCAGGACATCCGCCGGCCGAAGGACGTGACGGTGCAGTTCTACACGCTGGCCGGGCAGCTCCAGGAGATGACCTGTTCCGGCCTCGCCGCCCGCATCTGGCAGCACGAGATCGACCACTTGGCCGGCACCCTGTTCATCGACAAGATGGGCGACATCGCGCGGAAGGCCAGCAAGAAGTGGCTGGAGCAGTACGTCGAGGACTTCGAGGACGACAAGAAGGCCGGCCGCCTGCCGCCGGATTTGCCGAAGATGCTGTGAGCGGGTTGTAGGTCGCGGTCGAGCCGGCCGACGGCCGGGGAGGCCCGACAGCCAATCACCTATTGGGGCGAAGGTGGCTCGCCGTCGGGCCTCGTTCCCCTTCGGGGAACTTCGACCGCGACCTACTCCGAGGTATTCATGCGTCTGGTCATGATGGGAACCGGTACGTTCGCCGAGCCGACGTTCGAGGCGCTGCTGGCGGCGCGGGAGACCGTCGTCGGGCTGGTCACGCAGCCGGACAAGGGCGGCGGCAACAAGCGCGGCAGCACCCGGCAGACCGGCAAGGGTATGGCCGTCATCGCGGCCGAGGCCGGGGTGCCGGTCATTCAGCCCGTCAGCATCAACACGCCGGATGGGTTGGCGCAGTTGCGAGCGTTCAACGCCGATCTCCTGGTGGTCGCCGCGTATGGGCAAATCCTGAAGCCGGACGTGATCGCGGCCGGTATACACGGTGCCATCAACGTCCACGCCTCGCTGTTGCCGAAGTACCGCGGCGCGTCGCCGATTGCCCACGCCATCCTGAACGGCGAGACCCGCACCGGCGTCACCATCATCCGCATCACGCCGGGGTTGGATGCCGGCGAAATGCTCTCGCAAGAAGCGGTGGACATCGGCCCGTCGCAGACGACCGGCGAACTGGAGAGCCAGCTCGCCCCGCTCGGTGCCCGTCTCTGCATGGACGTGATTCGGCGGATGAAGGCCGGCCCCGTCAGCGGCGAGAAGCAAGACCCGGCGCTTATCACGAAGGCCCCCAAGCTGACGAAGGAAATGGGGCTGATCGACTGGAGCCAACCGGCCGAGCGGATCGTCAACCACGTCCGCGCGATGCAACCGTGGCCGACCGCGTACACGTTCTTCCACCGCCCCGGCAAAGAACCGATGCGGGTGATCCTTCCCGATCTCGTCGAATTTCCAGTGAAATGCAATGTCGGCTTCGAACCGGGCCAACTCTTCGTCGATCCACTCGGCCACATGAAAGGATCGCTCTTCGTCGCCTCCGGTTTCGCCGACGCGGGTGAGACACGTTGGACGACGGAAGTGTATGCACTCCAGCCCGCCGGGAAGAAGCGGATGACGGCCGAGGAGTTCCTGCGGGGATACCCGATCCAGGACGGATACCGGTTCGGGCCGGAGAAGGTATGATTGGTCCATCTCAGATGAATCCTGGAGAAAACGCATGATCGTCGCCGGTGTTGACATCAGCCCCGTTCTCGCGCTCGATGCCGATGCGCGTTTGCTCGTGATCTGGGAACTGGAGAAGAGCATCGAGGCCGAGAACGAGGCATTCGAGTTGACTGAGGAAATGAAGACGGAACTGGATCGACGGCTCGCAGAGTACCGGGCCGATCCCAGCATCGGGATACCGTGGGAAGAGGTCCAAGCAGCCGCCGCGCAACGCCGATTGGCAAAGCAGGCCGAATGACCACCGCCCGTACCGTCGCCGCCGAAGTTCTCCGCCGGTCCCGCGACCGCGAGGGGTTCGTCGCGGACATCCTCGACCGCCACGCCGGTTCGCTGTCGCCGCAGGACCGCCGGCTGGCCGTGCAGCTCGTCAACGGCGTCATCCGCCGGCGCGGAACACTGGACTGCCTGTTCGCCGCGTTCATGACGCGGCCCCTGCGCGAGACGCACCCGGACACGCTGGACCTGCTCCGCCTCGGCACGTTCCAGATCGCGTTCCTCACGCACATCCCCCGGCACGCGGCCGTCCACGAGACGGTCGAGATCGCGCCGCCGGTGGTGAAGAAGTTCGTCAACGCCATCCTCCGCAAAGTCGCCGACGCGGTCACGGACGAGTTCACGGGGGACATGGGGCCGAACACCGTTCCCGTCGGCGATGCCGAGAAAGGGAACTATCGCCGCCTCAAACTCCCGCTGCTGCCCGATCCGAGGGCCGATTTCGCCGAGTACCTGTCGGCCGCGCACAGTTGGCCGCGGTGGCTGGCCCACCGCTGGTTGCAGCGGTTCGGGCCGGACGAGTGCGTCCGCCTCGGCTTCTGGTTCAACGCCCCGCCGCCGCTCTGGCTGCGCGTCGCCACGGGCAAGGTCCACCGCGACGATTACCTCCGCCAACTGGAGGCGCAAAACGTCGGTGCCGTCGCCGGCGACCACCCGCAGTCGGTGAAGCTGCTGGACGGCGTCAGCGTCCGCGAGTTGCCCGGCTACGCGGCCGGCGAGTTCGCCGTGCAGGATCACTCGTCGATGCTGGTGGCGTCCGTTCTCGACCCGAAACCCGGCTGGACGGTACTGGACCTGTGCGCCGCGCCGGGCGGCAAGACGACGCACCTCGCGGAACTCGTGCGGAACAGGGGGAAGGTCGTCGCCTGCGACATCGCCCCGGACCGCCTCGACACGGTGACAACACTGTGTCAGCGGATGGGCGCGACCGTCGTCGAGCCGTACCTCGTCACCGCCGAGTGCCCCGCACCGGACGGCCCGTTCGACGCCGCGCTGGTGGACGTGCCGTGCAGCAACACCGGCGTCCTCGGCCGTCGGCCCGAAGTCCGCTGGCGGATTCAGCCGGAGGAGTTCGAGCATCTCGTCCGCCTCCAGACGCGGCTGCTGATCGACGCGGCCGAACGGGTGCGGCCCGGCGGGGTGGTCGTGTACAGCACCTGCAGCATCGAAACCGACGAGTGCGGCGGCGTCGTGCGGGCGGTCCTGCGCGGGATGCGAAACCTGAAACTCGAAGCCGAGTCGATGGCCATCCCCGGCGCACCGTCCGACGGCGGCTACTGGGCGCGACTGCGGAAGGGTTAGCCGGAGTTCGCGCCGAGGAACGACGTGAGCTTCCGGCCGCCGGGCGGCAAGGGACTCGGAGCCGGAAGCGTGAGCGGCGGGCGTTGCGAGCCGCGACTGCCGGCGAGTGGCGTCTTCGACGGTGCGTTCGGAGCCGGACGCGCGAGCGGCGGGACATCGTCACTGCGTTGCTCGCACGTCCGGCCCGGATCGGCCGGTTCCGCCTCGGTCACCGGCGTCGCCGAGGGCGGGACTTCCGATCCGGTCACTTCCTCCGGCTCGCCCACGGCGATGCCATGGCGGGCGCACACGTTCAGCAGCTTCGTCAGTTCGGCGACGGCGCGGAGGGCGACCTTCGGGTCGGCGTCCGCCAGGTGTTGGCGGAGCGCGGCGACGGCGACGGCGACGGTGGCCAGCAGGCCGGCACCGACGGCGGCGGCTTCGGGGCATTCGCGGGGCACGGGGCACCTCCGGAAACGGCGGCGGGATTTGTACACTTGAACATTACGCTCGCGGGGGGCGTCCAGTCAAGGGGTCCGGGCACGATTTGGTGAAATTTCGTCCAAATAGTTTTCGCCCGCCCACGAGCACGTCCATGACCTGGTCCTTTCCCGCCGAACTCGCCCGACACGGCCCGCGCCAGCCGTGGCGGGGAACGCCCGCCGGTGCCCGCGCGTACTGCGCGCGGGTCGCCCGCAGCCACTACGAGAACTTCGCCGTCGTCTCGGCGCTGCTGCCGCGCCGGCTGGTGCCGCACGTCCACGCGGTGTACGCCTTCTGTCGGTGGGCGGACGACCTGGCCGACGAAACCGGCGGCGGGGAGGAAGCACTCGCGCTGTTGACTTGGTGGCGCGGCGAACTGCTGGCCTGCTACGGCGGCACCCCGGCGCACCCGGTGACGGTCGCGCTGGCCGAAACGATCCGCCAGTTCGCCATTCCGCCGGCCCCGTTCCTCGACCTGATCGCCGCTTTCGAGCAGGACCAGCGGGTGAACCGCTACGCCACCTTCGCGGATGTTCTCGACTACTGCACCCGCTCGGCAAACCCGGTCGGCCGGCTGGTGTTACACCTGTTCGAGTGCATCGACGACCGCCGGGCGGCGCTCTCGGATGAGGTCTGCACCGGCCTGCAACTGGCCAACTTCTGGCAGGACGTGGCCCGCGACCGCGCCATCGGTCGGGTCTACCTGCCGCAGGAGGATTTGGCCCGGTTCGGCGTGACGGACGACGACCTCTCGGCGAAGCGGTTCGCGCCGGCGTTCGGCGAAATGCTGCGTTTCCAAGTGGCGCGGGCGCGGGGCTACTTCGACCGGGGGGCGGAGCTGCTGCCGCTATTGCCGACGCGCGCGCGGGTGGATGTGGACCTGTTCGTCCGCGGCGGGCGGGCGATTCTGGACGCCATCGAGCGCGCCGGGTTCGACGTGCTGACCCGCCGGCCGACGGTGGGCAAGTGGCGGAAAGCCCGGCTTCTCTTGGGCGCGGTCGCCGCGCGGGTGCGGGGTTTCCGGCCTGGGTCCGAGCCGGAAGCGTGAGCGACGATTCCTGTCGAAGACCGTCACTCACGCTTCCGGCTCGGAACGAATCGCACCGTTTACACGATGCCGAACTGTGCCCGAAACGACTCGGTGAACCCCCGCAGCCGATCATCCAACTTCTCCCACACCGGGCCGGCGATATCGGCCGGCACGCCGCCGAAGAACGGTTCGGCAATCGCTCCCGCGATGCAGGCTTGCGTGTCCGCGTCGCCACCGAGCGAGATCGCGTTGCGGAGCGCGTCTTCAAAGTCCGTCGCTTCGAGAAATGCCTGAATCGCCTCCGGAACCGACCCCTGGCACGACACGTCGAAGCGGTACGTCGGGCGGATCGCGGCGAGCGACTCCGGCAAGGTGTACCCGATGTCGCCAGTGACGAAGGCGCGAATGTCGGCCTTCGACCTCCCCGTCCGCGCCAGGAACACCGCGCCGGCGACGGCCTTCGCGCCGCGGATGCCTTCCGGGTGGTTGTGCGTGACGGCCGCGCTCCGCTCGGCCTCGGCCAGCACTTCGGCGAGCGTGTCGAACGCATACGCCACCGGGCTGACCCGCATGGCCGAGCCGTTGCCCCAACTGTGGTACGGCTCAGTCTTCTTGTACCCGGCCCACTGAATGAACGTCCCGCCGAACCCGGCTAGCGGGTAGTCCTCGAAGTACTCGTGGAATAACTCGACGTACCCGCGGCCGGTCAGCAGCGCCTCCGCGACGGCCACTGTCAGCACGGTGTCATCGGTGGGTTTGCTCCACTCGGAGAAGAGTGGGAACAGCTTTGTATTCGTCCCGCTCCCCTCGTGGACTGACCCGATCACGTCCCCGGCGATGGCCCCGAGCATGGCGCGTTCCTCCGTTGGGTTTCAATCGGTCCGAGCCGGAAGCGTGAGCGACGGAAGAGAGAAGACCGTCGCTCACGCTTCCGGCTCGGAAGTGACATCAGCACAAGTCCCACACGGTCAGCTTCCCCCGGCGACCGCCGGCGCACGCGGTCAGGCCGTCCGGGGCGACGGCCAGGCACGTCACGTCCTCCATCCGCCAGCCCCACTGTTCGGCGACCGCCCCGGACTTCGCGTCGAACAGTTGCACCCGCTCGCGCAGGCCGAGCGTCAGGAAGGACCGGCCGTCGGGCGTGAAGGCCAGCGGTGGCAGCCAGTGTTCGGTCGCCCGGTCCTTCACCGTGCCGCCGGCGGTCGGGTCGGGGCGCTCCAACTCGCACAGCGGGTACAGTTGCCGGGGCTTGTCCGGACTCGTCGTCCAGTCGAACTCGGCGAGGTCGAAGACGGC
>JAYTTN010000823.1:0-11774 GCA_043745295.1 Fimbriiglobus sp. | reverse complement strand
TGAGCGACGGACTCTGTCCCGTCGCTCACGCTTCCGGCTCGGATGAAGCTCCGTCGCTCACGCTTCCGGCTCTGTCACTTCACCCGCTTGTACACCAGGCTCGTGCCGTCGTCGCCGTCGAAGGTGAACCCGTCCTTGCCGTTCATCTCGACCACCCCGGAGTGCGAGGTGCCGTCGGTCAGGGTGATCGTGATCGCCTTCCCCTTCATCGCGAATTTGCCCTTCCGGACGACCGTCAGGCCGCCGTCCGACTCGGCCTTCGAGGCGATGTCGCCGTTCGCGTCGATGCCGGTGAATTGCACCCAGTTCGCGTTGCCGGCCCGGAAGGTGGTCACCCACAGGCCGACCGGGGCCGCCGACTTCGCCACCGGCTTCGGCATCGGCTGCTGCTCCTTCACGTCGAACGTGATGCCCCACTTCTCCAGCACGTCGTCGGCGAGGGCGGGCAGGTCGAGCGGGTGGACGCCGAGGTTGTGGAGCTGCTCGATGTTGGCCGGCACCGTCGGGTTCTTCCCTTCCTGGATCGGCTTCATGTTCTGCGTGGTGGCGTGGTTCACCGCGTCGATAAAACTGGCCTTGCCGATGAGTGTCGCCTCGACGGTGATAAGCTTGCCGGACTTGGGCAGGTAGACGCCGGGGAAGCAGTGGCCGGGGATGTTGAACAGCACCGGCTTCAGCCCGACCGCCTCGCACAGGCTGCCGTACAGGATGGCCAGGTCGATGCACGTGCCGGCCTTGTTCTTCAGCACGTCCCGCCCGTACTTCACGTGCTGCATCAGCTTCTGGTCGGCGATGTTGCCGGGCGGCGTCTGGTAGGCGATGTTGGCCCCCATGAAGTCGAAGGCGGCGGCCATGAACTTGATGGCGTCCTCGTCGCTGCCGGCGGCGTTCGGCCCGCCGATGGCCTTGCAGATGCGACCGGCCGCCTGCTGGATGACCGGGTCCTCGTGCGTCACGAAGCAGCCCATCACCACCGCGCTCATGTCGAAGGCGTCGGCCCAGTCGGCGCACTCCTCGAACTTCATGCTGCTGTACTGCACCTGGTTGCGGGCCAGCAGCGTCAGCTCCTTGGTCTCGGTGTCCTCGACCACCTTGCCGTCGGCCCGCGCGTACTGCCACTGGATTTCCACCGACGCCTTGGTCTGGCCGGTCAGCTTGGCCACCTTCTCCACGTCCAGCACCGGGAAGTAGGCGTCCACCACCGTCTGGCCGGGGACGACGAGCGGGGTGCCGGCCCACGGACTCCAGGCGGCGGTGAACTCGCTCATGCGGAAGCGGACGCGGTAGTCTTTCAGCAGTTGGTCGCCGGTGTTCTTGAACACGCTGCGGGTGGTCCACAGGTTGGCGAACTTGCGGTTGCTCAGCACCTTCGCCAGGCTGGCCATGACGTGCTTCTTGGCGTCCACGTCGAACTCGGCCTTCGCCACCTTCCCGCCGGCGGCCGGTTCGGGCAGCGTGTACGTCAGGCGGGATTTGTCGCGGCTCAGCTTCGCGTCCTTCGCCCCGGTCGGCAGGGTCAGGCGGATACTACTGGCGGCGATGCCGACGCCGGGAATCTCCATCGATTGCGTCATCCGCACCACCCCGTCCTCGACGCCGACCAACTTCGTCTCGATGCCGTCCGGGATCGGGATGCCCCACGCCCCGTCCTTGCCGACGCGGGCGGCCCCGTGGGTGGTGAACTCGATCTTGATCGTGTTCGTGTCGTCCATCCACTCGCCCGTCACCCCGGCCACCACCGACTCCTGGTTGCTCAGGCCGAGCTTGCGGAGCAGCACGCCCGCGTCCGGCACGGTCTTCTTGATCGCCTCGTATCCCTTCGCCGGCAGCACCAGTTCGCACCGCGACTTGGCGTCGCCGTTGGCGGCGATGCGGTTGGTTTCCGTGCCGCGGATGACGACCTTGGGCTGCTGGGCGAAGGCGACCGGCGCGGTGAACACGGCGGCCGCGACGGCGACCATGCCGACTTTGACGGCCGTGCGGAACAGGCGGGACAGGAAGCGGGTCATGGCGGGCACTCCGAGGGGGTGATTGGTTTCGACACCACCCGTAACTGCCACCCCGGAGTGTGTGACGGGGAAAATCCAGGAGACAGGGAACAGGGGGCAGGAAGCGAAACCGTTGACCCGGCCTTTTGTTACCTGACTCCTGACTCCTGTCCCCTGCCTTCTGGCTTCTTCCGCTTACCCGACCAGGTTCGTCGCCCACGACTTCATGCCGTCGAGGGTCAGGCCGTGCGGGACGCCGAGCAGGTGCAGCGCGGCCAGCACGACGCCGAGGTCGATGACGCCGCACAGGTACGGCACCGCGCGGCCCTTCCAGTCGGCCAGCTTCCGGGCGGCACGGCCGACGCCGTCGGCGCGGCCCTGCCACGCCAGGAACTTCTCCTCCAGTCGGTCGCGGTTGTCCACCAGCCGGCCGAACTCGTAGTGGCTCTTGGCGGTGGCGAACGGGTCCAGGTGCCCGTTCCCCGGCTTCGTCTGCAACTGGCGGGCGAGCGCCTCGGCGGCGAGCGCGGCCTTGGTGTACTTGCGCTCCAGGCGAGACGCCTTCGACGCGAACAGGGCCTTCACGCCGGCCAGGACGGCGCGCAGCAGGGCGTACAGCGGGATCATGGTGAATCCTCCACGGGGGCGCAACGCAGATGGGGTGAGTGCCGCGCGGGGAAATCCGGAGGGTGTTGCGCTTCGACAGTCCCGGCCGGCCCGCGTGCCAGGGATAGGAGTCGGGCCGGCCGGAACGGGTTCGCGGATTTTATCGAATGAGTCGTGGCGGCGGCGCGACCGGCGGGCGGCGGAGGTCCGGGAGAGGATACAGGAAGGTGCCGTCCGGCCCGTCGGCGACGAACTGCTGGGCGTCCGGGGTGAACGCCATCGCCGTGACGCCGAACGGCGGCGCGCGGAGGGTGTGCCGGAGCGCGTTTCCGTTGATGTCCCAGAACTCCACCGTGCGGCCCACCGCGACGGCGAACGACTTGCCGTCGCCGCTCACGGCGACTTGTTCGGGGTGCTGGTTTGTTCGCATGATGCGCGGCGGGTCGTCGGAGAACGGGTCGCAGACGGCGACGAAGCCGTGATACGTCACCCCTTGGGCCGCGTTGACATCTCCGGTCACGATGAGCGTTTTCCCGTCCTTCGACCAGTGAAGGAAGCGGCGCTGAGTGCCCCCCGGACCGATCAACTTGCGCACCAGCTTGCCGCTCGCGATCTCCCAAACGCTGACGTGCCACGTCGGTGTCTTTTCGGGTACGGTGAGATTGAACTCGTGAACGGCGACGTGCCGGCCGTCCGTCGAGCAGCGGACGTTCGGACTCGACCGAGAGTAGCCGCCGCCGGATGCGGGCAGTTCGGACACCAGGTCGTGCTTCTTCTCGCCGGTCGCCGCGTCCCAAACGCGGACGAACTCGACACCGCTGTTCCCACACAGGGCGTGCTTGCCGTCCGGGGTCACGCTCGCGTTGTACAAGTCGAACCCGTCGCTCTCCGCCAACTCGCGCTCCCGTTCCCCGCGCCGCACCACCAGTTTGCCGCCCTTCGCTTGGACGCGGGTCGCCATGTCTTTCGGGCGGGCCAACGCCGTCACCTCCCGACCGGTTGCCAGGTCGAGCGTCTCGTCCGCCTCGCCGCGCTGTAGTGTCACCTGGCCCGCGTCGATCCGAAGGGTTGCGACGGAACTGCCTGCGGTCACGCGGCCGCCGATCCGCTTGCCGGTGTCCACGTCGAACAGGGCGAGCGTGCCATTCACGACGGCCAGCGTGTTTCCGTCCGGGCTGAGCCAGAACTGGCCGTTCGGCAAGTCCGCCAGCGTCCGCTTGTATTTCCAACTCGGCACCTCGAACTCGGCGAGGCCGCCGTTGAACTGGGCCAGGGCCGACTTGCCGCCGGGTCGGAAGTGTGGCGAACTGATGCCGCCGTGTTCGGGGTAGCGGTTGATCCGCTGCGGTTCCTCGGCGACCCCATCCGTCAGGTTCCACAGTTGCAGTTCCGACGGTTCGTAGACGATCGTCATGAAGACCATGCCGTTCCCGAACACCGGCCGCACGGTCATCCGTTGCACCTGCGTCCACGCCCGCCGGCCGTCCGGGTGCGCGGTGACGGAAGCGTAGGATTCCGTCTCGGTCGTCCACGCTTCTCGGCCCGAAGGCAGTTCGTACCCGGTCAGGCGCGTGGAGCGGCCGTCGGCACCGACGCCGTGGATCGCGGCGAGCAGTCGCTTGCCGTCCCGCGACAGGATGACGGTTTGAATGGCGGTCGCCGACTCGTTCGGCACTTTCAGGATCGGCTTTTCGTGGCCAGGGTCGTACACGTCCACCCCGTTTTTCGAGTGGACCGCCACGCGGCCGGTCGGCGTCACCTGGGTGAGGTGAACGGAGTCCGTGGCGAAGCGGCGGCGGGAAAGAAGCGCCCCGTCCACGGCGCGAACGTGGGCGACGATGGCGGTAAAGGAGCCGCCGGCGTACTCGTGCCCGACGACCCACAGGGTCTTGTCGTCCGCCGCCGGCACGATCTTCGTGACGGTCATTTTCGCCAGTGCCGTCCAGACCGGCTTGCCGGTGGCCGCGTCCCACGCCGCGAGACCGGGCACGTCTCCCCCCACATAGCGGCCGACGTACACGACCGCGCAATCCGGCGAAAAGGCGACCTCGGCCGGGTGGCCCGTTCGGAACAGCCCCGACCCGAGCCGGCGAACGGCTCCCGTCGGCAGCGGCAGCCCGTCGGGGTCGAGGCGGGGAACGAGCGCGAAGGGCGACCCGGCCGCGGTCGCGGCGCACGCGGTCAGGATGAGGAGTGTTGCGGTTCGCATGGCGTGGCCCTTCCCTGGTGAAGTGGGAGGACTTTACCAGATTTGCGGACGCGAGTTCAATGTCCGTAGCGAACCGATTTTCTTTTTCTCACCCGCCGCCGAACTTGCGGTACAGCGCGTGGTAGGCGGCGATGGTGGCGTCCAGGCGGTAGTTGTCTTGCGCCCGACGGCGGGCGTTCGCGCCCAGTTCGGCGACCAGACCCGGTGACGTGAACAACTTGACGAAGCAGGCCGCGCACCCGGCGGCGTCCGCGCGGGGGAAGAGTAGGCCGTCGATTCCGTCTCGCACGATGTCCGGGTTTCCGCCGACGTTCGTGACGACCACCGGCAACCCCGTCGCCATCGCTTCGAGCAACGTCAGTGACGCGGCTTCGGACACCGACGTGAGGGCGAACACGTCGGCGGCGGCCAGCACGTCCGGGATGTCCCGGCGGATGCCGAGGAACGTCACGCGGTCGCGGATACCCAGCGAATCGACGAACGCTTCCAGTTCGCCGCGCTGCGGGCCGTCGCCGACGAGCAGCAGGTTCACATCCGGCAGCTTCGGCGCGGCGAGGGCGAAACCGCGAATCAGCGTCGGCTGGTCCTTCACCGGGTGATGCCGGGCGACGTGGACGACGTACCGCTTGTCCGGGTCGAGACCGAGCCGCGCTTTCAACGCCGGTTTGTCGGTAGCGGGTCCGTACCGGTCCACGTCGATGCCGTTCTCGATGACGTGGATGCGGCCGCCCCGGAAGCCGTCCACGTCCCGTAGTGCGCGGGCGCTGAAGCCGATGCAGGCGTTCACGTCGTCGGCCAGGCGGTCAAGGATCAGCCGGTTGAACGCGCGGCGTTTCGGCGACACGAGGTCGGGGTAGTGCCGGCCGTGTTCGGTCAGGATCAGCCGCGGCATCGGTCGCGCGAGCAGTTTGGCGAACGCGGCGTAGAAGAACGGCGAGTACTGGTGCGCGTGGACGACCTCGATCCGCCGCGCGGTGATGTCCGTCGCCATCCGCCGGGAGACGGAGAAGTCCCACCCCGGCCGGCGGCCGTAGCACACCACGTCCACGCCGTCGGCCTGCAACTCCTCGCCGATGGAGCCGACGCGGTCCAGGCAGAAGACGGTCGGGACGATGCGCGGCCCCAGGCGGCGGATCGTCTCGCGGACCAGCACCTCGGCCCCGGCCACCTGCATGACGTGGACGACGAACCCGACGCGGACGGGGCGGCTCATCCGGGCACCGTCGGGGTCGCGGGCACCGTCGGCGCGGGGACGGAACCGCGGGGCGGCCGGGGCGGCCGGGGCGGCGGCGGGGCATACCGGGGCGGCAGCGACTGCCACACCATCGCCTCGACGCCGCCCACCTTGTAGATCGCGAACATCTGCGCGGACACGAGGAACAGGACGTAGGGCAACTCGAAGTTGTCGAGCGACAGGAACACGCCGCCGACGGCGTACACCATGAGGCTGCACACCACCGCCCCGGCGATGGCCCGCGCCCGCATCACCTCCGGGTACCGCGGCCAGTGCCGCGTTCGGCGGAAGAACACCGTCATCTGCCACACCGCCATGACCAGCAGGGCGACGAACAGCGCCATGCCCACCCACCCGCAGTCGGCGGCCGTCTGGAGGTACTGGCTGTGGATGGCCCGCCCTTCCATGTCCGCCCCGTACTCGCGGGTCTTCAGGGTGGAGCAGCGGACGCCGAGGCCGAGGATGGGGTGCTCGTTGGCCATGCGGACGGCGATCATCCACGTCTGCTTGCGGGAGTTGGCCGACTCGTCGATCTCGTGCGACGAAATGGAGAAGAAACGGGCTTGCAGCTCCGGCCCGGCGGTGGCCAGGACGAACGCCCCGCCCAGCACGTACGCCAGCGCCACCTTCTTCTTCTGGCTGCTGAAGAAGAACAGCCACGGGGCGGCCAGCAGGATGCTGAGCATGGCCCCCCGGCTGAACGACAGCATGACGGCGTGCGCGATGACCGGCATGGCCGCCAGGAACAGCCACCGCACCCGGCCGACGGTCCCCTCCCACAGGAAGTAGCACAGCGGGATGCCCATCGCCAGCATCAGCCCGGCCCCGTTGTTGTCCAGCCCGCCGAACCCGTTGTTCTGGAGGTACATGTACCCGGTGCTGAAGTAGAAGAAGTTGATCTCCCACGCGATGTAGATGTCGGCCAGGGCCAGCACGATCAGGATCGTCCAGAGCTGGTTCACCCGCTGCACCACCAGGGCGGCGACGAGGAACATGACGAACATCTTCACGTACTCGATGAAGAACGGCCACGCCCGCGTCTGGCTGAGGGCCGCCTGGTAGCTCAGGCACACCCACAGGGCGAAGGCCAGCAGCAGCCAGTGAACGCGGTTCCACCCCGGCCGGCGGCCGCCGGCGGTCGGCCCGTAGGTCGGATAGTACATCAGCCCGCACCGGGCGATGACGGTCGCCGCCATGGCCACGACGGCCACGACGAACGACCACTGGATGTCCGCCGGCAGCTCGTACTTCCAGATGTACTGCGGCCGCATGACGGCGAAGAAGTAGTACGCCAGCAGGGGGACGAGCGGGCCGAGCGTGACGCCGCCGAACACGGCCGTCGCCGTCATCAGGATCATCACGATCAGCTTGTTGGTCACGGCTCAGGCTCCGTTCAGGGCCGGTCGAAGGACGGCGGTTCGGCGGGCGAGGGACTGATAAAGCCCGATCTCGGCGCGGGCGGCGGCGGCGTCCCACCCGTGGTCGCGCGTCACCCACGCGCGGGAGGCGCGGCCGAGGTCGGCCCGCGCGTCGGCGTCGGCGAACAGCTTCACCACGGCGTCGGCGAACGCGGCCGGAGTCCCCGCCACGGTCGCCGGGAACGCGCCCAGCAGCCCGGACGTGGCGGCCGGCGTGCAGACCATCGGCCGCGCCAGCGCCGCCGCTTCCAGCACCTTGTTCTTGATGCCCACCCCGCTGACGAACGGCATCACCGCCACCGCCCGCTCGCACACCGCCCGCCGCAGGTCGGGCACGTCGGCCCGCAACTCCACGCCGTCCGCCCGGCACGCGCGGCGGACGCGCTCGCTCGGGTTGAAGCCGATCGCGGTGAACCGCGCGGTCGGCACCGTCGCCCGCACCAGCGGCCACACCTGGCCGACGAACCAGTCCACCGCATCCTCGTTCGGGCCGAACTCCAACCGGCCCCAGAAGGCGCAAGTGTTCGGCACTTCGACGGCCGGCACCGGGGCGAAGAACTCGGCGTCCACCCCGTTCGGGATCACGTCCACCGCCGGGAAGCCGGCCACCCGCCGCATGGCCGTCCGGTCGCGGTCGGACACCACCCAGGCGCGGTCCACGGTGCCCCGGTACGCCCGCTCGTACACGCCCTGGACGGCGGCCAGCCGCAGGTGCTTCCACGTCGAACGCCGCGTCGGTTTGAACATCGACCAGTGCAGTAACGCCGCGTCGTCGGCGGCGTGCCACACCCGCACCGGCCCGCGCACCGCCCGCAACAGCGGGATCGAGTTCACGCCCAGCACCGCCACCGCGTCGTAGTCGCCGTCCCGCACCGCGCCCGCCAGCAGCGGCAGTTGTCCGAGGTTCACGCCGAGGTAGCGCTCGAACCGCCGCTGGAGCCGCCCCGGTTCGGCGATGCCGTCGGTCGTCGGCGACTGCCGGGCAAGGTCGATCACCCGCCGGAGGCCCAACCCGGCCACCGCTTCGAGGTCGGACGGGGCGAACGTGGCGGCGTCCACGGCGTGCCCCCGCGCGGCCAGGGCACGGGCCATCTGCGACCCGTGGATGTCGCCCCCGCTCGACCGGGGCCAGTGGAACTTGTCCTTCACGTACAGCACCCGCAGCGGGCGACGGACGGCCGGCGGGGTCACGGCGGCGTCCTCCGGGTCGGGTAGTCCGGGGTCGGCGCGGCGACGCCGTTCGCCCACCAACTGCCGACGGCGGGGACGGCCGTGCGCGGGACGAACGGCGCGGGGGCCGCGGTCGCCAGCCGCTTCCGCGTGACGAACGCGCCGGCCCACCCGCCGGCGGCGGCGAACAGCAGGTCCGTCGGGCTGCCGACCCGCGACGGCAGCAGCAGTTGGCCGAACTCCAGCACGACCGCGGCGGCCGCGCACACGCCCACGGCGTACCACGTCGCGCGGCGGTCGGAACTCCGCTTCCACCCCCACGCCGCCAGCACGCCGAGCGGGACGAACAGCCACGTCTTGTGCACCATCTCCTCCAGGCCCCACAGGTACGTCTTGGCGATCTGCTGGTCGAACGGCAGCCAGTTCACCCGGCCGGCGTTGGCCGCCAGCAGCGGCGGGCGGAAGTCGAACGGCTGCCAGTGGTGGACGGCCAGCACCCCGAACCAGAGTTGGCCGAACGCCGCCGCCAGCGTCGGCCGGTACTTCCGGCTGGCCTTGTCCGCCACCGCCAGCGCGACGCCCCAGCCGGCCAGGACGCCGAGGGCGATCACCAGCACGTCGGTGGTGCTGGGGTGGCGGGACTGCACCGGCCACTGGGCGGCTTCCAGCAACGCCCCGGCCGCGAGGCCCGCAACGGCCACCTGCGGCAGGGCGTTCGCCGACTTCCACCGCCCGGTCAGCCCCGCCACGAGCGCCCCGCCGGGCACGGCGACGGCCAGCAGTTCGCACCACGCCGCCACCTTCTTCCAGTCTTGCGCCGCCGTCACGCCCGGCCGCGCGGCCAGTTCGCCGAGCGGGACGAACGTGACCGTGCCGTCGCGGAGCCGGCGGTACCAGTCGGCCGGACTCGCGGTCAGGTCGAGCGGCAAGGTCTGCGCGACCAGCGCGCAGAAGCCGTACACGAGCAGCAGGTTCCGGGTGCCGTCCAGCCGGCTGAGCATTTGCCGCGCGGCGTCGGTCAGCCGCTGGCCGGCGACCACCCACGCGGCCACCCCGCACGCCGTCCCCAGCCCCTGCGCCCAGATGTCCGACCCGCTGCACGAGCGGCCGGGGAAGTACAGTTGGCCGAACTCGACGACGGCCGCGAACGTCAGGCCGACCGGCACCACGGCGGCCCCCAGCGCCAGCGTCGCCGCGCGGCCCGGCCGGTCCACCCGCACCGCCCCCAGCAGGCAGAAGCCGAGCGGCACCCCCAGGCACCAGTTCGCCACCCAGTCGGACTTGGAGGTCGGCCACAGGGTGGCACGGACGACGCGGTCGAACGCCGCCGTCGCCTCGTCCCACGGCAGCGGCGCGTAGTTGAACGGCACGCAGCTGCCGTACAGCGTGAACGCGACCACGCCGACCGCGAGGGCGGCGTACCAGCGGGCGGTGAGCAAGTTGGGGGCGTTCACCCGCGCGTCTCCGGACCGTCGGCTCGTGGCGGCGCGGTCCGCGCGTCCGACGGCACGAACGGCACCAAGTCCGGGTCCGACGGCGGGCCGGCGGGCCGGAGACGCCGCGCGTCGTCCCGCGTGGCCTTCTCCCGCGCCCGCTCGTGCAGCGCCTTGGCCACCTCGTCCGTCGTGGCGTATTCCACGGGCACCCAAATCCAGTCGAGCAGCCACAACTCCAGCCAGATGATCCCCAGCGCCACCGGCATCATCAGCCAGCCGGCCATGTCGTGCCCGATGGCGTCCCCGAACCCCTTCCACCCGGCGTGGTACACCAGCCCGGTGACGACGATCCGCAGGACGTTGCACGCCACCGCGATGGGCACGGCGGTGAGGAACACGAACAGCCGGTGCGCCGTCGGCCGGGACGGCGGGCAGAGCAGGCAGATGGCGGCCGTCAGCGCGACGAAGGTGAGCAACATGCTCAGCCCGGCGCACGGCGCGGCCACGTCCAGTTGCGTGCCGTCGAGGGTGATCATGTACCGCTGCGTCACGTCGGTGCCGGCCCCGACGTAGGACGGGAAGCCGAGTAACTGGAAGGCGGCGGACGCGGCCTCGGTGGCGGCGACCCGCAGGCCCGCCCCCACCTTCTCCTGCACCTGGTACGGCATCGGCACGGCGAACGCCCAGAACGCCAGCGCCGGCCACGCCCACCGCACGCCGTCCCACCCGCCGCAGAACATCCACACGACCCCGACGAACCCGACGCCCAGCGCCACCCCGCAGAAGAACTCCTTGGCGTAGTTCGTCTTCAGGGCGAACAGCGTGAGCGCGCCGGCAGCGGCGAAGAACATTAGCCCGTTCCCATTCGGCCACGACACCGGCCCCTTCACCTTCACCGTGCGGGCCACGGCCACGTTGCCGACGCCCATCGGCTCGGCCTTCATGACCCCGACCGTGCGGGTCGGGAACTGGTCCCGCCGCAGCCACAGCAGATACCCGCACACGAACGGCACCAGGAACCCGTGCGAGTAGTCGGCCCGCGTCCACTGCTTGCCGACTTCCCACGCGCCCAGCCACAACCCGGCGAGGACGGCCAGCAGCACGGCACCGGCGGCCCGCCGCCACGCCGGGTCGCGGTACAGTTCGGTCGGCACGGCGGTCGGGGCACTGGACACGGACACCTCAAAGCGCGGACCCGGCGCGCCTTCCTCGGCCGGCCGGTAGCGTTAACTCACAGGAAAGGTCGCCGGTCGTCAACCCACATCTCGCGGCCGCGTTTCCGTCTGGGCGGTCCGTTCAGGCTGGGGTAAAATCCGTTCGCTGTCCGTTCCCAACTGCTGCACGAATATAGTGCGTGTCAGCCGGCGAGGGCGGACCACGGCGGAAATGGCACGGCAGCTCCCGACCGTACCCCGGACACCTGCCAGGCGTTCGGCAGGTGTTCCCCCAGGTGTGGCCCTCACCCGGTTGCTTCGCAACCACCCTCTCCTTGTGTTCCCGAGCCGATGGCTCAGGCGGGTTCAGGCCCTCACCCCCGGCCCCTCGCCCCAGGTGTCGCGCGGCGCGGGAACTGGGGAGAAGGGCCGGGGGCTGTCAGGGGTAGGTATCCGGTTTTGAGACCCCACCCCCCGGCCCCCTCCCCGTTCCGGAGAGGGGGTGTTCGAGCCGGAAACGTGACCGTGGAACCCGTCGGGTGCCCGGACTCCGTCGGCG
>JAYTTN010000822.1:0-3166 GCA_043745295.1 Fimbriiglobus sp. | reverse complement strand
TGGCATCTCGGCTTGGGTTAAAGATGCCACTCCCTGGCGGTCGCGGCTCGCAAGAGCCGGGGTTGGCGGCTCGGCCGGAGCTTCGCGCTCCCAAGATGCCGCTCCCTCGCGGTCGCGGCTCGCAAGAGCCGGCAGGGTGAGGTCTTCGGTCTTTTTCCCGTCGCACTCCACCATCGGCGGCAGCTCGGCGACCGCCTCGACGACGGTGTCTTCCCAATACTGTTTGCGCCCGGCCGCATCGCGGGGCGGATCGGGGATGTCCGCCTCACACCGGAAGCGGTCGGCCAAGTCGGTGACGGCGGGTGTTTGGAAGGCGGTGTTCACGGCGGCACTCCGGAACGAGAAGTGTACGACAGTACCCATGCGCTCCGTTTTTGGGTTTGTCAAATGAAAGTGGAGTAATTGTCCCGAATTGACCGTCCGAATTTCGGACACTCATGCCGCCGAGCCGTCTTCGCACC
Organism: Fimbriiglobus sp.; assembly: GCA_043745295.1. Taxonomy (GTDB): domain Bacteria; phylum Planctomycetota; class Planctomycetia; order Gemmatales; family Gemmataceae; genus JALHQU01. The sequence goes on along the minus strand of JAYTTN010000822.1, from coordinate 2,705 downwards.
GGAGGTGCGGTTACCGGTAGCCAAAGTGTGACAGGCGCAACGAAGTGAGCGGAACTCCTGGAACGAGTCTAGGAAAGACGACGGATTCCGCCGCCGCTCCGCGGTTCAAGCCTTGGAATCCACGAACCAGGGGTTCGGTCGCTTCGCTCCGTCACCCCTGGCTACTGGCAACCGCACCTCCGGTGCGAAGACCGGCGCAACCACCCCTGGCCGCTTCGAGGCCATTGAGACTCGAGCTTCACGTCATGGGCACGAGGTAGGAGTCGAGTTTCGCCCGACTCCGTCCGCCTCTCGCAAACCAGACCGGCGGCGGCCGGAGGGAAATCCCCTTCGGCCGCCGGCGGTCTCTTTCGCGGGCGGCCGTCACAACCCCCCCCGTCGGCATCCGCGTTACGCCCCGCGTGAGTCGTCGTCGGACGGGCGGAATCGCCTGTCCACCCCCCAACCGGGTGCGCAAGAACCGCCGCCGGTTCCGATATCCCTGTCGTGACGCGGCCCGTAGCCCGCCGACCCGCCCTTCGGGTCGCGGCGGCCGCGGACGGAATCGACACGTTAACGGGGCACGGACGCCAGCCCTCCCGGCTCTTCGGGAGGCGCACTGTCGGGATGATTCCGGCAGAGGGCGGGCGCGCCCGGACAGGAGGCCCATCATGCGACTGCGACTGCGATTGGGGGCGGCGGCGGCGGTGCTGACCGCGTGGCTGGGCGGCGATGTCCGCGCCGCCCACTGCGGGTGTACCACCTTCCCGACGACCGCCGCCACCGGCCTGGGCGACTGCGGCCCGACCGCCGAAACCCGCATGCAGACCCGGTACGAGACCGTCACCGAGACGGAGATGCGGCCGGTCACCCGCACCACCTACCGCGACGAGGTCCGCACCGCCATGCGGACCGTCACCGGCACCGAATACCAGACCGTCACCGAGACGGTCAACCGGCCGGTCACCCGGACGGTGACGGTGGACCAGCCGTACACGGTCAGCCGGCCGGTCCGCGAGACGGTCGTGCAGACCGTCACCGAGACGGTGAACCGGAAGGTGTGCGAGACGGTCATGAAGGACTGTTCGCACACGGTCCACCGCAACGTGTGCGAGACCACCTACCGGGACGTGCCGGTGACGGTCTGCCGCAAGGTGTGCGAGCCGGTCAGCCGCACCGAGACCTTCATGGTCAGCCACCCGGTGTGCGAGACGCTGTACAAGACCTGCACGGTGAACGTCTGCCGGCCGGTGACGGAGACGGTGGTGAAGGACGTGTGCCGCACCGTCTGCGAGCCGGTGACGGAGACGGTGAACAAGCAGGTGTGCCGCGCCGTCACCCGCGACGTGTGCGAGACGGTGATGGTGGACGTGTGCAAGACGGTCAGCGAGACGGTGGCGGGCACGAAGTGCGTCACCAAGAAGGTGCCGGTGACGAGCTGCGAGACGTACACCGTGGGCGGCGGGCTGACGCTGACGCGAGTGCCGACGTACTCCAGCAGCTTCGACCCCTGCACCTGCAGCACGACGCAGTGCCCGACCGGCTCACGCCTGAGCCTCGTCCGCGGCCCGTGCGAGACGAAGACGCGGCAGGTGACGAAGTACGAGACCGTCACCGAGCAGGTGCCGACCACCACCTGCGTCAAGCGGCAGGTGACGGAGAAGGTGGCCAAGACGGTGACGCGGAAGGTGAAGGAGAACGTCGTCGAGACGGTGCCGACGCAAGTCACCCGGATGGTCAAGAAGACGGTGCTCGAGAAGGTGCCGACGCAAGTCACCCGGAACGTGACGACGCAGGAAACCCGCCAGGTGCCGTACACGGTGAAGCGGGTCGCCCAAGGGTGCTTCGTGGACGGCGGGTCGTGCGGCGTGTCCGCCCCGTGCGAAGGGGCGTGCGGCAAGACCGGGTTCCTCGGCAACCTGCTCGGCCACGTCGCCGGCCGGATCCGCGCCGGGGCCGTCACCTCCGACGCCGCCGGCCGCGGCAAGGTGTTCGTCGAGGGCCAGGCGTGCACCCGCACCGTCACCACCAACGTGGTGCGGAACGTGACCGAGACGCGGATCGACCGCGTGCCGGTGACGACCACCCGGCGGGTGGCCGAAGTGGTCCACAAGCAGGTGCCCGTGACCGTCACCCGGATGGTGCCGACGACCGTCACCAAGCAGGTGCCGACCTGCGTGACGAAGCTGGTGCAGGAGACGCGGGTGAAGAAAGTGTCCCAGTGCGTGACCGAGATGGTGCCGACGACCGTCTGCCGCAAGGTGGCGGTGAGCGTGTCCAAGCAGGTGCCCTGCACCACGACGGTGAAGGTGCCGTGCACCACGACGGAAATGGTGGCGGTGTGCGTCACCCGCCGGGTGGCCGTGCAGGTGCCGGTGCGGGTGGTCGTGCGGAACGCCCAGCGGGTGTCGGCCGGCGGGTGCGACCCGTGCGGCTCCACCGGCTGCGGGCCGATGGGCCTGGGCAGCCGATTCAACAAGGCGATGAGCGGCGGCGGGCTGGGCGGTTCGACGGCCGGCAACTGCGACCCGTGCGCCCCCGGCCTGGCCGGCGTGTCGTGCGACCGCAGCCGGCCGAAGCCGATCCGCGACCTGATCGCCAAGATCTTCCGCGGCCGCCTGTGCGCCGACCCGTGTGCCCCGGTGGTGTCCGCCCCGGCCTGCGGCGGCTGCAACTGAGTCCATCTGACGAGCCGCGACCGCAAGGGAGTGGCAACCCGAGACGCC
>JAYTTN010000821.1:0-3170 GCA_043745295.1 Fimbriiglobus sp. | reverse complement strand
CCGCCTTCAACTCGGCGATGCCGCTTCCCGTGTGGGCCGATGTCGGAATGATCGGCGCATCGGCGAGGAACGAGTCCTTCACCAGATCGCGCACTTCGAGGGCCACCACTTCGCGGGTGGTGTCGTCTACGAGATCGGACTTGGTAAGTTCGATGACGCCGTGGCGCAGGCCGAGTAACTTGAGGATCTCGAGGTGTTCGCGAGTCTGCGGCATGACGGAGTCATCGGCCGCGACGACGAGGAGAGCCAGGTCGAAGCCGGTGGCCCCGGCGAGCATGTTCTTGATGAAGCGCTCGTGACCGGGGACATCGACGATGCCGAGGCGGATGTCGCCGAGGTCGAGGTGGGCGAAGCCGATGTCGATGGTGATGCCGCGGGCTTTTTCTTCGGGCAGCCGATCGCAATCGATGCCGGTGAGCGCGGACGTGGGGACGATCTTGGCGTCTTCGAGGAACGACCCCTGCACCAGCTCGCGGACCTCCAGCTCCGCCACCTCGCGGGTGATGTCGTCCACGATGTCGGCCTTCGTCAGGGCGATGACGCCGTGGCGGATGCCGAGCAGTTTGAGGATGTCCAGGTGTTCCCGCGTCTGCGGCATGACGCTGTCGTCGGCGGCGACGATGAACACCACCAGGTCGATGCCGGTCGCCCCGGCGAGCATGTTCTTGACGAACCGCTCGTGGCCGGGCACGTCCACGATGCCGAGGCGGAAGTCGCCGAGGTCGAGGTGGGCGAAGCCGATGTCGATGGTGATGCCGCGGGCCTTCTCCTCCGGCAGGCGGTCGGTGTCGATGCCGGTCAGGGCCTTCACCAGGGAAGTCTTCCCGTGGTCGATGTGGCCGGCGGTGCCGAGGATCAGGTCGCGGGGCATGGGAGGCTTCGGCACGGGGTGGACGAGTGACACCGGTCGATTTTAGCGACTTCCGGCCCGCGCGGGGTTTTCTCTTTTTCCCGCGAAGGATTCGCCCGGCGTGCGGACAATCCCTGTCATGGTCGAGCCGCCGAACCCGGAACCCGCGCTGCGGCTGGCCGCCCTGGCCGGCGACGCCGGGGCGTGGCGGGCGCTGTTCGACTCGGCGTTCCAGGCGGTGGCGAGCTACGCCCGCTGGCGGTGCGGCGGCCGCGCGGACCTGAGCGACGACGCGATTCAAGAGACGTGGCTGACGGCGGCGCGGAAGCTGCGCCGCTTCGACCCGGCGCGGAGCCGGTTCGCCGGGTGGGTGTGCGGCCTCGCCGCGAACGTCTGCCGCAACCTCGTGCGGAGCCGACTGCGGGCGGCGAGGCGCGTTCAATCGCTTGTGGCCGTGCCCGAACCGGCCGTGCCGGACGAGTCACTCGACCACGACCCGGAGGCCGTCGCCCGCGCGCTCGCCGAGCTGCCGGAGCGGTACGAGATGGCCCTTCGGCTGAAGTATCTGGAACAGCAGACCGTGACCGAGATGGCCCGGCTGCTGGGGGATTCGGAGAAGGCCGTGGAATCGCTGCTGACGCGGGCGCGGCAGGCGTTCCGGGAGAGGTATTGCTCCGAGCCGGAAGCGTGAGCGACGGTCGGTGAGAAGAACCGTCGCTCACGCTTCCGGCTCGGACAGAGGCAACCCATGACCGACGAACCCGATGACCTGCTGCCGCTGCTGACCCCACGCGGCGGCTCGGCGGCTCACTCGGCCGCGCTGCTGACGGCGACGACCGACGTTCTCCGGCGGCGCTGGCGGTTCCGGCAGGCGGCTAAAGCGGCCGGTGTCCTGCTCGTCTTCGCCCTCGGCGGGGCGGCCGGGTGGGTGCTGAAGCCGACGCCGGAGCGCGAGGTGGTGACGGTGACCGTGACGGAAACGGTCTCCGTCGTCGTCGCGGTGCCGCTGCGGCCGGCGGACTCGGAACCGACTGACACCCCGCCGTCACCGGGGGCGCTGGAGTTGCTCGCCGAGCAAGCCGGCACCCCCGCCGAGGCCGCCAAGCTGTACCGCGCCGCCGGCGACCGGTTCCTGACCGACGGCGGCGACTACGAGCAGGCCGTCCGCTGTTACCGGCTGTACTTCCGGCACGCCGGGGACGACGGGCGGACGGTCTCGACCGACGATTCGTGGCTCTTGATGTCCCTGAAAACCTCCAATCGCAAGGAGAAACCGAATGCGAACCCTGGTACTTAGCGCCGTGCTGTTGGCCGCCGCGACCGCCGTCGCCCAGCCGCCGATGCCGCCGAAGGTGGACCCGCCGAAGCCGGACAACCGCAATCACCAGCAGGTACTGGACGATTTCGTGCGGGCGCAACTGACGGCCGAGCAACCGCCGGCGAAGGGGAGCGTCGAAGAGGCGATCCTGACCGCCCAGCGGCACCACCCGGACATCCGGCTGGCCGAGGCCAAGCGGCAGATGGCCGACGCCGAAGTCGAGCAGGCCAAGTTCCTGGTCGCCCAGCGGGTGGCGGGCGCGTTCGCCAAGATCGAACAGGCGAAGGCTCTCCTCGTGGCGGCGGAGGATTTCTATCGGGGCCAAAAGGCCGCCGGTACGAAGATCGAAGCGATGACTGCGTTCGTGCCGTACCAGAAAGCGAAGGGGGAACTCACCGCGGCGGAACTGGAACTGAAGGCGGCGACGGGCGGTGCCGCGCGGACCCTGGGAGTGCTGGCCGATCCGACGCCAGACAAAGCCTTCGCGGCGGCGGTAGCGTACCTATCGCGAGCCTCGGAGGGTGTTGCATTGGCGAAGGCCCCGGTGGGTGGAGTCGCCGACAAGTTGAAGGCTCTTCTCGACAAGCCGGTGAAGCTCGACCTGAAGGCCGCCGACCTGGACGAGGCGATGGCGGCCGTACTGAAGGCGGTCGGCGAGTCGGCGCTGACGGTGAAACTGCCGACTCTCGGGTGGAAGCACCTCAAGGAGCCGCCGACGGCGACGATCACCGGCGAGATGACGTTCACCGCCGCGCTGGAGTTCGTGATGGACGAGTATAATGGGAACGGGCGACAGTCCGCGTTGCCGAACGTGATGAAGGGCAAGTACGAAGTGTACGTCCGCGAGTACGGGTTGCTGATCGCCCGCGCCGAGGACGCGCCGAAGGACGCCCCGACGCTGACCGAGTTCGCCCGCCAAGTGCGCGCCGCGAAGCCGCCCGCGAAGAAGTGACTCTTTCCGAGCCGGAAGCGTGAGCGACGGTCTTGAAGACCGTCGCTCAC
>JAYTTN010000820.1:0-3171 GCA_043745295.1 Fimbriiglobus sp. | reverse complement strand
TTCGGCTGCTCGGCGAACCGCCGCCAGCCCTGGGTGCCCAGCAGCAGGTCGAGGCCGGCGGCCGCCTTCGGGTGGTCCGTCAGCAGGAAGTCGGAGTGCTCCAGTTCGTCGCCCTTCTGCACCTCGCCGGTCAGCAGGAAGTGCGTCGGCAGGGCGTGCCGTTCTTTTTCGTCCGCCTTGTCGATGACCGCTTTGTTCACCACCGCCGTCCACAGGACGGCCGGTTTGTCGTTCCCGCGCTCGTCCTTGCTGGACACTTCCAGTTGGACGGCCGCGCCGGGCGTCAGGTACTCGCCAGGCTTCACCTCCTTGCCGTTCCGCTTGACGGTGTACGACAGGTTCAGCCGCTCGCCCGGCTGGCGGTAGACGAGGCGTTCGACGAGGGGTTTCAGGTCGTCGCGGCCGGCCGCTTCGTCCGACGGCAGGTCGAACACGGTGATCCGCGTGACTCCGCCGAGCGTCACCGCGCCGGGGTCGAGGACGACTTCCGTCGGCTTGCCGGCGGTCAGCGTCGCCTTCGCGTGGGCGATGGGCTGGCCCCGCGTGTACGCGCCGACCAACACCATCTTCGAGGTCTTGCCGGCCGGGTGGAGCGTCAGCTTGATCGGCTCGCCCGGCTTGGTCACACCGGTCGGGACGGTCATGGCGAGGCCGTCGGCCTTGGCGTCGGGCAGCTTGAAGCCGACGGTCGGCTTGGCCAATTCGACTTTGGGCTGAAGGATGCCGCTCGGGGTTTCCAGCCGAACGGCGTACTTCGCGCCCGGCTGCGGGGTGAACTCGAACGCGCCCATCCCCTGCTTAACCTTGGGGTTATCCGGGTCGGTGAGCGTGGCGACGCGGGCGATGTCCTTGTCCCCGTCGGTCAGGATGCCGACGATATCGGCCGGTTTGCCTTTGGAGGTCGTGGCGCGGAAGTAGACGCGGTTGGGCACGCCGGCGATCAGGTCGCCGCCTTCGGGGAAGAACTCGACCGTCATCCGCCGATCCGCCAGGGGCACCAAGTGGACGAGCGTTTCCGCGCTCACGAGGTCACCGCCGTTCATCTTGGAGGCGATCACGGTCACGCTGGCGCGTTTGATCTCGTCCACGCCCCCGGGCAGTTTGAACTCGACAAACGCCTTCCCGTTCTTGTCGGCCTTCGCCGGTGCGCGGGTCGGCTTGATAGCCTTGCCGTCCACGTCGATAGCGATTTCGAGCGGCGCGTCGATCATCGGCTTCGCCTGGTCGGTCACGTCCAGGGTAAAGCTGGCGGTGTCGCCAGGGCCGTAGGACTTCCCAACCCACTCCAGAATCATCGTGAACGCGGGAGGTGCGTAGTTATTGACGATGAACTTGCGGGTCGCCAGCGGCTTGCTCTTGTTCTCGCTCGCCGGCTGGCCGGGGCGGGGCAGCTCCCACACTTGTAGGGTGTACTCGCCGCCGGCCAGCTCCGCGCCGACGGCCACGGTGCCGGTGCCGACGCCGCGGACGGGCGCGCCGTCCGGCCCCAGCACCGGGTCGATCAGCCCGTCCTTCGCCTTGGCGGTCGGCTTGGCCAGGCCGCTGGTCTCACTGCCGGGCAGCTCGCTGCCGTCCGGCTTCAGCACCACGAACTTGAGCGGCAACTCGGTGGTCGGCGGCAGGAAGCGGAAGCGGTCGAGGGTGAGCGAGCGGAAGTAGACCGTCTCGCCCGGCCGGTACATCGGCTTGTCGGTGGTCAGGAAGGTGGCGAACGTCGGCTCCAGCATCCGCAGGTTTTCGGTCAGGTCCGACCGCGTGCCGGTTTTGGCGTCCACGGCCGAGATGGCCAGGAACAGTTCGGACCCGGTCGGCACCTTCTCCCACACGCCGGGCGGCAGGCGAAACTTGTTGCCGTCGGGGTTCCTCTCCGGGGTGAACTTCTGGGCGTGGATCTCCTTGCCCTTGCCGTCCCGCACGGCGACCTCGACGGTGGCCGGGTACGGCTTGTTCTGCTTGTCGGTGACGGCGATGGTGTATTCGTTCAGTGCGCCGGGCACGGCCGTGGTCGGGCCGTTCACGTTGACGGCGAACGGCTGCGCCAGGCCCTGGTTGACCGCCGCGACCTCGGCCGCGATCCAGCCGGCTTCCAGTTGCTTGCGGGTGTCGGTCGCCTTGGCCAGCCGGTCGGCGATCCGGCCGCGCTGCGAGTCGCGGGCGGCGACGGCGGCCTCCCGGTTCTGCTTCGCCTTGCTGGCGGCCGCCAGTTCGCGGTCCACCGGCCCGCGGTACGCCTTGTACCCGATGGCGTCGATGAGCGCCGGCGCGCCGAAGCCGGCGAACGCCAGCAGCAGGGACGCGGCGACGGCCCACTTGGTCCAGACCGACAGCATCGACGCGCGGACGGCCTTCTGCCGGGCGGGGGTCGCCACCGGTTCGGCCGGCGGGCGGAACTGGACGGCCGGGAACGCCGACTTGGCGGCGGCGGCCATCAGCCCGCGGGCCTTGGTCACGCGGTCGCGGGCGGCGGTCCAGTCGGGGTCGGCGGCCACGTTGGCGGCCACGTCGGCCGCCTCGGCCGGGTCGAGCAGGCCGTACAGCCAGTTCAGGACGATGGGGTCGAGGTCGTCGGAGCGCGGGGGCATGGAAGGTACTCCTCCCGATGGGCCATCGGGCGGTGGCAGGGCGGCGCGGGGCCGTCCGGGTGGGTGGGGATGATTCTTGGTAGGGGCACCCCTTGTGGGTGCCCGTTCGCGGAGGGCACCCACGTGGGGGGCCCCTACTCGGCCGGCACCAGCACCTTCCGCAGCTTGATCAGGGCCGACCGCATTTGGGTCTTGACGGTGCCGACGGGGGCCTTGCGGATGGCGGCGATCTCCTCGTAGGTGAGGTCGCCGTTCTGCCGCAGCAGGAACACTTCCTTCTCGTCGGGTCGGAGTTCGACCAGAGCGGCCTTGAGCCGGTCCACGGCCTCGCGGTCCTCGTAGGCGGCGTCCGGGGCGATGTCGGGTGACGCGAGCATGGTGTCCTCGGCGATCAGCGGTTTGACGCGGCGGGACCAGGCGCTCCGCTGCATGTCCTTGGCGGTGTTCAGGCCGACGCGGAAGATCCACGCGCGGAGGTTGTCCACCGTCGCGGCCGTGTCCCTGGCCCGCCAGCACTTGAGGAACGCCTCCTGGGCGGCGTCCTGGGCGTCGTCCCGGTTGCCCAGCACGTACAGCAGCGTGGACACCA
>JAYTTN010000819.1:0-11855 GCA_043745295.1 Fimbriiglobus sp. | reverse complement strand
CTCGCACTCGTGGTCGCGGCGGACGGCGGCCGAACTGCCGCTGGAGCAGTCGAGCCGCACGCCCACGAGGGGGGACCGCGTCCGAGGGGCGCGGCTCGACTCCTGGTTCGGCGGCAGCAGACCGGAGCAAGAACGCGCGGCCGGCACTTGACATGCGGCCGTCGGTTGACGAGGATCGCGTTCCATCGTGCGGGTCGCTGGCGGTGGCACCCGAAGCCGAACCAGGCGCTGCAGCCGACGACGGGGGCGGGAAGGTTTCGCGTGCGTCGTCGGCACCGTCGCCCCCGCCGCGGCTGAGCTGGGTCGTTCGGCGGCAGCAGGACGTACTGATGGCAACCGATCGCGGTGATGGCCCGTCACCCCCTCTCTCGCGGGGGTGACGGGCCGATGCCACTGTGGGAAGTAGTCGTTCGAAGGTTCGGAGGCGATGGGCCGTGCCCCTTGGCTGTGTTGCCGCTTACCCGTGGCGACGAGGTGTCGGTCAGGTGGGGCGAAAGCCACGAACGCGGAAACCGTGAGCGAAGCCGGGGGAGACGATCCCGCCCTACGATCTGCCGGGCATGGCCGGTAAGCCGAAGCGGAAGATTACCTCGCATGAGTTCGGGTCGGGCGCAATCTGCGACCCGGTCCCCGTCGGGTCGCGGCTGTTTTACCGCGTCCGCCACTACTACTCGCTGCTTGACCACAGGTGCCTGATCTCCAGCAAGAGCGACTGCGGCTTGCTGGGTGCCATCGCTCCAGACATCGCCTACCTCGACCAGCGGAGTAAGACCGGCGAGTGGAATTGGAGCGAGTGGCTCCAGCGCGACATCATGTGCCTCGTCGCCGGCCAGACCGCGTTCGTCGCCGACTACGTCCTCGACAAGCGGGTGTACTGCGAGGTCTGGAGTTGGAGAACGGCACATACTACTATTTCGGCTTCTCCGATCAGGGCGTCGATCAACCGCCCGCGCCGCTACGCGGGCACTTTATCGTCGAGTTGGTGGCCGCCGGCGACGGCTCGTTCATCAAACTCAAGTCGGCGGAGCAACCGCAGCGACTGGATCGTGCGAGCCCCAACTCCCCGCCCGCCGGCGGGCAAAACTCCTAACCCAGAGGTGACACATGCCCGCCATCGGCAACGCGCTCGACGACAAACTCCAGTTGCGGCAGCCGGTCAGCATCAACGGGCCGTTCCCCACCCTCCTGCGGACGGCCGATGTCGGTGATCTGCTGCAACTGCAGATTTCCAGCGTTCCCGGCCCTGGGCCTTCCCCCGTGTCCGTCCGGGTGTTCAGCCAGCACGGGTGCGTCACGTTCGTCGAGGCGGTCACGACCGGGGGGCCGTGTACCATCCCAATCCGGGTGAGGCGGTCACTGGCGTGCTGGGCACGACGAACTACAGCGTCTTCGTGAAGGCGGTGCGTCCCGGCAATGAAAACATCACTGTCGAGGTCCGCCTATCCGACGGCTCGCGGAAGCGGGTGCCGTTCACGTTCCCGATCTCGTGAGGTGGTCGTGCCGAACCAGTCGCTGCAGTAGACGGCCCCGCAAAGCCGGGGCTGCTGCTGAGCTTGGTCGTTCGGCGGAGGAGGAGGCGTGTCAGCACCCGAGACGTGGATCTGCGTGCGGTGCGGCAAGCGGAAGGCTGCGGTGCAGGGGACTCCGTGTACGCGGTGCATTGTCGCGATCGGCAAGGAGATGTCGCGGTGGAAGAGCTACGAGGAGGCCGCGGCACCGTGGCCGACCGCCATGCCCGCGCCGACCCCCGCCGCAGGCGGCACCAACCTGGGTTGTACCTCCACCAACCCCGGGGAATGGGGAGGCGGGGCGACCACTGCTGGTCCGCAGGAACCGCCGAAGCCAATGCCGCCTCTCCTGCAAGTGGTGATTGCTGGGCCTGCTCTGGTTTTCCTGTTGGCCGTGGCGTTCGGGTGCTGGGCAGGGTGGTCCCGAATGCTGGCCTCCTGGGTCGTCGATTCGGCGACCAGCGGGTGTATCGACCTGAACGACATGGAGCGTGTTTGCTCGAACCGTGGCTGGTCCGTCATCCCGGCCAGCGAACTCGACCTCAACTACGCCTCAAGCGGAGCGTACCAACCGAGTGGCCCGCCGATGTCGGTGTACGAGTTTACCGCGCCGTCGAGTTGGGTGTGCCCGGCGTGCGCGAAAGAGATGAATGTCTATGTCGGGATCGGGTCGGGCAAGCGGATGGTGTACGCCGATGACCACAGTTATCGCCACCACGAGAAGGCTTGGGCGTTGTTCGCGATTGCGGTCGGATTATTCGGGGGCCTGGCAACTACGGCCTACGTAGTGTTTGCGGCCGAGTCGCTGTCGAGCGTCCCGTGGGTGCGGCAGGCGGTGGCCGGGATCACAACGTCGTCTGGGGTCAGTTGCCCCGGTCGGCAGGTGCCGAAAGAGAACTTGGTGACGGGCGCTCTGGGCTGGGTCGTTTTCGGCGTTGCGATGGGCGCGCTCCTCACATGGTGCAACGGGTTGGTGAATTTCGTCATTTACACCCGCCTCTGGGCCATCGCGTAGAACCTGTTGGGTGGGGCAGGGTACCTCGAATCGGCGGTTTACTGGTAGGTCGAGCGCAGAAGCCGCCCCAGGAACTTCCCCCCAGTGACGGTTGACGGTCGGTGACGGATCGCCCCCGGTTCCGCCGGGCGGCGCGCGGATTCGCCCCCGGTTCCGCCGCCCGGCGACTGGCGCGCGGTCCCCGGTTCACGATCCGCCGCCCGACGGCGACCTGGGGACGGGGCCCGGTTCGTCCGCGACCGATGGGGCATCGCGGTGGTCCCGCCGGCCGGCTGGCGGGGGAGCGGGATGAAAGACTCCCGGCGGTGGAAGCCGCTACGGGACGAGCCTCCGGTGAACCTCTCCCCCACGGCGTGGGGCGAGAGGTGGAGGGCACTTGGTGTCCCGGTATGTCATTTCCCCGCCGCTGCCTTGTGGATCGACGCGATTCGGCACGACGGCCTCCCGACTCGAACGGGGGTTGCGATTCGCGGGCATTTCTAGGCGAACCCGGCCCGCACGGGACGCGGGTGGTCTGAAATCCCAACACCCACGGCCCTGGCGGGCCGGGTTCGCCTAGAAACTTCGGCGCACCCGTCGTGCGCCTCCCCGACGCGAGCCGCGACCGTCGGCCACTCACTTCCCGGCCGGCTGCTGCGCGCCGGCGGGGGCGACCCCGGCCGGGCCGCCGGGGATCACGCTCGGCACCGCCGACGCGCCGATGCTCCGCCACTCGGCCGGCGGGACGTACAGCGTCTGCACGTTCGCCGCCTTCCGCAGTTCGTTGAAGAACTTCGGGATTTCGAGTTCCATTCGCTCGTCGTAGGCGGCCTTCTCGAGGACCGGCCGTTCCTTCTCGAAGCTGGCGGCGGCGTTCGCCGGAACCACCTCCACCATCTTCATCACCAGATACCCCTGCTGCGTCTGGAGGACTTCGCTCACCTCGCCCTTCTTCAGCTTGAAGGCCGTCTCCTCGACGATCTTGTCCTGGGCGGTCAGGTGCCTCGTGATCGGCTTGATCATCCCTTTCGAGGCGGCCAGCCCCGGGTTCGCCTGCGCCCGCGCCACGCTGTCGAACTCGGCCGGGTCGTTGCGGATCTTGCCCCACTGATCGAGAACGACGTTCTTCGGGTCGCCCAGCGGGTACAGGATGATCTGCACCAGCCGCTGTTCGCCGAACCGCCGCTCGAACTGGGTCTTCAAGTCCTGCTCGGCGACTTTCACCTCCGCGCGGCACATCTTCTGTAGCAGCAGCCGGGGCCGCACCACGTCCTCCATCCACTCGTAAAACGTCTTGCCGTGCTTGGCCAGGACGATCTTCACGAAGTCGTCCCGGCGGATCGCCTGCCCGCCCTGGCCGGCCACTTCGATGTCCTCCTGGAGCGACGCCTCCATCTCCAACTTCGTGACGGTGACGCCCCGCCGGGCGGCCTCCCGCTCGATGATCTTCTTGTTCACGAACAGGTCGAGTTTGTCCGCCCCGCCGCGGTCCATCAGGTACTTGCCGAACTCGTCGTGGGTGACGGTGACGTTCCCGTAGATGTACGCCACCGGCTTCGCCGGGTCGGTGACGGGGGCCGGCGCGGGCGGGATCGCCTGAAGCGGCCGCGGTTGGGGCAGCGGTTGCTGGCCGACGAGTCGGTCGGCGGTGAGGCCGAGACCGACGACGAGGACGCCGGCGGCGATCACGAACCGCAGCCGACGGGACGAGGCGTTCGCCATCAGGGATTCCCCCAGGAGAAGGATCGCGGGCGATCCGGGCAAAATGGGTTCAAGTTTGTGCGGGCCGCATACCGACGGGACCGAGAAAACGCAAGCGGGAAATCGAGCGGAGTTGCGCCGATGCGTTCCGCGCTGTCCGCGATCACGGGGATAAGGGCCTCGTCGGCGCGGCCCGGAAGATTTGCCCGACCCGAGACGGCCGTCGCTAAAATGACCTGCCCACCCGGAGGCCCACGCATGGCGTTCAGCGCGTTCAGTTACCCGGCCGTGATCGCCGACCTGTCGTTGAGCGAGCGAATCGCGGACCTGTTCCCGGCGGTGCCGCCGGTCGTACCGGGGGCGGCGTACCGAGCCGTCGCCGTCGGTGCCGCGCGACTCGCCCAAATCCTGCACACCGAGAAGGCCCGGAGCGAGTGGATGGTCGCGCCGCTGCTGTACGACTTCTGGGTGCGGTACGACGCCCGCATCGGCCTGTACTCCGGCGTTCAGTTCGACGCCGACCCCGACGCCGGATTGACCGGGGTGTGCGACTTCGTCATCGGCTCCGCACCGCAACTGCCGCACCTCACCGCGCCGCTGGTGGTCGTGTTCGAGTCGAAGAACGACAGCATTCCCGAAGGGTTCGGCCAGTGCATTTCGGCGATGGTCGGCGCTCAGCGCTACAACCGCAAGCACGGCGGCGCGGTGGAAACTGTGTACGGCTGCGCCACCACCGGCAGCTCGTGGAAGTTCCTCACGCTGGTCGGGAACGTGCTGACGTTCGACTTGGCCGAGTACAACCTCGGCCAAGCCGACAAGATCCTCGGCATCCTCGTCCACATGGTCGGCCCGCCGCCGGCCGGCCCGTCGGCGACGTAGCTCGACGGTCCGCCGCACACCGTCATCCTTCCGCCGCGCAAAGTGGGGTTGTCCGTTTTTCCGCCCCTGAGTTACAGTCCCGCCCGTCGGGTTGGCCGTGGAACAGCCAGCCGGACCGCTCGCCGCTCAGGACCGGAACCCGGAGCGGCAAGTGCAGGGGCCTCGGAACAGGCCCCCCGGAGAAGAGGTGTCGAACTCAGGCCGCGCCATCAGTCACCTTGCGCCATCACACCCGCGCTCGGCGGCGGCCCGCTCGCACCATCCGGTCGGAACTTAATCGGACGGCGACCGTCTCGGCGTGCCCGCGCCCCATTGCGGCCGTGCGCCGCCGTCGGCCCGTCGTCCACCGACACACACCACACAGTGGGCGCGCGCGCATGGACGTGAAACGCGGATCGATCCTCTTTCGTTGTGACGCCACCCCGGAGCAGGGGTACGAGCCGTTCTACCAGTGCCTGTCGCTGGCCGCCTCGATGCAGCGGCGGCGGCGGGGGACGCACTTCTTCAGCTACCTGGAGCCGCTGTCGCTGGCGACGAACATCCACCGGGGGAACAACGACTGGGCGGCGGCCGAGTCCGTCGTCGGCGGCCCCGGCGACCTGGACGCCACCCTCCGCGAAGTGCGGAAGCTGGCCCCGTCGGCGGTCATCGTCGCCGCCCCCAGCGTGAGCGAGGAGTACCTCGACGAGTTGACCGCCACCGGCACGCGGGTCATCTGCATCGACAGCCACGCCGGGCTGCGGTTCCCCAACAAGATCGTGGTGAACCCGTTCCTCGCGCCGCGGGCGAAGGCGTACCGCGTGGCCCCCGGCACGCAACTCTTACTGGGGGCGAAGTACGCCGTGGTGCGGAGCCTGTTCCGCCGCCAGCGGACCATTCGCTCGCAGGAGCAGCCCGGCGGCTTCCGCGCCCTGGTCGCCTTCGGCGACGACGACACCGGCGACCAGACCCTCGTCCGCACGCAGCAACTGCTGGAGATGCCGAAGGTGGACAAGGTCAGCGTCTGCCTCCGCAGTCACCACCACCGGTACGACGAACTGAAGGATTTCGCCTCGGATTCCAAGAGCCGGGTGGAAATCGTCACCGAGCCGAAGGAGCTGATGACGCGGCTGGTGCGGGCGCACTTCGCGCTGACCAGCGGCGACACCTGGGCGATGGAGTTGTGCTGCGTCGGCATCCCGCAACTGACGCTGCCCACCCAGCAGGCGCACGTCTGGAACGCGAAACGCCTCGACGACGAAGGGGCCGGCACCTTCCTGGGCGCGGCGGCGGACGTGACCGTCGAGCAACTGGCCGAGGCCGTGGCCATCGTCCTGGATGACCCGATGGAGCGGCGGGGCATGACCCGCTGCGGGCGGAACCTGATCGACGGCCGCGGCGGCGACCGCCTCGTGAACGGCATGGAGATCGTCCTGCACCCCGCCCGCCGGGAGTCGGTGCCGCTGGCCGTCCCGCCCCTGCGGATTGCAGCGTGAGTCTTGCGAACCGCGCCCGCCGGGGCGCGGCATCTTCCGTGGCACCGGCTCGGAAGCCGGTGCCTTCGATTTTGCCTTGGCCCGCGCTTGGCGCTGTCTGGCGGCGAACGGGGAGAGGAGACGCGGACTATTTGAGCACGCTGACGAACTGCGTACCGCCAAACGAATACTTCACGGTCGTCGCGGCCGTGTTCCGCTTCGCTTCCCGGTAGTCCGCAAGATTCAGGAACGCGAGGAGAATGTCCGTCACCGCATAGTCCCGATTCGATTCCGCGAAGAGAACGACCAAGTGCAATCCGGCGTGGGGAAAGTGGCAGTCCACAGCGACCCGGTCACGGCAAGTCTTGATCTCTAAACCGTCGGGAACGCGAACGGGTCGTTTCGCCTTCCCTTTCAACGCGGCACCGTAGATGGCGGCTTGCTTCCCGGTCGCCTTGCGGGTGAAACTCGGCAGGTCGCGGTAGTAGTCCGGCGTCGCGATGTACACGTCCGGATAGTCGCTCCGGCTGTTCTTGTCCAACTCCAGGGGCGTCGCATGTTCGAGCAGGTATCGAGTCACGACGTTGCTGACCGTTTCGCCGGTGACCGATTCCCGCAACACCTCGTCGAGAGCGAGCAATCGTTCAAACTCGGCGAGTCCTGAAGTAGGCAAGTTGACGGTGGTTCGAAAGGTGGCCCACATCGAGCGGATTAGAGTCGGGGCGTTCAGCACATCTTGAACGTAGGTTTTCAACTCGGGAGCGATTTTGAGCAGCCAAGGGACGAACAGGTCTGCGGCGTCATTCGCGCGGGCCGACCAATCCACCGCTGGCGGCCGGTAGTCGCGCAAGTCCTTTTTCGCCGCAGCGATCTGCTTTTGAATCGTGGCGAGAACCGACACGGGAATACCTCACGAGTCGGTTTGGAAAACGGCTGGCGTGACTGCCCACTGCTGGAACAGCTCCGCCGGCGGGACGGCGAGTGCGGCAGCGATGAGACAGATGTTTTCCAGACTGACGTTCCGCTCGCCTCGTTCCACGCTGCCCATGTAGCTGCGGTCCAAGCCGACGTTGTGCGCGAACTCCTCCTGACTCCAGCCACGCTCCTTTCGGAGGTGCCGAACCCGTTCGCCGAACAAGACCTTGACATCTGCGGTTGGCATGACGAACATCTTTTCGCTCGACACCGAATGTTCCACGGACTATAAGAACACGGACTATAGTTCCCATTTTCCGGGCAAGCACATGACCCCTACCGGCGAGAACACCTTTTGCGAGTTCTTCGCGGGCATCGGGTTGGTGCGGGAAGGGCTTGCGTCGTCCCGGTGGCGGTGCGGATACGCCAACGACATCGACGCGAAGAAGCGAGACGGTTACCGGGCGCGGTTCGGCGCGTCTGATGAATACCACCTCGGCGACGTGTGGGACACCGACGCCGTTGTCGGCCGTATCCACGACCGGCCCACACTTGCCACCGCGTCCTTTCCATGCATCGATCTGAGCGTGGCGGGACACTACCGCGGGTTCGGCGGTGCCCATTCGTCAGCGTTCTTCGGGTTCACGACCGTTCTTGAAGCGCTGGGGGAGCGGAAACCGCCCCTCCTACTGGTGGAGAACGTGGTCGGGTTTCTGACCGCGAACGAGGGCCGGGATTTCGCCGCCGCTTGCGAACGGCTGGGCGAACTCGGCTACTGGCTCGATGCCTTCGTCCTCGATGCCTGTCATTTCACCCCGCAGAGTCGTCCCCGCGTGTTTCTCGTGGGCATGCTGGCGGATCGTGTTCCTGGGATGTCGCCGCGCAACGGCGAGTTGTGGCCAGACGAGCGGCGTGGTTCGCTGCGAACCGAAACGATCCTTCAGCACAAGCGAACGATTCCGTTGCGCACCGGTTGGGTGACGTTGTCACTCTCGCAACCGCCCGCGCGGCGACTCCTCTTGGCGGAGGTGCTGGACTTCGACGTGGGACAGGCGTGGTGGGACGAGGTCGAGGTCCAACGGCATACGCAAATGATGACGGACGCCTATCGCGGGAGACTGGACACGTTCCTGACTGACGGGACGAAGTGGATCGGTACGGCATTTCGCCGGATTCGCAACGGGGCGCAGCGCTGCGAGGTGCGGTTCGACGGGCTGGCCGGGTGCCTGCGGACTCCGAAAGGCGGTAGCGCCCGGCAAATCGTGGTCGCAACTATCGACGGCCGGCTCCGAATGCGGTGGATGACGCCACGAGAGTACGCCCGGCTTCAAGGCGTGCCGGAGTTCCCACTCGTTGGCACACAGACCCAGCAGCTCTGGGCGTTCGGCGATGCCGTCTGCGTGCCGGCCATTCGGTGGATCGACCGGAATGTACTCACACCACTCGTGTGACAACCGACCTGTGAGTCAACC
Source organism: Fimbriiglobus sp. (assembly GCA_043745295.1). GTDB lineage: Bacteria > Planctomycetota > Planctomycetia > Gemmatales > Gemmataceae > JALHQU01. Next base: position 2,932 of record JAYTTN010000819.1, on the reverse strand, counting down.
ACGTCGGCGGTATACGATAGGAGTGTTCTTCACTCCCCTCTCGGACTTCCGCTCATGGCCGCCGTTCCGCTCACCAAGTACGCCGTCCACCTCCGCCCGTCGGACAACATCGTCGTCGCCGCGCGGGGCATCCCGGCCGGCACCCTCCTCGACTTCGACGGCGGCACCGTGCCCGTCACCGGCGGCATCGAACTCGGCCACAAGTTCGCCGTCCGGCCGATCAAGGAAGGCGACGCCGTCTCCAAGTTCGGCCAGGTGATCGGCTTCGCTGCAAGCAACATTGCCGTCGGCGACCACGTCCACGTCCACAACGTGAAGGTGACGACCTTCGAGCGGGACTACGCCTTCAGCGCCGACCTGCCCGCCCCGCTGCCGCCGCCGGCCGAGTACATGTCGTTCATGGGCTTCGACCGCGGCCCGACCAAACCGGCCCACCAGCGGTACGGCACGCGCAACTACATCGCCGTCATCAGCACCGTGAACTGCTCGGCCAGCACCAGCAAGTACATCACCGAACGCATCAAGATGAGCGGCATCTTGACGGACTACCCGAACGTGGACGGGGTGATCCCCATCGTCCACAAGCAGGGGTGCGGGCACCAGTACGAGGGGCCGGACCACCGCCAACTGGAGATGACGCTGGCCGGCTTCGCCAACCACCCGAACGTGGCCGGCTACCTGCTCATCGGCCTCGGCTGCGAGATCGTGCAGGCCCGCGAACTGGTGGCGAACCAGCACCTCGTGCAGCTCGGCGGCACCGGCGCGCCGCAGGAGCCGCCGACCGTGCTGACCATCCAGGAGATCGGCGGCATCGGCAAGACGACCGAGGCGGGGGTGAAGGCGGTCGTCGCCATGCTCGCCCGCGTGAACGACGCCAAGCGGGTGCAGCTTCCCGCCAAGCACATCCTGCTCGGCACCAACTGCGGCGGGTCCGACGGCAACAGCGGCATCACCGCGAACCCGGCGCTGGGCGTGGCCAGCGACTTGGTTATTCAACAGGGCGGCACGAGCATCCTCGCCGAGACGCCGGAGATCTACGGGGCCGAACACGTCCTGACGCGGCGGGCCGTCAGCGCCGAAGTCGGCCAGAAGCTGGTGGACCGCATCAAGTGGTGGGAGTGGTACACGAGCGTGTTCGGCGCGGAGATCAACAACAACCCGTCGCCGGGGAACAAGAAGGGCGGGCTGACGACCATCTACGAGAAGTCGCTGGGGGCCATCGCCAAGGCCGGCACCACGGCGATGGTGGACGTGGTGCGGTACGCCGAACCCGTCACGGCGAAGGGGTTCGTGGTGATGGACACGCCCGGCTACGACCCGGTGAGCATGACCGGCGTGGTGGCGGGCGGCGCGAACGTGTGCGTGTTCACCACGGGCCGCGGGAGCGTGTACGGGTGCAAGCCGGCCCCGTGCCTGAAGATCGCCACCAACACGCCGCTGTACCAGCGGATGGAAGAGGACATGGACATCAACGCCGGCGTGATTCTGGACGGCACCCCGGTGGAGGTGGTCGGCAAGCAGATCTTCGATGCCATCCTGGCGACGGCCAGCGGCAAGCGGACGAAGAGCGAGATCCACGGCGTCGGCGAGGAGGAGTTCGCCCCGTGGCAGATCGGCCCGACGCTGTGAATCGACACACTCTTCGCGGCGCCTTCAGGAGCCGCAACTGGCGCGGCTTCTGATGTCGCCGCGAAGACATCATTCGAAAGCACCCCGTGAGCCGCGCGCCATGACCGTCCACTCCGTCTCCGCCACCTGCACCGACACCGGGCCGCTCACCCCGGACGGCCTGCCGTGGCCGACGGACGAGCGGTGGCGAACGGAAACCGTCGTCGGATTGGCCGCTGGCATCCGAGAGGATCGCGCGTTCGAGCGACTACCAATCCTCGCGGACGCCCTGGAGGAAGCCGGCTGCGACGAGGAGCTCGTCCTGCTGCACTGCCGCGAGTGCGCGAACCACGTCCCGGACTGCTGGGTCGTGTCCTTCTGCCTGGAAGGGGACCCGCTGGAACGGCCGGCGGCGGTGGCCGAGCGGCTTGAACTCGACAGACAGCGCTGGCTCGCATGGGAAGCGGCGAAAGCAGTAGGCTGGCATGGCAACCGCGACGGTCGTCCTTCGAGAAGAGGTTCCTCCGTTTGGTGTTGATTCTGGGAGTCGGTTTTCTTGGTTTCATGGTGATCGTGCTGTTCGGCGGTCGGCCTCCGAATCCGAGGTGACGCATGGAACCCGACGACGATGGCCTCCTGCACATCTGCACGTCCAGCCCGTCGGTGAACCCGGACGGCAGCACGCAAGTGTTTCGCCCGGAGTGGCGGACGGGAACCGTCGTCGGGCTGGCGGCCGGCATCGACGCGGACAAGGCGTTCGAGCGGCTGCCGATCCTCGCCGACGCGCTGGAGGACGAGGGCTGCGACCTGACGGTCCTGTTGCGGCACTGCCGCGAACCCGTCGCCCACGACGACCACTGCTGGGCGCTCGACCTGGTGCTGGGGCGGGAACCGGACGCGGAGGCCGTGCGACTGATGACGGAGATCCGCCGGCTCACCGAGCAGATCGCCGCACTGGAGCGGGAGGTCGGCATCGAACACGCCCGGATGGCCGAGAACCACCAGCGGCTGGCCGCCGTCGAACGGCGGATCGTCTGGCTCCGGCGGCGGCACCGCGTGCGGGTGTGGCTGCGGTTGTTGGTGTGCGTCCTCCTCGGCACCGCCATCGGCCAACTGATCGCCTACCTCATTCTCGAATGACGGCCGACGCCCGGCCGCCACACTCGGTGCCCGCATGGAACCCCACGTCCCACTCGACCTGAACCCGTGTCCGGCCGACGCGCCGGACGGCACCGCGCAAGTGTTCTGCCCGGAGTGGCGGACGGAAACCGTCGTCGGGCTGGCGAACGGAATCGCGGGCGACCGCGCCTTCGAGCGGATGCCG
>JAYTTN010000818.1:0-3179 GCA_043745295.1 Fimbriiglobus sp. | reverse complement strand
CGGCTCGCAGTCCTGGTCCACCTCGTCACTCAATTCTTGTCCACGGTACAACAAGTGGGGGCTTATCAGTGTGCGGTATGTTTCACAAAAACTTCGACTTCATGCCGTTGGCGTGCGATCAAAACGCTGAGAGGCGACTACCGGAAGCTGAATAATTCTCCGGCGGCCCGGCGGGCCGCCGATCGGCGGCCTCGCGCGGGTGGCGGCCTTCGAAACCCTTGTTGACGCGCCGGGAAACTCCCACGGTACAATTGCCACCCAAGACGCCCCGCAGCGGAGGGTTCCCCGTCATGGCCGACCCGACCCGCGACAACGCGAAGGAGTACCCGGAGCAAGCCCCCGCCCCCCCGGCGGAGGTCTGGTCGGACCGGGAGCGGGCCCTGCTCACCACGCCCACCGGCTACACCCACGAACAGCTCGTGGCGATCTGGGCCGGCGGCGGCAAGGACAAGGGGCTGACGACCCGCAACGCCTTCGCCGGCCGCTACGGCCAGCACCTCGGCCCGAACGGCTACGTGGTGGGGGCGTTCGAGCCGGAGCGCAAGGACTTCCTGGGCAAGGTCGGCCGGCCCCTGGCGTGGGTCACGCCGTCGGGCGACCGCCGGCCGAAGTACGGCGACGTGTCCGTGGAGCTGCCGCGCTACTCGCGCGTGGGCGTCTCGCTGGACTTCGCCGGCGACGCCTGGGACACCGCCGAGTCGGGGCAGGGGGTGGTGGGGCGGCGCGACAAGTCGATGCGGTGCTCGCGGACGTTCGACGCGTCCAAGATCGCCGGCTGGGTGGACATCGAGGTGCTCTGCGAGCCGGACCCGCCGCCGCCCCCGGCGTGGCTCGTCGGCCGGTGGCAGGTGACGTGGCGCAACCAGCTCCACTACTACCACCTCGCCCCGGACCGGACGGCCCGCTGGGCGCGCGTCCCGCCGCCGCCGGTGACGCTGCCCCCTCTGGCGCACTCGGCCCCGCGCGGCGGCAGCTTCGCCTTCGGCAGCCCCTCCGGCGTCACGATCCGCTGGCTCGACTCGGGCAGCGTCGAGGCCTTCGCGCGGGGGCTCGGCGCGGCGGGGGGGGACATGACCGGCACCTGGAACTCCTCGGACCGGGTCGAAGCTCTGACCGCGAGGCTCGGGCAAGCCCGTCCGAGCCCGTTGAGGTGTCATCGAGTCGCGTCCGCAGCCACTCGACCCTGGGGTACGTCGCCCCGGCCGAGTGCGTGCGGACGCGTAACCCGAACCACCGCCCTTAACATGTCCCCTTTCCCCCTAGGGAAGATCAGAAAGCCGAAACGGTCTCGCTGAGACGGACAAGAACTGACCCGCCGGTCACCACATCGATCATGAGCTCGCACTCCTCGCACTGTTCAAAAAACCGCTGGCGCTAATATGAGATCACCCCATCCAGCGCTGCACTATTACCCCGCCGAGGGCTACACTTTCAGGCCGCCATCAGTGCGGAGGCCAGAGGTCGCGGCGTGAGTAGGGCCTCCTCGAACTATGTCGCGCTGGGCGTCCTCTTCGGGCAGGTGTGCCTTGTTGTCGCGAGCGAGCACTTGTTGGCCGCACACCGGGACAAGTTCGGCCACGGTCCCAGGCCCGGCAAATGGGACAACCTGGAGCCGTTGATATCTTGCATCTTCTGCGTCGCGGCTGAGGTGATTGTACTGCTGACCGTTGGGGTCGGCGCCCTGGTGGCCCGCAGGCGCGACTTGGCCTGGCTGGTCGCGGGGTCGGGCGTTGTCACCCTGGCCTGCCTCATTGCCGGCGCGATCTACTGGCGGGAGAGCCGCGGCCTCTGGTGACGCCGGGTCGGCTGCCCTAGTCGTTGCAGGGGGAGCCGCGATCGCCCACCGCCGGGTTCCCGACATCATCCGTAGGCACTACTGACTCGCAGGTAGTCAGGGCTGTCCATCCGCCGGCCGCCTCGTAGCCTGCCCGGATCATGGACACCAAGCCAACCCGGACCGAGCAAGAAGACCGCCGTCGGACGGCCGTCCGCAAGGTCGCCGCCGGGCGGTCCTGTACCGATGTCGCCGACTTCCTCGGCGTCCACGTCGATACCGTCCGGCGCTGGGTCCGGGCCCACAAGGCGGGCGGCGACGCCGGCCTGGCCGGCACCCCGCACCCCGTCCGCAAGCCGTTCCTCACCCCCGCCCAGCAGGCCGAGGCCCTCGGCTGGCTCGCCCGCAAGCCGACGGAACTCGGGTTCCGGACCGACCTCTGGACCGCCGCCCGCGTGGCCCAACTCGTCCGCGACAAGTTCGGCGTCACCTACCACCCCAACTACCTCCGCGAGTGGCTCACGAAGCGGCGTCAGACGCCTCAGAAGCCGGCCCGGCGGGCGAACCAGCGACAGCCGGCCGTCCTCGAGCGCTGGCTCAAGGACGACTACCCCGCGCTCCAAAAAAAGTCGCCGCCGACCACGTCCACCTTGTGCTGATCGACGAGACGGGGCTGTTCGTCAACCCGACCGTCCGGCGGTCGTGGGCCCCGATCGGGCACACGCCGGTGATCGGCGGCGACGGCGGGCACCGCACGAAGGTGTCGGTCATCGGGGCGGTGACCGTCTCCCCGGTGGCTCACCGGCTCGGCTTCTACTTCGCCACGGCGGTGGACAGTTACTTCGGGGCCGGCGAGGTCGTCGCGTTCCTGCGGGACCTGCTCAAGCACTTACCCGGCAAGGTGGTGGTCATCTGGGACGGGGGAGGCAATCACAAGGGACCCTTGATCCGCGAGTTCCTCCGCCGGAACAAGCGGCTGCGGCTGGAGCGGCTGCCGGCGTACTGCCCGGACCTGAACCCGGTCGAGGCGGTGTGGTCGTGGCTGAAGTGGGGCCGGCTGGCGAACTACGTTCCCGACGCCCTGGCGGACCTCGACGACTGGGCGGTCGAATACTTAGTCGAGTTGAAGCACAACCCCCGGCTGTTGCGTGCGTTGTGGGAGCGGTCCGACCTGCCGTTCCCGGCAAGGCCGGTCATACAACCCGGACAACCTGCGAGTCAGTAGGCCGCCGCGTGACCGGCGTACCGACGGACGCCACCATCCGGACGGCGTCGTAGCGCGGGGTGCCATCCTCGCGGCGGTCCGTTACGGAAAACTAAGTCGGCGTCCAAACATTCCACTTCTCACCCCTCCGCCAATCGACCCCCGTGACGAACCGCCCGCCGGCGTAGGCGAAATCGAGCC
>JAYTTN010000817.1:0-11889 GCA_043745295.1 Fimbriiglobus sp. | reverse complement strand
GCGACGAGATTTCCACTACCCCGTCACCGCTTCCCCTCTCGGATCAGCCGGCAGGCGGGCGGGGATCGTCACGGTGAAGGTGCTGCCTCGGCCCAACTCGCTGTCCAGCGCCACGTCGCCGCCGAGCAGTTTCGCCAACTCGCGGACGATGGACAGACCCAACCCGGTGCCGCCCTGTTCGCGGGTCAGCGGCGTGGACGACTGGCGGAACTTCTGGAACACCACCGCCTGATCCTCCGGGGCGATGCCGACGCCGGTGTCCGCCACGGTGAACGTCAGTTTCTCCCCCTCGACGGCGGCCTTCAAGGTGATCCGCCCGCCGGCCGGGGTGAACTTGACCGCGTTGCCGAGCAGGTTCGTCAGGATTTGCCGCAGCTTGCCGGCGTCCTGCATCACGGCCGGCAGGTCGGCGGGCACGCTCACCCGCAGTTCCACGTCCTTCTTCTCCGCCTCCGCCCGGAACAGCCCGCCCAGCCCGTCGCACAGCGCCGCCACGTTCAGCGGCTCGGCCGCCACCCGCATTCGTCCGGACTCCATCCGCGCCAGATCCAGCACGTCGTTCACGAGCGCCAGGAGTTGCTGCCCGCCGTTGACGATGTTCGCCGCCCAGCGGTGCTGCTTGTCGGTCATGTTGTCGGCGCGGAGCAGGTTCTCGGCGAACCCGATGACGTGGCCGAGCGGCGTCCGCAGCTCGTGGCTGACGGTGGACAGGAAGTCGGCCTTGGTCTGGTTCGACCGGTACAGTTCCAGGTTGGCGCGAGCCAGCTCGTCGATCTTCTGGTCCAGGTTGCCGATCAGCCCGCGGTTCCGCTCCTGGATGTTCGTCAGGTTCGTCAGCATGCGGTTGAACGCCACCGACAGGTCCTCGAACTCGTCGGCGGTTTCGATCTTGCTCCGCACCCCCGTCTGGCCGGCGGCGATGGCGTCGGCCACCGCCTTCAGGTGCTTCACCGGCTTGACGATGACGTACCGGATGACGAGGTAGCTGCCGGCCAGGATGAGGAACGTGGTGCCGATGGCGAAGGCGATCAGCAGCGCGCGGTTCTGGTGGAACCCGGCCTCGATGGCCTCGGTGGACAGCCGCACCGACACCACGCCCATCAGGTCGCCGGGCTGGAGGGTCGCGTCGGCCGCGGTCGCCTTGCCGCCGTACTCGGTCATCTTGTCGCGGTCGCGGTGGCAGGCCACGCACGACCCGCCGGCGCGGATGGCCCCCAGGTAGTGGAACTCCCGCTCGACCCGGTTCGGCCGCGTCTCTTCGGACTTCGCCGGGTCGGCCCGGAACCGCTCCAGGATGTCCTCGTCACCCGGCTCGCGGGCGTGGGCGGCGTCGGGCGTCAGCGGGATCGGCCGCGCGCGGTACGACTTCAGCTTCTCCGGCCACGTCGCCTCGGCCATCCGCTGGAACTCGTCCATGCCGTCGATCAGTTCCGGACTCTGGCGGACGTGCATGCGGGCGACGACCGGCGGGACGAGGGTGCGGCCGGTGTGCGCGAGCTGGTCGTAGGCCAGCTCCTCCGTCTGGCGGGCGTAGAAGAAGAAGCTGGCGGCCATCAGCACCAGTACCCCGGAGCCGATCAGCCAGCGGCACTTCCGCTCCAGGCTGGTCTCGCCGAGCAGCCGTTTGAACGCGCGGTAGGACATGGGCGGGACGGCGGGAGGACGGAGGGCCAGCGGGGCTGTTGTACGCGACGCCGGACGGCCGTCACCCCGACACGGGAGGGGCCGTGACGGAGAGGGTGTCCGCCTTCGGCTGCCGGGCCAGGTGTCTCCCGGCCACCGCGAACCGTCGCGGGGGTGATGGCAACGGCGGGGCCGTCGGTTACACTGACAGCCCCGACCCCGCCTTTCCCCGAGGGACTCCATGACTCGCCTCCTCTCCTCGCTCCTGCTGTTCGGCGGCGCGGCCGCCCTGCTCGTCGGCCTCACCCCGACCCCGCCCGCCGCCTTCGCCCAGAAAGGCAAGGGCAAGGACAAAGCGCCCGCCAAGCCGTCGCTTGCCACCGCCGCCGACACGCTGAAGGTGGCGAAGGGCTTCACGGTCGAACTGCTGTACTCGGTGCCCGCCGCCACGCACGGCTCGTGGGTGTGCATGACCACGTTGCCCGACGGCCGGCTGGTCGTGTCGGACCAGTACGACAAGGGCCTGTTCGTCGTTACGCCGCCGCCGGTCGGAAAGACGGAGGAGCCGAAGGTCGAGCCGCTGCCGCTGACGTTCGACGGCAAACCGTTCGGCCGGGCACAAGGGCTGTGCTGGGCGTTCGACGCGCTGTACGTCGTCGTCAACGAGAACAGCGGCAAGGAGTGCGGCTTGTTCCGGGTGACGGCGAAGGAGAAGGGCGGCAAGCTCGACAAGGTGGAACTGCTGCGGAAGCTGGAAGGGTACAACGGCGGCGGCCTCGGCGAACACGGCCCGCACGCGGTCCTGAAGCACCCGGACGGCAAGCGGCTGACGGTGGTGTGCGGCAACCAGACGGCGATGGTGAAGTACGACACCACGAAGGTGCCGCCGCACTGGGGCGAGGACCATCTGCTCCCGCGGCTGCCCGACGGCAACGGGTTCATGGCCGGGGTGAACGGGCCGGGCGGGTGCATCTACAACGTGACGCCGGACGGCAAGACGTGGGAGCTGTTCAGCGTCGGCTTCCGCAACCAGTACGACGCCGCTTACGACATCAACGGCAACCTGTTCACCTACGACGCCGACATGGAGTGGGACTTCAACACCCCGTGGTACCGGCCGACGCGAGTGTGCCAGGTGACCAGCGGCAGCGAGTTCGGCTGGCGGAACGGGGCCGGCAAGTACCCGGCCTTCTACGCCGACAACCTGCCCGGCATCTGCGACATCGGCCCCGGCTCGCCGACCGGCGTGACGTTCGGCACCGGGGCGAAGTTTCCGGACAAGTACCAGAACGCCCTGTTCATCTGCGACTGGAGTTACGGCAAGCTGTACGCCGTCCACATGACCCCGAACGGCAGCGTCAACAAGGGCACCGCCGAGGAGTTCATCAGCGGCACCCCGCTCCCGCTGACGGACATCGTCGTGAGCGAGAAGGACCGGGCCATGTACTTCACCACCGGCGGACGGAAGACGCAGGGCGGGCTGTACCGGGTGACGTACACGGGGGGCGGGCAGAAGGACCCCGCCCCGGCAAAGGTCGATCCGCTCGACGGCGAGGAAGCGGAGTCGCTTCGGAAGTTGCGGAAGAGCGTCGAATTCTCGCACGGCATCGTCGATCCGCTGGTGGTGACAACCGCGTGGAGTTCGCTCCGCGAGCAAGACCGGTTCGCCCGGTTCGCGGGCCAGGTGCTGCTCGAACGCCAAGACCCGAAACTCTGGGCCGACAAGGCCCTCGCCGAGAAGAACCCGGCCGCATCGATCACCGCGTTGCTCGCGCTGACGCGCGTGTCGGCCGCGTGCCCGCAGCATGACCCGAAGGGGGCGAAGAAGGGCGACCCGGCCCTTCGCGGCAAGATTCTGGAGGCTCTCGGCAAACTCGACTTCGCCAAGCTGACCGTCGAGCAACGGCTGGACATGGTCCGCGTCTACCACGTCCTGTTCCACCGCTTCGGCGCGCCGACCGACGATGAACGCAAGGCGTGGCTGGCGAAGTTCCAGCCGGCGTTTCCCACCGGCCAGCGGTTCGTGGACGGCGAACTGCTGCAAGTCTTCGTCTTCCTGCAAGACGACAAAGCCGCCGCGAAGGGCGTTAAGCTGCTGGCCGACGCGCCTACGCAAGAAGAACAGATGGAGTACGCCCGCGCCCTCCGGGTGCTGACGGCCGGGTGGACGCCGGAGACCCGCGAGAGCTACTTCAAGTGGTTCGTGAAAGCCCAGACGTACAAGGGCGGCAACAGCTTCGGCAAGTTCGTGGCCATGATGAAGGCGGACGCCGAGAAGACGCTGACCGCCGACGAGAAGGTGGCGCTCAAGCCGATCCTGGAGATGAAGGCGACCGGCCCCGGCGCGGTCGTGATGCCGCCGCGGCCGTTCGTCAAGAAGTACACCCTCGACGAACTGGTGCCGGTCGTGGAGAAGGGGCTGAAGGCCGGCGGCCGGGACTACGAGAAGGGCCGCAAGGCGTTCGCCGCCACCAACTGCTTCGGCTGCCACCGGTACGACAACGAGGGCGGCAGCGCCGGCCCGGACCTGACCGCCGTCGCCGGGCGGTTCGGCGTGAAGGACTTGCTCGAATCGATCCTCGACCCGAGCAAGGAAGTCAGCGACCAGTACCAGGCGGTGGACATCGTCACCCTGGACGGAAAGAGCGTCACCGGCCGCATCGTCAACTTGAATGGGGACAACATGATGGTGCTGACCGACATGCTCGCCCCGAACGGGCTGACCACGGTGAAGCGGTCGAACGTGGACGTGATGAAGCCGTCGAAGGTGTCGATGATGCCCGCCGGGCTGCTGGACACGCTGACGGAGGCCGAGATTCTGGACCTGATCGCGTACACCCTCAGCCGGGGCGACCGGACCGCGCCGGCGTTCAAGAAGTGACCGACCGGTTCGCCGCGCGCGTCGGCCGACGCGCGCGGCGTTGCCTCGCGGCGAACCCTATTCGTCCCAGTGTCGCGCCTCCGCCACCCGCTCGTCGGGCGGTAGCTTCGCCAGTTCCTTCCGGACGAAGTCCAGGTCCACGTCCGTCACCCCTTCCCGCCGCTGGTAGCGGCGCTGGAGCGCGTCGAGCAGGACCTCCCACATGTCGCGGGACACCACGGCCGGCGACCCCCACTCCTCCCGCCGCTTGGCCCGCACGTAGAACCGCCACACGCCGGCGAACCGCTCGACGCTGACGAACCGCTTGTCGCCCGTGTCCGGGTCGGTGTCGGTCCACTGGATATCGACGGACATGGCGGCGGGCTAACTCCGGTCACGGCAGGTGGTCGCGGGCGGCGTACAGGTCCTTCCACGCCTCGCCGGGCTTGCCCTTCACCACGTGGCTGAAGTAGTGCCGCAGCTTCTTCAGGTCGTCCGGCGAGTCCTTCAGCGCGGTGCCGGCCAGGTGCTGCACCAGGTGTTCGGCGCGGGCCGGGCCGTCCTCGTAGTACCAGGCGTGCAGGCCGGCCGCGTACCCGGTGCTGATCGCCTCGGCCGTACTCATCGGCGTCGTCAGCGGTTCCAGCGCCTTGCCGGCGTCGTCTCTGGCGTTCCGCAGTTCGTGGAACGCCGTCACCAGCACTTCGGTCAGGTCCGGCGGCAAACTCACCGGCACCCCGGCCCGCGCCAGCAGCTTGTCCGTCTCGCGCTGCACCAGGGCCATCTCGTCGCGGATGTTGTCGATGGGCGGGACCGTCTCGAAGTTGAAGCGGCGCTTCAGGGCGGCGCTCATCTCGTTCACCCCCCGGTCGCGGGTGTTGGCGGTGGCGATGACGTTGAACCCGGCGGTGCCGAACAGGCTGCGGCTGTCGTCGGGCAGCTCCGGCACGGCCATCACCCGGTCGCTCAGGATACTCAACATCACGTCCTGCATTTCCAGCGGGCAGCGCGTCAATTCCTCGAAGCGGACGATTTTGCCGTCGCGCATTCCCCGGTAAATTGGCGCGGGCACCAGGCTCCGCTCGCTCGGCCCTTCGGCCAGCAGGAGCGCGTAGTTCCAACTGTACTTGATGGCGTCTTCGGTGGTGCCGGCGCTCCCTTGGATGGTGAGCGTGCTGTCGCCCGACACGGCCGCCGCCAGCAGTTCGCTCACCCAGCTCTTCGCCGTGCCCGGCTCGCCGATGAGCATCAGCCCCCGGTTGGTCGCCAGCGCCACCACGCACCGCTCGACGAGACTCCGCCGGCCGACGAACTTCGGCGCGATCTTCCGCGCGTCGTCACCCACGACGAACGACACGACCGAGCGGGGCGTCAGTTTCCACCCGGCCGGGCGGGGCAGTCCGGCGTCGGCGTCGGCCAGCCGGGCCAGCTCGTCGGCGAACAGCGACTCGGCCGGCGGTCGCTGGACGGCGGACTTCTCCGGTTTCGCGGGCGGTGCCGAATCGGGCGCTGGTGTCGAATTGGGGCTTTGCGGCGACGGGGAAGTGTCCGTCCTTTTGCGGGCCATGCCGACCTCACGGGGAATTGGCGGGTAGCTTTCACCAATACGGTAAAACGGGCTTCGCGGCCGTGCCATCACGGTAGCGGTTTCGACCTGCGGAGAACACACATGACGACTCGAATGAGCGGCCGGCGGGCGGCGATGCGCGTGGCCCTGTTCGCGGCGGCGGCGGTCGCGGTGGCGGCAGTCGGGAACGGCTGGGCGCTCCAGCCGGCCGGGAAAGGGAAGGAGCCGCCGAAGGCCGCGCCGGTTCACCCGGCGGCCGCCGCCGCCCAGGACGAGTACGACCTCCTGGTGGCGCAGGCCAAATTGAAGCAGACGGCGGCGGACGCGGCCGACCGGCGGGTGAAGATGGCGGAGGGCCAGAAGAAGCGACTGGAGTCGGCCGGGGCGGGCATCGGGGCGAGCGACCTGGCGGTGCAGAAGGGGGTGGTCGAGGCGGCCAAGGCCGAGGCCGAGGTGCGGACCGCCGAACTGGGCGAACACCGGGTCAAAGTGGACATCGCCAAGCGGCGGCTGACGGCGGTCGCGGACAACCCGCCGAAGGCCGGCGGCCCGTCCCCGACCGAGGAATCCCTGGCGAAATTGGTGCAACTGCTGGCCGAGCGGAACACGGCCGAGAAGGACTGGATGGCGAAGGAAACCCTGCGGCTGGCGGACGACGCCCGCCGGCAGGCGGCGGCTCTGGAGGATCAGCGGGTCCACCGGGTCCAGGAGGGCAAGGCCCGCGAGGAGGAGTTGAAAGAAGCCCGGAAGCAGGCCGCGGTCGCCGAGCAGCGGGCGAAGGACGGCGAGGCGGCGGCGCGGGACGAGATGAAGCGGCGGCTGGACGCCGAGGCCGAGCGGGTGCGGCAGGAGAAGTCGAACGTCCTGAAGCGGTTGCCGGGCGAAGTCGCGGACACCGAACTGCGCCTCCGCGCGGCCGAGTTGAAGCGCGAGCAGTCGAAGTTGGAGCTGGACGCCGTCGCCCGCGAGATCGACCGCCTGAAGGCGGTCAAGGCGGACTTGGCGGAGTTGAAGGCGACGCTGGAGAAGGAACTGAAGGCCAAGAACGACAAGTGACCCGAGAGCCGCAACTGGCGCTCGCTGTCGCTCGCCCTCTCGGTTTGCCGCTCGCCCCAGGAACTCGTCCGCCCGGACACCACGTCACGGGGGACGGAGTACGCCGAGCAGACGCGGGAGCGTCAGGAGAAGCAGTTCCGGCGTCGGGCGAGGGAGCTGGGGTACGAGCTGACGAAGGTGGAATCGGCGACCGCGGCGACACCGGTGCCCGCGCCGACATGAGTCGGTCGGGCGGGTGGTGTCGGACGGGGGATCGTGAACCGGGGACCGCGCGACAGCCGCCGTGGGGCGGACGGGGTGTCCGCGCGCGGCGCGGCGAAAACGAGGGGAGAAGAGGGTCAACCGCCATCAGTTACGGGGGAAGTTCCTGGGGCGGCGTGCCTTCACTCGTAGTACTTGGAGATACGCTTATGGCCTTGATTTGCGTATCTGCCAGCGTAGGTTTCCGCATCCGCCTTGTACGGGATCTTTGAGATGATCCCCAGGACACGGAGTTCATGGCGGACGCGCCTCACATCTTCTTCGTCTGTCCAGTCGTAGGTGTAGACGCAGATCACCTTCGAATCAGGGTTCGTTGCATTCGGGTTTGGCCTTGCGGTTGCGACTTTGGCCGAACTTCCCAAACGCCCTTCCTCTATTGCGAGCTTAATCCTCGCCCAGACTTCGTCGATCTGCGCCACTGGGACGAAGACTAGCCACTTACCGCAGTTCTCAGTGTCCGCAGGATAAGTGCCGGTCTTTCTCTCCGCGTGCAGCCAATATGCATCAGTCACTTCGGACGGCTTGGGGTCAACCGCCGCCGGGACTTCAGCGGGCTTTTTCCGCTGGGGCTTCATGAGAGCCTCACAGTATTTGCCGCCGAACGACTCAGCTCAGCTCAGCCGCGGCGGGGGCCGAGTGAGCTACGAACCCCAGAAAGCCTACATGCCCCCGCCGTCTGCTGCAGCGCCTGGGGCGTGCGCTCGGCGGCATCCCGGTGAGCGACCGCAGCTCCGCGAGGACGTACCCCAAGTACCCGACCGCGTCCGGGAGGGTGCGATACGCCACCCCGCCCCCGCCGACCAACCGCTCGAAGTCGGCGCACCGCTCGCACTGCTGGCCGACCAGTAGGAACGTCAGCGGGAGCATGGCCCGTGCGACCTCGTCTGGCCGGCCCGGGTGGTCCATGCTGGGGTCAGCGTACCAGATGAACATGGCCTGCCGCCGGGTGATCCGGGGCCACCGCTGGCGGGCCACGCACCACCGGAGGGCTGCCGCGTCTCTCTCCTGGCCCCGCTCGTCCAGGTAGTCCGCCAGCACCAGCTTGGGCAGGTCGTCGGCCGGTGCGGCCAGGATCGCCGCCCACAGCGCGTCCGCGTCGCTCATCCGGTGCGGCCCTCCGCGGCTCCAAGGCCGAAACTATGATTCTCCGGCCGACTGGCCGAGAATATTTCCGACATGGTAACCGTCGAGTCCGGGCGGTCAAACGAAAACCCGCCGGAAGGCCGGAATTCCATCCGCCAGTGTTAATTGGCTATCCGACTTCCTCGCCGCATCAGGGGAAACGCGAAATGCCGCAGAGTTCCAATACCCCGGCACCGCCTCCAGGGCTGCGCGGAGATTGACGATGCGTCGGCTGGGGCCGGTGTCCGGAACGAGCCGCGACCGTACGTCCTGTCGCCGAGGAAACAGGCGCTGCCGTGCGGTCGCAGCTCGTTGACAAACTCGAAAATGGAACGGCCCTGCTCACCCACCCGCCCGAACGACTTCCGGGTTGACCGGTCGCGCCCGGCGGGGTATGGCTCCCGCCCGCCGCCGGGTCGGCGCGGCGGTCCTCACGAGGTCACGGATGACCGTCCGGTCCTGGGTTCTCCCGCTCCTCGCCGCCGCCACGACTGCCCAGACGGGCTGCGTCACCGGGTCGTGGGGCGGCGCGACCGCCACCCCGCCCGTCCGCACGCGGCCGGTGCCGACCGAGTCCGCCCCGCCGCCCAAGACCACCCGCTTCGCCGACGTCCTCCGGATCCCCGGCCAGCAGGTGCCGCTGAACGGCGACTGGCCGTCCGCCCTCGTCGTGGAGCCGCCGCCGTTCGTGCCGACGGAAACCGTCGCGCCCGTTGATCCACCTCGTCAGTTGCCCCCGCAGCCCGACCCGCCGCTGGTGGCCGCCCTCCGCGAGATTCTGGCCGGCCGCTCCGGGTCCGAACACCTGCGGCAGCTCGACCCCGCCAGCTACGACCACCTCGCGCATCTGCTGCCGGCCGTGGCGAAGCTGGCGCAAGTGCCGCCCGCGCAGCTCGACCCGAAAGACGCGGCCGAACTGCTGCGGCAGTTCGACCCGACGCTGGCCGTGGTCGCCCGCCGCGCGCCGCTGCGGGTGGAGAAGGCCGTGTTCTGCCGCGACGTGAAGGGGTACGGCAAGTACGATCCGCTGCCGGACGGGATCGCGTTCCAGCCGCGCCAGATTTACATGCTGTACTTCGAGGTGGGGAACGTGCCGACCGAACCGGACGGGCGGGCCGGCCCGGACGGGTACGCCACCCGACTGGTCTGCACCGTCCAGGTGAAGGACGACGCCGGCCGGGTGGTCGAGCTGATCGACCACGGGAAGAGCTCCGCCGAGCCGCTGATCCAAAAGGACAAGGTCGTTTTCAGCCGCAGCCCGGTGCGGGACTACTACGCCATCTTCACCTTCAACGCGCCCTCCAAACCGGGCCGGTACACGGTCACCTTCCAGGTCCGCGACCCGGCCACGGCGCGGGAGATCAGCAAATCGCTGCCGTTCCGGGTGCAGTGAGGCCGTTGCGGGACATACGGCGAGTGGCGAGTGGCCCTCACCCGGTTGCTTCGCAACCACCCTCTCCCCGTGTTCCCGAGCCGGTGGCTCCGGCGGGCGAGGGTTGAAGTCTCGTAGCCTGACTCTCCAGAGTCGGGCCGTTCCACCGAGGCGATTCGGCCCGACTCTGGAGAGTCAGGCTACGAGGGGGATGCGATGCCGCGTCGGCTCTTCCTCCCCTCTCCCCAGTTCCCGCGCAGCGCACATCGTCCGAGGGAGAGGGGCCGGGGATGAGGGCCAAACCCGCCGTGTCGGCTACCGGTCGCTCATCCCCCCGCTCTCGGCTTACGTCCCCGCCCGCTCCCTGGCCCCGTCCGCCGGTCGCCCGTACACCACCCCGGCACGGTGAACCGCCCCGCCGCCGGCGGCGTACAGACCGGCACGCGACCCCAGGCCGCCGCAACGGGTGCCCGAGATGTCCTTCCTCAGTTCGCTCAACTTCTTCAAGTCCGACCTGCTGCTGGCCGGGCTGATCCTGGCCGCCGCCGCCGCCGTCCTCGCGCTGCCGCTGCTGTACGCCCTGGACCGCAAGGGGTTCGCCAAGGCGGCGACCGACCCGACGCGGGTCGGGTACGCGGTGCTGGCGTTCCTCGGTGTGGTGCTGGCGCTGGCCGCGTTCCTGGGCAACCGGGCCGGGTCGGCGAACATGCCGCTGTACGGCCGGTTCCTCGGGGCCGGGTTCCACATCCTTCTGCTCGCCAACCTGTTCATCTACGTGCCGATGCTGCTGACGGTGCTGCTGCCGAAGGCCGGGGCGGTGGCCCTGGCGGCGTACCGCGAGGGGTGGCGGCAGCCGCTCTTCTGGCTGCTCACGCTGTTCGGCGCGTTCGCCACCTGGATCTCGGTGGTGCTGCCGTACTTCACGTTCGGCGACGACTTCAAGATGATGAAGCAGATCGGCTTCGACATCATCATGTTCGTCTCCCTGCTGTTCGGCGCGCTGGCCGCCAGCATCAGCATCGCCGAGGAGATCGAGGGGCGGACGGCCATCACCGTGATGAGCAAGCCGATCAACCGGCGGTCGTTCCTGATCGGCAAGTTCCTCGGCATCCTGATGGCGTGCGCGGCCATGTCGCTGGTCCTCCAGGTGAACCTGAACTTCGCCCTCGTCGTGGCCCCGGAGTTCGACCAGATCAACCTGGACCGGTCGTTCGACCCGATGCCGGAGCAGGCGAAGGCGGGGACGGTGCCGGCGGTGCAGGCGCTCATGCCGCGCGGCCCGGCGCGGCTGGCCGCCGAGGGCATCGGCAAGTGGGCGGGCGAGGCGTTCGCCCACTCGTTCGGCATCCTGCTCGGGTTCGGCCAGGTGATGATCCTGGTGGCCGTCGCCACCGCCCTGGCCACCCGGCTGCCGTTCGTCGTCAACCTGGTGGTGGTGCTGTTCATCTACTTCTTCGGCCACCTGGCCCCCGTCATCGTGCGGGTGACGGACGCCAAGCCGGGGGTGGACCGGTCCACCGGCGAGGGGCTGGTCCGCTTCCTGGCGAAGCTGTTCGACACGCTGCTGCCCAGCCTCGAGTTCTTCAACATGGGGCCGGCCATCATCCGCGACACGACGCTCGACCTGTGGGCGTTCATCACCTACGTGATCACCGTCTTCCTGTACTCGGTCATCTACACCGTCATCGCCCTGATCGTCGGCCTGCTGCTGTTCGAGGACCGCGACCTGGCGTAACGTCGAACCGTTTTTCTTGGCGAGCGGGGGGCGTAAGCCCCCTGTTTGCATTTCGGGAACAGGGGGCTTACGCCCCCCGCTCGCCTGAAACACCATGTCTCCGCGCAAGTCCCCCCCGTCCCCGGCGTTACCTCGTCGGGTGGGGGATGTGCCTCCCCTGCCCGTCCGCTGACCCGCCCTCGTCCGGGCCGAAAGGTTCGGGCGAGGGCGGTCACTATAGATCGTCGGCTATTCCCCCTTCCACGGCTCCCGCCGCTCGACATAGACCCCACCGCCCCGCCCCGGGCCAATCA
>JAYTTN010000816.1:0-3191 GCA_043745295.1 Fimbriiglobus sp. | reverse complement strand
CACGACCTGACCGCCGCGCGGGTGCGGGAACTCGCGCCGAAGGGGATCATCCTGTCCGGCGGACCGGCCAGCGTGTACGAACCCGGCGCGCCGCAGATCGACCCGGCGATTTTCGACCTCGGCATCCCGGTGCTGGGCATCTGCTACGGGATGCAACTCGCCTGCCGCGCGATGGGCGGCGAGGTCATCGGCTCCGACCACAAGGAGTTCGGCCGGGCGGCCCTCACCGTGACGGACGCGACCGGGCTGTTCGCCGGCTACCCGACCGAATCGACGGTGTGGATGAGCCACGGCGATCAGGTGAAGGCGGCCGTCGGCGGGTTCGTACCGCTGGCCAAGACCGACACTTGCCCGGTCGCGGCGGTGAAGCACCAGACCAAGCCGGTGTACGGGTTGCAGTTCCACCCGGAGGTCAGCCACACGCCGCACGGCGGGCTGCTGCTGGCGAACTTCCTGCGGCACATCTGCGGGTGCGGCGGCACCTGGGAGATGAGCTCGTTCATCGACCGCACGGTCGCCGACATCCGCGCGAAAGTGGGAAGCAGCCGCGTCATTTGCGGTCTCAGCGGCGGCGTCGATTCGAGCGTGTGCGCGGCCCTGCTGGTGAAGGCCATCGGCCCGCAGGTGGCGTGCATCTACGTCGATAACGGCCTGATGCGGGAGGGCGAAACCGAGATCGTGCGGCACACGTTCCGCGACTGGTTCAAGGCGGACCTGCACGTCGTCGATGCGGCCGACCGCTTCCTCGGTGAACTGAAAGGCATTACGGACCCGCAGGAGAAGCGGAAGATCATCGGCCGCGTCTTCATCGACTGCTTCAAGCACGAGGCGAAGGGCATCCCGGACGCGCGGTTCCTGGCGCAGGGCACGCTGTACCCCGACGTGATCGAGAGCGGCGGCAGCACCGACGGCCCGGCGGCCACCATCAAGCTGCACCACAACGTCGGCGGGCTGCCGAAGGAACTCGGCTTCGAGCTGATCGAGCCGCTCCGCGACTTGTTCAAGGACGAAGTGCGGAAGCTCGGCGTCGAACTCGGCCTTCCGGAAGATGTGGTCTGGCGGCACCCGTTCCCCGGCCCCGGCTTGGCGGTGCGGTGCCTCGGCGACATCACCCCGGAGAAGCTGGCGGTGCTGCGGAAGTGCGACACCATCTTCCTGGACGAACTGCACCGGAGCGGGTGGTACCGCAAGACGAGTCAGGCGTTCGCGGTGCTGCTGCCGGTGCGGAGCGTCGGCGTCATGGGCGACGGCCGCACCTACGACAACGCGGTGGCCCTGAGGTGCGTGCAGACCGACGACTTCATGACCGCCGACTGGAGCCACCTGCCGCACGAGCTGCTGGCGCGGGTGTCCACCGAGATCATCAACAAGGTGCGGGGCGTCAACCGCGTGGTGTACGACATCAGCAGCAAGCCGCCGGCCACCATCGAGTGGGAGTGAGCGAAGGCCGAAGCGTGCGACGATCCACACACGGCTATCGGAGCAGCCGCGCATGCCGTAGTCCATCTGAAACGGACAGCCGCACCGGCCCCGAACGGCAAGTCCGCCTCGACCCTTCCGAGCAAGGCCCCGGCCGTCCTCACTCGCGCCTTGGAGACGGTGCGGAAGTCGTGACCGGACGGGTCACTTCCCCGCGTCCTTGCCGGGGGTGTATTTGGTCAGCACGGTCGTCACCTGGCCGGCGTCGGTCTTCACCAGACCCACGTCGGGGGCGTACCAGTAGGTGTACCCGGCGATCTTGCTCCCCTTCGTCTGCCGGATGATGGGGACGGCGACGAACGTCCCGGCCGGCGTTTTCACCTCCGCCGCCTCCCCGACCTTGAACTGGAACGTCGATTTCCGCCCGCCGATTTCCGTCTCCACCTCCCAACTGTCGCCGGCCTTCATGCCCTTCTTCAGGTAGGGCAGCGGCGGGACGTAGGTGTTCGGCCCCGACTTCGCCAGCGCGATGTCCTGCTTGCCGACGACGTACACGGTGTCGAACCCGACCGCCACCTCCGGCCGGGTGCGGTGGAACGTCGCGCTCAGGAGGCCGGCCTTGTCCGCGTCGGCGGCGGTGACCTCCTCGGCGTGCGTGCGGTCCTCGCCGACGCCGGAACTGACGTACTCCCACTTCGCGCCGACGGCGGTCGGGAAGTAGTCGCGGGGGTTGGCGAAGTCCTTCGGCACCGGGGCGGCACCGACAAACGCCAGGGCGAGCAGCGTGAGGGCGGTCACTTCTTGGCCTCCGGGCCGGGGGCGAACTTGGTCAAGACGACGGTCTTGCCGTTCTGGTTGTCCCACCGCACCAGCCCGACGCCGGGGGCGTACCAGTAGGTGTTGGCACTCGTCGCGTCTTTCCCGGAACGGATGGTGACGGGGACGGCGCGGAACTTCCCGGCCGGCGTCGTCACCTCCGCTTCCTCGCCCCGCGCGGCGGTGAACTGCGTCACCTCCTTCGGCCCGACGATGCCGGCGGTCCAGGTGTCGCCCGCCTTGGCGTCCGGCTTCCACATGGTGCAGGGCGTCTCGAACGACTGCGCCTTCGCCCACCCGGTGCGGAGGACCAGCTTGCCCTCGACGCGGTAGACCGACGCGGCCGTGTACTGCCCGCCGTGGCTCGTCCACTGGAACACCGCCGTCGTCGCGGCGTTGGCGGTCTCGCTCTCCGTCACCTCGCGGGTGTGGTCGAGTTTGTCGGTCCCCTCGACCGCGTACTCCCAGCGGGTGCCGACGGCGGTCGGGAAGTATTCGCCCTTCGGCGGCGCGAAGTCCTTCGGCACCGGGGCGGCGGCGACCGCCGTGACGGCGAACAGCAGCGCGGCCGGCCAGCGGACGGCGGACATGGCACGACCTCGACGGAGCAGGGGCGAGTGAACCCTTCCATTTGTACCACCATTCCCGCCCCGACGAAAGCCCCCACGCGACGGGGCGGCGCACCCGGTAAGCGGGACAGACTCGCGGCCGGTCGCGAGAGGTGATACGATTATTCCAGTTCGTCCGCTCCGGAGGTGTCTCATGGTCCGGTTCGCGCTGCTGGCCGCGTTCGCCGTCGTCGGGTCGGTGGCCCCCGCCGCCGCGCAGGTCGGCCGGCCGGTCGTCGTGATCTCGTTCGGGTACGGCTACGGCTACGGGTGGGGCGGGTACTGGGTGCCGCCGCCGGTGATTGTCGTGCGGCCGGCGGTGGTGCCTCGCATCGAGGAGCCGCGCGA
>JAYTTN010000815.1:0-3192 GCA_043745295.1 Fimbriiglobus sp. | reverse complement strand
CTTCGATCCGAGCCGGAAGCGTGTGCGACGGGTGGTGTCGAAGACCGTCGCTCACGCTTCCGGCTCGGACAGACACCGGCGGACTCACGTCGCGCCGTCGGCCCAAACCAAAATACCCCCGGAGTTCCCCCGATGACCCTTCGCTCCACGCTCGGCCGGCGACACTTCTTGCGGGCCGGGGCCGTCGGCCTCGGAGTCGGCGTGTCCGGCTGGTTCCAGCAACTGGCGCTCGCCGCCGAGGCCACCAAGACGAAGCCGAAGAAGAGCTGCATCCTGCTGTGGATGAACGGCGGCCCCAGCACCATCGACCTGTGGGATCTCAAGCCCGGCCACGAGAACGGCGGGCCGTACAAGGAGATCGCGGCCGCGCCGGGGCTGAAGATCGGCGAACACCTGCCGCTGCTGGCCAAGCACGGCGACCGGCTGGCGGTGCTGCGCGGCATGTCCACGAAGGAGGGCGATCACGGCCGCGCCACCTTCCTCATGCGCACCGGCACCCTGCCGCTGGGCGGCATCCAGTTCCCCAGCCTCGGCGGGCTGCTGAGCAAGGAACTCGGCGACCCGGCCAGCGAGCTGCCCAACTTCGTCTCCATCGCCCCGCAGCGGTTCTTCAGCAACGAGGCGTTCGGCCCCGGCTTCCTCGGGCCGAACTACGCCCCGCTCGTCGTCGCCGACAACTACTTCCAGCAGGCCGGGCAGCAAGCCGCCAACCTGGACAACCTGCTGAAGGTGCAGAACCTGGACCGCCCGGCCGACGTGAGCAAGGACCACGCCGACGCCCGGCTGGACCTGCTCCGGCAGATGCACGAGGACTTCCTCGCCAGCCGACCCAGCACGGTGAGCACCGGCCACCAGGCCGCCTACGACCGCGCCACCCGGCTCATGCAGTCCGACGCCGGCAAGGTGTTCGACCTGAGCCAGGAGAAGGACGCGGTGCGGGACAAGTACGGCCGCAGCCTGTTCGGTCAGGGCTGCCTGCTCGCCCGCCGGCTGGTCGAGAAGGGCGTGCCGTTCGTCGAGGTGAACCTCGGCAACTGGGACACGCACGGCCAGAACTTCGACCTCGTGAAGGGGCTGTGCGGCACGCTCGACGGCGCGTGGGCGTCCCTGATGTCCGACCTGAAGGACCGCGGCCTGCTGGACAGCACGCTCATCGTGTGGATGGGCGAGTTCGGCCGCACGCCGAAGATCAACCAGGGCCGCGGCCGCGACCACTACCCGAACGCCTGGAGCACGGTGCTGGCCGGCGGCGGCATCAAGGGCGGCCAGGCGGTCGGCAAGACGAGCGCGGACGGCACGACGGTGGAAGACCGGGTGACGACCACCGTGGACCTGCTCGCCACCGCCTGCCAGGCGCTCGGCGTGGACTGGAAGAAGATGAACATGTCGAACGTCGGCCGCCCGCTGCCCATCGTGGACAAGACCGCCAAACCGGTGACGGAGGTACTCGCGTGACCGCTCGCCTCCTGCTCGCCGCCCTGGTTTGTGGCACCGGCCTCGCGGCCGGCGACGACGCGAAACCCGCCCGCGACGGCAAGCGGGAGTTCGCCCCGCGCGGGGCGGACTCCGGCGTGCCCGGCGTCCGGAGCTACTTCCAGCCGGCCGCGTCGCCGCGCCTCGTGCCGTTCGAGCGGACCTCCAAGCCGGTCGTCCCGGACACGATCCAACTGGTGTTCCTCGCCCGCACGCACCCGGTCCGCGTCGAACTGAAAGTGACCGGCGGCAAGGAGTCGCTGGCCGGGCGGTGGGAGGCCAACCTGAAGGCGCTGTTCGCCGCCTTCGACCGCGACGGCGACGGCCACCTGAACCGGCACGAGGTGGAGCGCATCTTCTCGAAGAACGAGTTCCGGCAGATCGTCCAGGGCGGGTACGGGTTCCGCGGCCAGGGGTCGCCCCCGACGCTGGACGCGCTCGACCGCGACGGCGACGGGCGGGTGTCGTTCGAGGAGCTGGCCGACTACTACGAGGGCGAGGTGGCGGCGCTGTTGAAGGCCCGCATCAACGCCGTCCCGAACTACAACCCGCAGGCCGACCAGTTGACGCCGGAGCTGTTCGCCCGGTTCGACCTGAACGGCGACGGCAAGCTGTCCGAGGAGGAGCTGAAGCAGGCCGAACGGATCATCCTGCCGCTGGACGCGGACGAGGACGAGTGCGTGTCGGCGGCGGAAATCCTGGCCAATCCCGTGCGCAAGCTGATCGCCGCCGGAGCCGGGAC
The DNA here is from genome assembly GCA_043745295.1 of Fimbriiglobus sp. Taxonomy (GTDB): domain Bacteria; phylum Planctomycetota; class Planctomycetia; order Gemmatales; family Gemmataceae; genus JALHQU01. The sequence continues at coordinate 977 of JAYTTN010000815.1, read as the reverse complement.
GGGGGCCATGCCGGCCATGCCCGCGATGCCCGGCATGGCCGGCCCGAACGCGGCCGGCGTCGGGGCGAACGACTTCCAGGCACACGTCGGCACTCTGCCCGGCGCGATCGTCCAGCAGGTAGTGAAGAAGTACGACAAGAACGGCGACTTCGAGTTGAGTCGAGAGGAAATCGGCTTCGACCGGGCGACCTTCGACCGGGTGGACACGAACAAGGACGGCAAGCTGTCGGCGACGGAACTGGACGCCTGGCGCACCGGGCCGGCCGATCTCGTCGCCACGCTGGAACTGGGTGCCGAGGCGGCCGACGCCAAGCTCACGATTGCCCCGGCCAAGGGCGTACCGGGCGTCGCCGTCGCCGCCGACGGCAACCGGGTGATCCTGCTCGTCGGCACGCAGACGGTCGATCTCGCCCCGTTCACCGTCCCGGCCGCCGCCCGCCAGCAGCAGGCCAACCCCTACGCCTACGTCTTCCCGGCCGGCAAGGACGTGGTGACGGAGGCCGACCTCATCGGCCCGCAGAACCAGTTCCTGCGGGTGCTGTTCGAGCCGGCCGACTTCGACGGCGACGGGCGGCTGACCCGTGCCGAGTTCGACAAGTACTTCGCCATCCAGCGGGCGACCGGCGACCTCGGCCTGACCGTCGGGCACAGCACGCGGGTGCCGAACCTGTTCCAGTTGCTCGACCAGAACGGGGACGGCAAGCTGAGCGCCCGCGAGCTGCGGACGGCGTACCGCCGCATCATCCCGCTGGAGCCGTCGGGCGGGAAGGACGTGACCAAGGCCATCCTCCAGCCGTCGGTGGTGGTGCGGGTCGGGCCGAGCCTGACCGCCGCGTTCGACCAGACGCTGTACAACAACGCCGCGTTCGGGCAGACCGGGACGGCCGCGCCGACGAAGGGGCCGGTGTGGTTCCGCAAGATGGACCGCAACGGCGACGGCGACGTGTCGCGGGCCGAGTTCCTGGGCACCAGGGCCG
>JAYTTN010000814.1:0-3194 GCA_043745295.1 Fimbriiglobus sp. | reverse complement strand
CAGGGGCTTCCGCCCCTGGCTACGGCCGACGGCCCCTCCGGGGCGAAGAGAGGCAATCACACCAGCGCCTTCACGGCCGCGCGGGCCTTCGCCAGTTGCGCGGCCTTGCGAGATTCCTGTTCCGCGCCGGGGCCGGCGAACGCGCGGCGGCTTCCCCCGACCGGCAGGAAGTCGTTGAGCAGGATGCACACCCACTTCACGCGGTAGATCGGCAGCAGTAACTTCGCCCGCGCGTAGTGCAGCTCCGGGTCGGGCATCGCTTCCGCGACGGTCCTGGCGAATCGCTCGAACTCGCTCACCGGCGCGGGTGCGGTCGGTTGACAGAAGAAGTCACCGATCAATTTCGACGGGTCGTCCCACCCGGCGTACTCGAAGTCGATGAACCGGAGCCACCCGTCAGACGCGGCCCGCAGAGCGTTGTGGTATCCGAAGTCCGACGGCGACAGGCAGCGGTTCGCGGCATCCAGCGGGGTCGTGATGTCGAGGTTCTGCTCGTCCGCTTGTCGCCGTGCGGTGTCAAACGTCAGCGCCGCGACCGGGAAGAACTCGCCGCCGACGAACTCGACCGCTTCGCGGTCGAGTTCGGTTTTCGGCTCGATGCTTTTCAACCGTTCCACCCGTCGCGCGATGGTGCCGAAGTGGTCTTCCAGGCTGAAGCACGCCTCGGAACCGTAAGGCAACGCGGTAGCTTTCTCTTTCCAGCAGTTCAGCGTAACGAAGAACTCCAGCGCCTCGGTCACGCGGTCGGCAGTCACTTCTCCCGGTTCCAGCTTTCGTCCGACGACGAACTCGAACAGCCCCAAGCCGGCAGCGGGGTCGCATGCAAGCGGTTGCGGGATGCAGCGGGCCCCGTGGTCCCAGGCGAACTGGGCGAAGGCGAACTCGGTGCCGAGGCGGTCGCGCGGGTCGTCCGGGTGGCGGAAGTACGACTTCAGCAGCACATGCCCTTTGGCCGTCGCCACGCGGTATACGCGGTTGTTCTTGCCGCCGTCGAGCGGGTCGGTGAAGCCGACCGCGCCGTAGCCGGCGGAAGCGACGAGATTCTGGAGGGCCGTCGGATCGACACTCATGCCGCCCCCCCGAACACGGCGGCGGTCACGCCGGCCCAACTGCGAACGCGGGTGTAGCTGGCGTCGTCCGCGCAGATGTCGCCGGGATCGAACAGGATTTTTCGGGGCTTCGTGGGGAAACTCGGCTCGGCGAGGAACTCCGGCAGGTCGTCCACGAACACGTCGCACCCCAGTTCGGCGATGCGATCGATCTTCGCCTGCTTGGTCAGCGCCAGGTTCACGCTCGCCGCACTCAACCCGGTGACAGCGGTGTCGTAAAAGCCGTGTGCGGTGAGGAAAGCGTGCGCCGCCTCGTGCAGGTCATACTTCGGCCCGAGGAACGGGTGCTTCGTCTTGTGGCTGACGATCCGGACTTCCACCCCGGCGGCGAGGCACTTCGCCAGGAAGTCCTTCACGCCGGGGAACGGCTCGGCGTCGGCGATCCGCGGGCCGTACCCGACGCCCTGCATCTCGGTCCAGTCCGGCTCGCGGCCGGTGGCGCGCAGGTAGTCGCGCACGGCGGTCTTGTTCTGGGCGACCGGTGCGAGCAGCAGCCCGCGCTCCGCCGCCAGTCGGTGGAACAGCCGGTCGTAGCAGGCGATCGTGTTGTCGAAGTCGAGACCGATTCGCATTTTGCTGGTTCCCCTCTCCCCTGGGGGAGAGGGGCTAGGGGTGGAGGGGACTCTTGCGAAACCAACACGTTGTGGAAATTTCGGGTGACCGCTGTTTCGAGGGAGGTGACTCGGGGCAACCCGTCCCCCTCACCCCTAACCCCTCTCCCCCAGGGGAGAGGGGGACCAGAATCACATCATCTGAATCAACGGCCTCGCAGCCCGACCACCTTCGAGGTCGTCCAGTGCGGCGTTCACCTCGGTCAGCGCGTAGCTCTTGGTCAGCAGCGGTTCCAGGTCCAGCTTGCCGCTGGCCATCAGCCGGGCGTAGCGGGGGTAATCGCGGTCGGGCACGTTGTCGCCGCCCCAGGTGCCGAGCAGCCGCTTGCCCATGTTCAGTTCGCGCGGGTCGAACTCCAACTTGTCGCCGAACTTGGCGTTGCCGATGACCACCGCCGTGCCGCCCTGCTGCCGCACGCACGCCAGCGCCTGTCGCATGACCGCCGGCACGCCGGTCGCCTCGATGGCGAAGTCCACGCCGCCCTTCACCAGCTTCTGAATCTCGGCCACGGCGTCCGACTTCTTGGAGTCGATGGTGTGCGTCGCGCCGAACTTCTTCGCCAGTTCCAGCTTGTCCGGGTTGATGTCCACGGCGATGACCGGCACGCACCCGGACGCGCTCGCGGCGGCCACCGCGCAGTTGCCGATGCCGCCGACGCCGAACACCACCAGGCTCTGGCCCGGTCGCGGTTGGGCGGTGTTGAACACAACGCCCGCGCCGGTCGGCACCGCGCAGCCGATGAGCGCCGCGTGCCGCAGGCTCAGTCCTTCGGAGATCACCGTCAGCCGGTTCTCGGCGATGACGGAGAAGTTGGCGAAGGTGGTGATGCCGCCGGCGTTCACCTTGCGGCCGTTCCACTCGTACACGCAGCCCGGCACGTCCATCCCGCTCGCCTTGATCCACGACAGGATGACGGCGTCGCCGGACTTCACCCTCGTGACGCCGGGGCCGATCTCGCGGACGTACCCGCTGCCCTCGTGGCCGAGGCAGTGCGGCAGGAACTTGTCCTCGCCGCGGTGCCCGCGGGCCTCGCCCACCTGGGTGTGGCAGACGCCGCTGAAGGCGACTTCGATGAGGCACTGGCCGGGCTTCAGGGCGGGGACATCCAGGTCCGCCAGCTCCAGCGGTTGGCCCAGTTCGACGAGGACGGCGGCGGTGGTCTTCATGGATACCAATGGGGAATGGCAGTTCCGGGCGAGCGGGGGGCGTCAGCCCCCTGTTTCTGTTCGCTTGTGACAATTCGGCCAACAGGGGGCTGACGCCCCCGCTCGCCAAGATTCGCCCCGCACCCGTCTTCATGCGCCCACGGTGGGTAGTTGGGTCGTTTCCACAAGCTATGTACCAGCGGCGAACCGGGAACACAACCCCGACCGAGGGTGTGCCACTGGAAGTAGGCAGTCAGGCGGCGAGGGGGTTCCAGTACTCGGCCCACTCGGGGGTGTCGGACAGGGCCAGGAACTCCACGAGCGGGCC
>JAYTTN010000813.1:0-11919 GCA_043745295.1 Fimbriiglobus sp. | reverse complement strand
CTGGACGACGCCACGCTGTCGAAGTCGTTCGAGCAGGTGAGCAAGAACTTCGAGGACAAGAAGCTGACGACCGGCGACAGCCTGCACCGCTGGCCGCTCATCGCCCTGGGCGGGCAGTCCGATACCGCCCTCAGCCCGCAGGAGCTGGTGCGACAGTACGCCATCTTGAAAGGTGACCACGACGCCATGCGGAAGCTCGTCGGCACCCCGGCGCAACTGGCCGAAGCGAAGGCGAACATGGAGCGGGTGAAGGCGCTGACGGCGGACCTGGAACTGAAGACCGCCGCGCTGGACAAGGCGTTCGCGGACTTCGACATGCTGGCGAAGGAGACAGTCGCCAAGGTGGATGCGACGGCCGTCGCCAAGCTCCAGAAGGAGATCGCGCGGCTGAAGCGGAACGTCGGCGGCGGCGATTTCGCGGGTCGTGCCGAGGCGTTCGCCGGCCTCGACGCCGACGAGCGGCCGCCGGGTCTCGACTGCACTGGTGCCTCTGGCGCGGATGTCGCGACGGTGCTGGCGGCGCAGAAGGCGTGGGCTGCTTTCCTCAAGGAGAAGAGCCACGAGAAGGCGTTCGCCCTGGACAAAGCGGGCAAGGTGATGATCGACATGATCCTGCTGCCGCCGGGCAAGTATTACCGCGGATCGCCGGCCGGAAAAGGGGACGAGCACGAGCGCCCGCAGAAGGCGATCACGCTGACGAAGCCGCTGTGGGTGGGCAAGTACGAGGTGACGCAGGCGCAGTACGAAGCGGTGATGGGCGCGGCCCCGAAAGGCGGGTTCGCGTTCAAGAAGGAGGGTACGGACGCGGAGAAGTACCCGGCGGAGAACGTGACCCATGACGACGCGGTGGCGTTCTGCGCGGCCGCGAAGGGGGACAAGTTCCGGCTGTTGACCGAAGCGGAGTGGGAGTACGCCTATCGCGGGGGCACGCGGACGGAGTGGTACAACTGGGACGACGATAAGAAGGTGGGCGACATCGCGCAGTTCGATGGGAACAACAACAAGGCGACCGCAAAACAGGGTAGCAAAGGTGCGAATGCTTTCGGCCTGTCCGACATGGCCGGGAACGTGTGGGAGTGGTGTTCGGACTGGTACGGCGACAAGTATTACGCCACCTCATCGGAGAAGGATCCTACGGGGCCGCAGAGCGGCTCGGAACGAGTGTTCCGGGGCGGGGGCTGGTTCAACTACGCCAAGCACTGCCGCGCGGCGTTCCGGGTCGGGAGTACGCCGGACTTCCGGTTCAGCAGCCTCGGCTTTCGTCTCGCCGCAGTTCCGTCTGGTCAATAGCCGGCGGGCGGCGGAGCCGCTCTTGGTCATGGCAGCGGAGCGAGCCGGCCCCGGAGCGGAGAGGCGGAGGCGGAGAGGCGGAGCCGGAGCGGAGGTGGCCGGGGTTGAGGGGCGTAGCCCCTCACGAAAAAATTCGAGATCCGAACTTGCTTCGGGCATGCGCGACGTGCGCTACAATTCCGGCATCGCACTCCCGGAGGACTGTCATGCCGGAATTGACCCTGGAAGCGCTGGCCGCGCGGCTGGCCGTGGTCGAGCAGAAGTTGTCGGCCCTGAGCGCCGTCGTCCCGCCCACCCGCGACTGGCGGAGCGTCGTCGGCATCTCGGAGGAGACCGAGTTTTCACGACTGATGCAGGCCGAGATGGACGCCGCCCGCGAAGCCGAACGCCAAGCCGCCCTGCGGGAGGACGCCGCGTGATCCAAGCGGAGGCACCGGCGGACTCACGTCGCGCCGTTCGCCATGATCGCCGCTCACTCCATCATGGCTTCCGGTTGCGTCACCTTCTTCACCCGGCGCTCGCGGGCCATCAGGTAGGCGGTCGGGCCGAGCACCAGGGCGGTGCCGACGAGCTGCCAGGCGGTAAACTGGCGGCCGTCGATCAGGCCCTCGAACGCCATGACCATGACCACCTGCGACAGGCCGACGACCGACACCTTCGTCGGCGACCCGCCCCGGTACGCCTTCGTCAGGAACACCTGCCCGACGAACGCCGTCGCGCCGACGCCGAGCAGCCGCAGCAGCACGGCCGGGTCGGTCGCGTTCTCGTTGCCGACGGGTCGGTCGAAGGCGAAGAAGGCGAGGCCGCCGGCGACCGCCGCCACCGCCGAGAAGTGGACCACGACGGCGAGGGACGCCACCCCCTTTAGCCGGTTCAGGCCGAGCATGGCTAGGGCGGTGAAGAAGGCGGCGCACAGGGCCGCGACGTGCGCCAGCCCGAAGTCGCGGAAGCTGCCGCCCTGGGTGACGGCCACGCCGACCACCGCGCACCCGACCGCTCCCCACACGGCCAGCGTCGGCTTCTCGCCGGCCAGCGGCCACGACACCAGCGCCACCCACACGGGGAAGGTGTTCGTCAGGGTCAGCGCGTCGGACACGGGCAGGTGCGTGATGGCGTAGAAGGTGCCGACCAGGCTGCAACTGCCGGCGAGGCTACGGAACCACAGCGCGCGGGGGCCGGCGAAGACGAGCCGGACACCGGTGGACCAGGCGAGGAGGGCGGCGAACGTGGCCGCCAGCACGCTCCGGGCGGTCGCCATCGTCTGCCAGTCGCAGGAGTGTTTCAGGCCGTGGGCGAGCAGGCCCATCCACGAGAACCAGAAGCAGCCGGACAGCATCCACAAGTACGGCCGCAGGTCGGAGGCGTGCATCACGCCACGATACGGAACGCGGGCGGGGGGAACATCGTCCCTCGTCGTCCGCGCGACAACGTGATCGGCATCTCCGGGAAGGCGGGTGGACTTTTCGGTAAGGTTCCGGGTCGCGCCGGCGACCAACCCGGAGACGAGTCGGCGGCGGAGCGGTCGGGGCGAGATTTCTTCCCGCCCTCGAATAGCCCCCGCCGTCGGGCCGTCTATAATGACTGCGACGGTCGGAACGCCGGCCGTCGGGGTCTCCCCATCTCTGATGTAGAGGATTGCACGCATGGTCCGCAAGCTGTTCGCCGCCTCCCTGGTGGCCGTCCTGGGCGGGTTCGCCGTCGCCGCCGAGATCAAGTCCGGCCCGCAAGCCGGCGAGAAGTTGGCCGGCCCGTTCCACCCGCTGAACGTGAACGGCGAGAGCGCCGGCAAGAAGGCCTGCCTGTACTGCAAGAACGGCGACAACCCGGTCGCCATGGTGTTCGCCCGCACCGCCGACTGCCCGGCCACCGCGAAGCTGATCTCGAAGCTGGAAGAGGCGACCGCCGCCAACAGCAAGTGCGAGATGGGCTGCTACGTCGTGTTCCTGAGCGACGACGACAAGATGGCCGACAAGCTGAAGGAACTGAGCGACAAGCTGAAGCTGAAGAACGTCGTCCTGGCCGTGGACAACCCGGCCGGCCCGAAGGGGTACAACGTGGCCAAGGACGCCGACCTGACCGTCGTCCTGTACACCGAGCGGACGAGCAAGGTGAACATGGCCTTCGAGAAGGGCAAGATCACCGACGCCGACATCGACGGGATCGTCAAGGGCGTCAGCAAGATCACCCCGAGCAAGTAACTTGCCGGCGATGAACTGACCACCCGCGAACACCGGCCCCCTGGCCGGTGTTCGCTTTTTTCATGGGGTGCTGGGAGTGCGGGGTGCGGCAAAGTGTGGTCGGCATTTTTCGGTGAACCGGCCCGTTAGCGGCCGTCCGTGGGGCCGCCCGAATCCGCTGGCGCACCTGGAGTGCGCGGCGTCACGGCGTGGCACTCCCTCCGGTAACGGCCGGCTTGTTCTTCGCGTACCCGACGAGCAGGAACAGCACCCCCACCAGCACCCCGCCGGCGACGAGGAACGGCAGCGCCCGCGACGGGTGCTGGTAGAACACGATGCTCCCGCACAGCGGGCCGAGGATGCGGCCGAGCGCCGCGAACGACTGGTTCACGCCCAGGATTTCCCCCTGCCGGGACGGGTCGGCGTTGCGCGACACCAGCGCCGTGACCGACGGGTTGACGAACGCGAACCCGAACACCGCCACGGCCGTGCTGAAGTAAAAGAGGCCCGCCAGCCCGCCGACCGTGTCGGCCGCGAACTCCGCCGCGTACCCGGCGAACGCGATGGCCGCCAGCCCGCCGAGGCCGATGAACATGAACACCAGCCCGACCGTCGCCAGCCGCTCCTCCTTCACATTCTTCTTGGCGTACCGCCGGTAGAACCCGCCCTGCGCGATCATCAGCACCAGCCCGACGCCGGCGAACACCAGGAAGTTCGCCTTGTCGTCGAACAGCATCACTTTCTCGGTGTAAAGCGCGAGCGTGGCCTCGAAGTTGGCGAACGCGAAGATGGCCAGGAAGCAGATCAGCACCAGCGGCCCGACGGCGGGCATCTTCAACACTTCGGCCGCGCGGCTCAGGCTGAACCCGCCGCGACCGGCGTGGGCCGCGTTGCCGGGCTTGAGCGTCTCCGGCAGCTTCCGCACGGCGATCAGCAGTGCCACCGCCGACAGCGCCGAGGCGAGCGCGCCCGGCATCCACAGCCACTCGCGCAGGACGCGGGTCTTCTCCGGGTTCAGCGGGTCCGCTTCGGTCGGCAGCCAGATCAGCCCGGCGAGGGCGATGAGCGGGCCGAACGTGAACCCGATGCCGAACGCCACGCCGATGAGGGCCATGCCGTGCGACCGCTTCTCCGACGCGGTGCTGTCGGCGATGATCGCGCTGGCGGTGCTGACGCTGGCCCCGGCGACGCCCGCCCCCGTGCGGCTGACGAATAGCAGCACCAGCGCGAGCGTGGCCGAGGTTTCCGGCAGCGTGCAGGCGAACCCGAACAGGGCGTAGCAGACCACCGACCCGATGAGGCTGATGATGATAACCGGCCGGCGGCCGACGCGATCCGACCAGCGGCCCCAGATGGGCGAGAAGACGAACTGCATGAGCGAGAACGACGAGAACAGCATCCCGACCGTGAGGCCAATCTCCCACTCGCTGAACCCGCCCATGTATTCGACGGCGAGGCGGGGCAGCAGCGGCAGCACGATGCCGAAGCCGAGCAGGTCGATGAACACGACGAAGAAGACGACGAACAGGGCGGTCTTGTTCGACGGCGGGATCGGGGCGGCGGTGTCGGGTGGGGTCATGTCACGGGGGCTTGCGTAGGCGGGCGGAACACACGATAGGATAGGGACGGGGCCGCGGACCGTCCGGTGCCGGTCGTCACCCCTCTGAACCGGTGATAGAATCGCGTTCGGGCCTTCGCGTTTCGTTTCCGGAGGTGCGAACCGTGGCGTCGTGGCAACTGCGCTACCGTCGAGAGGCGATCGCGGAGTTGTCCGCCCGTGCGATTCACCCGTTCGATCGCGTGACGCTGATGGAACGCCTGCGAGAGTTGTCGCGGCAACTGCTGGCGACCCGCGGGAGTCCGCCGCGTGTCGGCATCCGCGCCGACACCCGGCCGGAACGCCGTCAGTGGGTGTACGACCGACTGGCGGTGGAGTTCGTGATCCTGGTCGAACGGAAGCGCCGCTGGTTATCTCCGTGGAAGGTGCGGACGGCCCGGACCATCGAGGTCACGTTCGTGCGCGTAATTCCCGGTCCAACTCCGCGATGAAATCTTCCGTCGTCAGCGTCGGGCCGCGCGTCTCGGCTCGGCGGCGGAGTTCGGCGTCCTCGGCGGCGGACAGCTTCGGGAACGGCTGTTCGGACGCATCGATCTCGTCGATCACGTAGCAGATGGTACGGCTTTGCCCGTCCTGGATGGCGATGGGACCGTCCCGGTGCGCGCGGAACAGTTCCTTGGCCAGTTCCGCGAACGCCAGGCGCTTCTCCTCCGGCGAACTCTGGCGGATCGCGGTCAGCAGCAGTTCGGACATGGTCGCCCCTCATGTGGTGGTGTTATTCTACCCGCCGACTCCCTCCGCCGCCATCAACACGCCGCCCGCGCCGACCGGCGGACGACGGCGAGCAGGTTCTCCAGGCTGGCCAAGTCGCCCTTCTCCAGGATGCGGGCGACGCGGCCGTTCAGCCGGTCGAAGTCGTCCGGGGTCAACTCCTTCGCCGTCAGGATGACCACCGGCACGCGGTGGCCGGGGAACCGCTTGGCCAGCTCGTCCAGGAACCCGAACCCGTCCAGCACCGGCATCATCAGGTCGAGCAGGATGACCGCCGGCGGACTCTCGGCGAACCGCCGCAGCCCCTCCTCGCCGTCGGCCGCCTCGGCGATGGTCCACCCCTCGCGGTCCAGGTAGCGGCGGATCACGTCGCGGTTGTCGGCGTCGTCGTCCACCACCAGTACGGTGTCGCCGCGGCCGCGCGACAGGTACTTCCGCAGGATCGCGCCCAGCCGGTTCCAGTCGATCGGCTTGGTCAGGTAGTCGGCCGCCCCCAGCGAGTAGCCGCGGCCGCGGTCGTCCACGATGGTCAGCATGACCACCGGGATGTCGGCGGTGGCCGGGTCGGCCTTGAGCCGGGCCAGCACCGCCCAGCCGTCCGAGCCGGGCATCATCACGTCCAGCGTGATCACGCACGGCCGCACCTCGCGGGCCAGGGCGAACCCGTCGTCGCCGGTGCCCGCCTCCACCACCGCGAATCCCTCCTTACTCAGGAACCGCCGCATCAGTTCCCGCACGGCCGGGTCGTCGTCGATGACCAGCACGGTGCGGCCGGCGGCGGACTCGGTGCCCTCCGGCGGCGTCGGCACGTCGGGCGGCAGCGTCTCCGGGGTCGCCTCGACCACCGCCGGCAGGGTGACGACGAACTCCGACCCGTACCCGACCGTGCTCGTCACGCGGATCGGTTCGCCGCCCATCAGGTCGTTGAAACTCTGGGTGATGGCCAGCCCCAGGCCGGTGCCGCCGGCCCCCCGCGTGGTGGACGAGTCGGCCTGGTAGAACCGCTGGAACAGCCGGCCGACCTGCTCGGCGGTCATCCCCTTGCCGCTGTCGGCGACGCGGAACCGCACCCACTCGCGGCCGCCGTCGGTCAGCCGCTCGACGCCGAACCGCACCGTCCCCGACTTGGTGAACTTGAAGGCATTACTGAGCAGATTGAGCAGGATCTGCTTGACCCGCCGCTCGTCGGCGGTCAGCGCGCCGAGGGCCGGGTCGGCCGTCACCGCGAACCGGTTGCCGTTCGCCTCGGCCAGCGGGCCGACCAGCGCCGCCACGTCGGCCACCAGCTTCGCCAGCGGGAACGTGGACACGCTCAACTCCATCTTGCCGGCCGAAATCTTGGCCATGTCGAGGATGTCGTTGATGAGGTCGAGCAGGTGCTTGGCGGCCGACAGGATCTTGTCCAGGTCGGGGACGGTGGCCTCGTTCCCGGCGTCGGCCGCCTCCTCCTTCAGCGCCTCGGTGAAGCCGATGATGATGTGCAGCGGCTGGCGCAGCTCGTGGCTCATGTTGGCGACGAACGAGTCCTTCGCCCGCACCGCCGCCTCGGCGTCCCGCACGGCCACCTCGAGCTTGCCGTTGGCCTCCTCCAACTCGGCCGTCCGCACCCGCACCCGCGTCTCCAGCTCCTCGTTCATCCGCGTGATGCGCTCGGCGTCGGCCTTCCGCCGCGTCACGTCCCGGAACACGCAGACGATCACCACCCGATCCGGCAGCGTCACCGGCTTCAGATTCACTTCGAGCCAGAAAGTGGTGCCGTCGTGCCGCCGGCCGCGCAGCCCGTCCATCGACTGGCCGGCCGGCAGCGATTCGTCGCGGGTCGATTCGGCCGGGTTCGGCATGGCGTCGGGGTCGTCCAGCAGCGACGACACGGTGCGGCCGAGCAGCGCCTCGGCCGGCACGCCGAACATCTTCCCGGCCGCCTTGTTCGCCTCCTCGATGCGGCCGCTGGCGTCGGCCACCACCACGCCCTCGCCGGCGGCGCGGAGGATGGTCTGGTAGCGGGCGGCGCGGTCGGACAGTTCGCGGTCCCGCTCGCGGACGCGGCCGACCATCTCGTCCAGCGTCAGCGCCAGGTCGCTCACCTCGCGGGAGCCGCCCAGCGGCAGCCGCACGTCCTCGCCGCGGCTCAGCTTGCGGGCCGCCGCCGCCAGCCGCCGCAGGCTGTGCGTCAGCGTCACCACCAGCGCCACGCCGAGCAGCAGGGCCACCCCCAGCGTCGGCAGCACCCACCGGGTGTACACGCGGTCGAAGCGGTCGTCGATGTCCTCCCGCAGCTCCTCGACGGCCGACGCCACGATCAGCCAGCCGGGTTCGTCCACGTCGTTCAGGTCCACCCGCAGCGGCACCAGTTGCCCCTGGAACGTCTTGCACGCCAGCGGCCGCGTCCACCGCACGGCCCCGGTGCCGTGCCGCTTCCACCACCCGTCCACCACCCCGCTGACGGCCAGCAGCCGCTCGGCGTCCGGGTGCGACAGCTCGACGTACCCGTACTGCGCCGACACCTCGCCGCACCGCAGCCGGGGGTCGGCGGCGGTCTCGGCGGCCAGCAGCGCGTTCAGCTCGGCCGACGCCGGTTTCGCCGCGTCGCCCAGGGTTTTGGTCAGGTCGAGGTCGTCGCCGAAGTACCCCTTGCGGTACTGGAACTCGAGCGCCGGCACCGGCACGGCCGTCAGCCGCGCGCCGCCGCCGGCCACCGCCTTCGCCAGCCGCCGCTTCCGCGCGTCCTCCGTCGGCAGCGGGTCGAACCACGGCTTGCCGCCGTCGGCCGGGTACGTCCACGGGCACACCTCGGCGACGGCCGTCCGCTCGGCGACTGTCACCTGATGCGGGCGAATCAGCAGTTGTCCGGCCGGATCGGTGACGAGGTACAGGTGCCGGGGCGACACGGCCTGCCGCCGGGTGATGTACCGGTCGAAGTCGATGACGACGGCGAACGTGGTGCCGCCGGCGGCCCGATCCGCGATGGCCAGCAGGCACCGCGACGGCGTGCCGGCGTCGGCCGGTTGCAGGTGGAGTCCGGAGCGGTCCACGGCCGGCGTGCGGGCCAGCCGCGCGTCCACGTCGGCCAGGGCGGCGCGGAGGGCGTGCGTCCGGGCCGCTGAATCCGCCGGCAGGACGGCCACGTCCGGTTTCCCGGTGGGAAACGAGAACACGCCGACGACGGTGCCGTACAGGTGCTTCCGCCGCACGTCCCGCACGGCCGCCGGGTCGGCGGCGGTCGCCGGCGGTCGGTCGGGCAACTGCAACCCGTCGAGTATGGCCGCCTCCGGTGTCGCCCGCCCGCCGAACCGGTCCACCAGCTGCTTCACGTCGCGGGCCAGGTACGCCATGTCCTCGCGGAAGTCGTTCACCCGCAGGTTGCTCTCGTCCGACAGGTCGATGATCTCGTGTTCGATCAGCACCGTCCGCCCGGCGTGCAGCAGCAGCGAGCTGGACACCATGATGGGGATGACGAGGACGAACGCGCCGAGCAGGGCGAACTGCACCCACAGCCGCCAGCGGTTCGGCCGGAGCAGACGGGACCGGAAGCCGGGGCCGGGCGGCGGGACGGTCGGGGGGACGGTGCGGGACACGGGGCGGCCTCGGAGTCGGGAGTGCGGCTATTGTGCGCGGCGGCGGACGGGAAGATAAGGGTGCTCTGTGCCGGGAGGGCGTCGCCGCGGCGGTCCGGCAAAACTTACCGACGGGGCGAACCCACTCGTTTTCCCAGGGTGCGCGGTGCGACCCTTGGTGCCAGTATCTTTTGCCAGACACTCGTCGCGCCAGCCGGCACATTCGCTGAACTTCCCCCCGTCGGTCGGTCGATTCAATGCGATGTGAGCCGACCCGCCTACACCGTTCCCCTGGCCCTGCTCGCGCTGGCCGGGTGCGCCCACGGCCGGTGGCCCGCCGTGCCGCCGCCGCCGGCCGCCACCGCGCCCGCCCATGCCGACGCGGCGACGCCGGCCTACCGCATCGCCTGCCCGGACGTGCTGGAGGTGCGGTTCGCGGACAAGCCGCAGTGGGATTGCCTGGCGTCGGTCGGCGTGGACGGCCGGCTGGCGGTCGGGCCGCGCGAGAAGGTGGCGGTGGAAGGGACCACCGTGGCCGCGGCCCGCGCGACCGTCGCCACGGCGTTCGGCGTCGAGCCGGCGGGCGTCACGGTGACGGTGGTCGATCCCCGCGCCGGGACGGTAGACCTGTACGGGCCGGAGCTGAACCGGCACCGCGTCGCGGCGTACCGCGGGCCGGAAACGGTCCTCGAATTCCTGCACCGCACCGGGGCCATGAAGCCGGGCTGCTTCAACCCCCGCGACGTGACCGTCCTCCGCCCGAACGTGGCCGCCGGGGTCGCGGCCGAGCTGTACCGGGTGGACCTGGAAGCGGTCGTGCTGGACGGCGACGGTCGAACGAATCTGGTGGTGGCGGCCGGCGATCAGGTGTACGTCGGCGAGAGCCGGCGGTCCAGCTTCGCCCGCCTGCTGCCGACAAGGTTGAAGCCGGCCTACCAGCGGCTGGCAGGCATCGTGCCCGACGGCTGGCCGTGGGTCCGCCTCGACCGCCGACCGCACGAATGATCGCCGACAGGGTAGTCCGCACCCTCCGGGTGCGGTCTTGCCTGGGAATACCCGCACCCGGAGGGTGCGGACTACCTTGGACCGTCATGCCGACTCCCGCCGTCGCCGTGCTGATTCGCGGGTCCGCCACGGCCGCCGCCGCGACCGTCCGCGCGGTGCGGGCCGACACGTCGTACACCCCGCGAACGGTCTACCTGGTGCTGGACGCGCCGCCGGCCGAGGCGCTGAATCAGGCCGCCGCCGTGCGCGGCGAACCGCTACTCTTGTTCCTCGACGCCGGGCTGTGCCCACTTCACCCGGACTGGCTCACGCGGCTGGTCGCCCGGCTGGACCGGCCGACCGTCGGCGCGGCGGTCGGCATGCTTGCCACCGCCGGCAAGCTGGCCGGCCTGCTCGTCCGCCGCGACACGTTCGACCTGCTCGGCGGGTTCGACGCCGACCGCCACCCGGACGCGGGGTTCGTGGAGGACTTCCTCGCCCGGCTGATCGGCCTGGGGTCGGAGTGCGTGGCCGCCGAGGGGGTCGAGTTCCTGGCCGGGTCCGCACAACTCAAGCGGGCCGGGTGAGGTCTCGCTTTTCATTCCCCCCCGCCGTCCGTAACCTTCGCCCATGCTCGTCCGTCTGCTGTGGAACCTGTCGCGGAAAGTCACCGGCGTGCTGGAGCGGTGGCACGCGCGCGGGTTCGGCGCGGTGTGGGAGTCGCTCCGCGAGCGGGTCTGGCGGACGCTCCCCCGCAACCCGACCGACTGGCTGAACGCATATCGACCGACGCCGGAGTTGCTAAACCATTTCCGCCGGCTGGACGATACGCACCGGCGCGCGGTGGCCGACGATCCCAGCCTCGCGAAGAGTTGGCCACTGCCGCACCATTTCACCGTCCTCGTGCCCGTTTACAACACCCGCGAGGACTGGCTTCGGACGGCCGTCGAAAGCGTTCGCGATCAAGCGTATCCGGACTGGCAACTGGTGCTGGTGAATGACGGCTCGCCCGCGCCGCACGTCCGTCCGTTGTTGGACGAGTTGGCGAAGGGCGATGACCGCATCCGCGTGGTTCACCTCGACACGAACCGGGGCGTGAGCGCGGCGTCGAACGCCGGCCTCGCGGTGGCGACCGGCGAATATGTGCTGTTCCTCGACCACGACGATGCGCTCGAACCGCACTGTTTATTCCGATTCATCGAAGCTGCCTACGAGGAGAAACGGCCGGGATTGATCTATGCCGACGAGGCGCTGACCGGGCCGGACCTGAACGAGGTGCTGACGATCCGCGTTCGCCCGGCGTTCAGCCACGACTTCTACCTGTGCCACCCGTACTTCGTGCATCCGGTGGCCATCCGGCGGGACTTGCTCGAAGCCGTGAACGGATTCGACGAGACGCTTTCGACCTCGCACGATGTCGATCTGGTGCTGCGGGTGCTGGCGGTGTGCGACCGCGTGACGCACATCCCGGACGTGCTGTACCGCTGGCGGACGCACCCCGCCAGCCACGGCCACGCCAGCCGCGCGGCCGCGGCCGCGAACACGCGGGCGGCGGTGGAGAGAGTCTTGGCGAGCGGGGGGCGTA